>CAZLEQ010000039.1:0-20061 GCA_964558575.1 uncultured Acidimicrobiaceae bacterium | reverse complement strand
CGGCGCATCAGCGGTCAGCGCCGCTCAGCGCTTGGCCACCTCCAGAGTCCTGAAACATTCATGCAAGTTCGGACCACCTCCTTTCTCTGGTGACCAGATTCTGCCACAGATGTGGAGATGGAGGAACCGAATTCCGGTCATCGCTGCGATCCGGGGGACCCCCGGGTGCTAGAGCCTGAGGTTCCCGAAGAACTCTTCCCACCAGACTCCAAGCGCCCCGACGCCCTCACCGAGCGCCCACACGAAAGCGACCACCAGGGCCACGAACCCGACCAACGTGGCGAGCGAGCGAACCCGGTACATCTGACGCTGGCCTGGATCCTCGACATAGGACACATCGGCCAGTGCCGGAACCAGAGGGGTCTGGACATAGGGCTCGGGTGGGGCGACGTAGGCCGGTGTGTCCGATTTGGAGATCTCGTCGCCCTCATCATGGGACGTTGCCTGGGCATCAGACGGGACCGCACCCACCATGACCGAAAGCGGCGGTGGGGTCTGCGGTACCGAAATCGGCTCGCTACCCCTGGGGGGGCCCAGGGGTTCGCCTTCCTTCCCATGGGGGAGGTCGTTGGTTTCTTCGACCGGCGAAAGGGTCGCCAGCGCCTGCTCGACGGTGGGGCTGGTCTCCACCGCAGGTGGGTCTACCTCGGCCTTTTCGAACAGCTGCCGCTCGCTGAGACCCAGGACGGCGGCGAGAGCGGAGAGCACTTTCTCGTCGCCGGGACGAGTCTTGTCACGCTCCCACGATCGGATGGTCGCGGTGGAGCGGCCCACCAGCTCTCCGAGCTTTGCCTGGCTGAGGCCGAGTTTGGTGCGCCGGTAGCGCACCATGCGCCCGAAGCTTCTTTCCGGCATGTTCATTAGAGCGTATATACCCCCGGGATGGTTCCCAAACACATCCAGCCATGGCGCACCCGGACCAGCACGAGCGCAGATGGCCCGACTACGGGCAGGTACGGGCCAAGCCTGTGGAGGGCCTACGCTTTCCCGAGTCCACCCGAGGAGGCGTACGGACGCCTGGTGGGTCCCCCGGTCTTCAAAACCGGTGAGAGGCCGACACGGTCTCTGGCGGGTTCGATTCCCGTCCGCCTCCGCCAACCTGTCTGCCCTGATTCGATTGGGTTCTTCGAGCCCAGCCATCAGCGCTACCCGAATCGGGAACCCGGTTCCTCATCACGTTTCCGTCAGGTACTGGTCCAGTCGCTGTTGACCGAGCCCATCGGCCTTTGCGCCGCGGCATTCATCGCCGGATAGGGGGATTGCTGCGGAGGCAACTGCATCGTCTCGGTCCTCCCCGAGCGTCTCTTCCGTCGTGTCTCGTTCGACGACTTCGGCTTCACCTCCCGGTAGCTGGAGGTGCCGGAAGTCATCGCCGAGGGAACCGACAAGGAGATCTCTCTGTGACCCTCTACAGCTCCCCCGCGACCGCGGACACTCATGTGCGCAACATCCTGGAGAACTCGGGGTGATGAGCCGGCGCGAGTTGGAGACTGCTGCTGCACTCCGAGGCCGACGGAACCACGCCGGGCTTGGGTAGATGGTATCGAAAAGGGGCCGGTAGGCCTATTAGCCGACTTGGGGGTTGGTCATAGCCTGCGCGCGGTTAGAAGTCGCTCACCACGGAGCGTGGTGAAACCAGGGACTCGGGGCTCGAAAAACCCCGGGGCGGAAGTAGGAGGCAAGTATGTTAAGTAGGGGTAGGCACGTGTCGCCGCGGCCGCGGAGCCGCAAGACACGTCTCATTGGGCGGGCGGTACCTCTGGGGTTGGCGTTGGTGACGGCAATGGGTGCGGTGGCATTAGCTCACGACTTTTCGGTCCCCACCGCCACCATTTCACCAGACTCGGGCACGGTGATAACCGAACAGACGACAGTGCTAAGTGGAACCTTCGGCCCCAGCGGGTGTGGGCTCGACGGGGACATCACCCTCGTTGCTGTGCTCCAGCCCGATGCAGGCACTGTCGTGATGGATCCCGGCTATCCCCAGTGTGCAGGCGAAGGCGATGACGGCATATGGACCTGGCAAGCAACTTGGATGGATTACGGAGAAGGCACTCACACCATCACCGCATCGTTTAGCAGTTCCAGTCACGGGGGCCCGAATGACTTCAAGCACACGGGCGAGGTCTCTGCTACCTACGTGGTCGTCGCCTCCGACAACTGCGAGGGCGGCTATAACCACGGCCAGTACGTGAGCTGCGTGGCTAAGGACACCCCGTCCCAGCCGGGTAAGGGACAAATCGTGTCCGTGGCTGCACGAGACAAGTAACGATAAGAGGCTTCTATCGCGAGAAGGTCGCCGACAAGTTGGGTTGCGACCTCGGCGGTGCAGAGCCGACGAACTGGGCCAACGTTGCCCACAGACCCATCGAGAGGGCCGGGTCGCTGACTGGCCCTCTCGATGTTGGATGACGAGTGTGCGTGCCGATATGTGGAGCAGCACACCGAGTACACGCTCCCAGATCCACCCCAGGTCCACTACGAGCCTCCCGCTACTCCTCGAGCTCGGCGACCGAGGCGTCGATCTTGGATCGGGAGTAGTCGGCGATCTCCGGGTCCTGGAGGATCTCCCGGCGACCGTCACGCGCAACACAGCGGACCGACGAGGGAGACCAGGCCATCCGGGATCCCGTAGGAGCATCTGAAATACACTCCATCGACACCCAGCCGCCCTTCAGGGTGTCCATCTCCAGTTCCTTAGGTAATCGATGGCGGCGTTGGGCGCCCGGTTAGTCGAGACGGCTCATGGCGGTGATGTGACGCAAGACTGACCCCGCTGGGTTGCTCTCCGCGATCGGGCTGTTGGTGTTGACCGGGTTGCCCCACACCACCACCTTCACCTCCGGGTCGACCACCGTGGCCACGGCCACCCCTGGGGCGGCGAAGGTGGCCACAGCGAAAGAATGCCCCCCCCCCGGTCTTCGCAACTCGTGAGAGGCCACAACGGTAGCTGGCGGGGACTCCTGTCCGCCTCAGCCACTCCACAGGCAACCGATTAATTCCCTTGACGGGATGTCCTCACGCTCAATACCTTCCCCTGTTCCACACAGCTACCGATTGGAGGTGACCGACATGCCCCAGATCTTCCCCACCGCGATGTCGGCCGGCTCCACCTGGCTCCGGGTCGGGCACACGGGCTAGCCGAGAGCAGCACCAGCGATCTCCGACCCCGAGCCCCCATCGGCGCTCGACTCTCGGTCGGATCGACCCATCCCATGGAGAGCGGCGTCCAAACCAGCTGCCCGCGTCTCCTAGACGAGGAATCACATGAACTACCTAGACCAGAGGCTCAGCAAGCTGCTGAGCGAGAAACGAATCGAACAAGCGAGATCGCAGCGACGAAAACGCCTTTCAAGGCGGTCGCGGCCGTTGTCCGTGAGACCGGATCGGCACCTCGATCAAGGCCAATCCCACCACAAGGCCGCCTGAGACGATCGGGCGGCCTTGTGCCGTGAAGCTCGTCCCCTGCCCAAGTACCCCTCCTAATCGGGACTTTCGCCCGTCACACCAGGACCCGCAAACCACGTAGTGTCCTCAGCCAGCACCGCTAGAAAGGAATGCAATGCGTAAGACCGCTTACATCTCGTCAGTCATCCTCGGTGTGATCCTGATCCTCGGAGGTCTCGGAACCTGGATCATGGTGAGCAACACCCTCGCCGACCAGAACATCACCGTCGCCGAGGACGGCTGTCTCGAGGGAAGCACGGTCAACGGGCCGCTCAGCGCCTACTGTCAGGCCAAGGTGATCGAGCTCCATACCCTGGAGACCACCGGCGGGCTCACCTACGCCGAACTCGACCGGGAAGACCCCCTCCGGCAGGTGGCGATGAACTCGGCGTTCCTCCAGTCCTCGCTGTTCACCTCGGTGGTCGCCTTCGGGGTGGCTGCGATGGCCATTCTCATGGGCGTCGTCTTCGTCCTGCTCGGATTGGGAATGAAGGACGTCGGAGAGAAGGCAGGAGAGATCTAGACGGGTCTGAATCTGATGAAGGGCGAGCCCTCCACCCACTTGTGGAGGCTCGCCTCGACCTGGTCGGGAGGTGAGTCCCAGCTCTCGACCAGGGCGCGGCGGAGAACCCGAGCCCTTTCCTCCGGATCCGGCTCGGGCTCTCCCACCACCGGGACGTCGTCGGCGACACCTCGTTTCAGATGAAGAGTGAATTTCGGGTTGGCGATGATGTTTGCCTCCCAGTCCCGCTTGCGCCCGTGACGACCGGTCAAGTAGTACTCCCCGTCGAACTGATGGAAGTAGATCTCGATGCGGCGAGGCTGGCCGGTCTTCCGGCCGATCGTCGTGATGTCGGCGATCCCACCACGATCCATTGCCTCTTTGACTTCAGGATCCATGTCTGACCAAACCAAACCCGCCACATCGGTGTTCCCGGGTGGGGACACGTCGCCCGAGCACCTGGACCGACTCCGCGACCGCCACTACAACGCCACCATCACCCGGATCCGGGACCAGCACGCCGGCCTGTGGGTGATGCATGTCGAGCCGGACGAGCCGGTCTCGCCTTACGAGCCGGGCCAGTATGCAGCGCTCGCCTTGGGATATTGGGAGCCTCGAGTCGACGATGTCTCCGAGGACTTCGCCTCCCATCCCTCGCAGTTCGGGAAGCTGGCTCGCCGCTCGTATTCGCTCTCGAGCTCGATCCTGGGAGACGACGGAGAGCTGGTGCCTCGCCATCCCGACGAGCTCGAGTTCTACATCGTCCTCGTCGAACCGGACGGCACGAGGATTCCCGCCCTCACCCCCCGGGTCTTCGCCAAACAGGTGGGCGACCGGATCTACCTGGGCCGGAAGCTCGCCGGCCGCTACACCCTGGACGGGGTCCAGCCCACCCAACACGTGGTCTTTGTCAGCACCGGGACCGGAGAGGCACCGCAGAATCAGATGACTGCCGAGCTGCTCCGACGGGGCCACGATGCACGCATCCTCAACGTCGTCTGCGTCCGTTATCAACGGGACCTGGCGTACCTAGACCGGCACGAGCTGCTCCAAGAGACCTACCCCCACTACCGATACCTGGCCTTGACCACCCGCGAGCCGGGCAACAGGGACGGCAAGGTCTACATCCAGGACCTGCTGGAGAGCGGCGGAGTCGACCGTGAGCTCGGTGAGCGATTGGACCCCGAAACGACCCAGGTGTTCTTGTGCGGCAATCCTCAGATGATCGGCCTGCCCCGCTGGGACGATGCCGGGACGATGCACTTCCCGGAGACCCGGGGTGCGTGTGAGGTCCTCCACGAGCGTGGCTTCACGCTCGATCATCGCCGTCGCCGCGGCAACGTCCACTACGAGGAGTACTGGAAACCGCGCTAGCCCCACCTGGGTGACACCAGCCTGGTTCCTGGGCTGTCACCTGGTGAAACGTGTTCCCGGTGCTCCTATTGCTCGACCGCGGTTCCTGAAGTGACCACCACTGCTCCGTTGGAATGGCGGACAACGATCCCGGTCACCTTCACCGCGTCGGTGATGCGGCCTCCGTCCAGGCTCAGCCAGTCCTGGGGGTCTACATGCTCCCCGAGACCCCTCTCTAGCTTCTGGGTGACCGCTCGAACCAACTCGGCAGGATGTCGCTCGGCGTCGAGCTCAACGGGAACCTCGAGATGGGCTGTGACCGTGTACTTGGTGTGGTTCATCGTTCCGAACCTACGCGGAATCGATAAGCCCCAGCCGCATCGGGCTAGCTCGCCACACGACGTTGCGCCTCGGCCACCGCGATGGCCGTCATGTTGACCACATCGGTCACCGAGGCGTCACGCTGGAGGACGTGAACGGTCTTCGAGAGCCCGCTGAGGATGGGCCCGATGACTTCTGCTCCGCCGAGTCGGTTGAGCAGCTTGTACGAGGAGTTGGCCGCGGTCAGATTGGGGAACACCAGCACATTCGCCGCCCGTCCCAGCGATCCGTCGGGGCTGCGCGAGGCCATGAGCTCGGGGACCACCGCGGAATCGGCCTGCATCTCCCCGTCGGCAGCCACGTCGGGACGGGCGGCGCGGAAGATCTCCAGGGCCCGTCTCACCCGAGCCGGCTCCTCGCCGCCTGCCGAGCCGAAGTCGGAATAGCTGATGAAGGCCACCCGCGGCTCCCGGTCGAACTCCTCCTCGGCGGTCTTGGCAGCAGCCAGGGCGATCTCGGCGAGCTGCTCGGCGGTGGGCTGGATGTTGACGGCGCAGTCCGTGAGGAAGTAGGGGCGGCCTCCCACGACGACGATGTAGAGCGAGGACACGATGGAGCGTCCCTCCTCCACCTTCAGCACCTGGAGAGCAGGTCTGATCGTTTCGGGATAGAAGGTGTTCAACCCTCCCAGAACAGCATCCGCGGCTCCCTCCCGGACCATGAGACAGGCGTACATGTTGGGATCGCGCACAAGGCGATCGGCGTCGTGGAGCGACAGCCCACGGTCACGGCGCAGCTCCTCGAGCACCATGGCGTAGCGCTTGCGATCGGATCCCTCGTCGGCGGGGTCGACGACCTCCATGCTGTCGAGGGAGATGCCCGCAGCCTCGGCAAGCGAGGCGATCTCACCGGCAGGGCCGATCAGGACCGGACTGCCGATCCCCTCGTCTTTGACCCGCCGCGCCGCCCTGATGATGCGAATGTCGTTGGCATGTGGATAGGCCACCCGCTTGGGCTGTTCCATCGCCCGGGTGGTGATGGCATTGATCAGGCCATACGAGGCGTTGAACCGCGATTGGAGCTCGTCTTTGTAGACCGCCATGTCCTCGATGTGGACGCGTGCCAGCCCTTCGTCCATGGCCGCCTCCGCCACCGCCGGCGCGACGGTCCACAACACCCGGGGGTCGAACGGCTTGGGAATGAGGTAATCGGGGCCAAAGGCGAGATGTTCGAGGTCGTAGGCGCGCAGCACCGAGTCGGGCACCGGCTGACGCGCCAGCTCGGCGAGAGCGCGCGCCGCGGCCACTTTCATCTTCTCCGACACGCCTCGCGAGCGCACGTCCAGAGCTCCACGGAAGATGAAGGGGAACCCCAGGACGTTGTTGACCTGGTTTGGATAGTCGGAACGACCGGTGGCCATGATCACGTCTTCGCGGGCTGCCTTGGCGTCGGGATAGGTGATCTCAGGGTCGGGGTTGGCGAGAGCGAAAACGATCGGGGTGTCGGCCATCGACTGGATCATCTCCTTGGTGACGATCCCGGCAACCGAGACTCCGATGAAGGCATCCGCCCCTTCCATTGCGTCTTCCAGGGTCCGAGCGTCGGTGTCGACTGCGAACTCCTGCTTGACCTCGGTCAGGTCGTCGCGTCCCGAGTGGATCACGCCCCGCTGGTCGGTCATCAGGACGTTGGCCGGGTCGACTCCCAACTCGATGAAGAACCGGGCGCAGGCCACACCGGCGGCACCGGCCCCAGAAACGACGACCCTGGTCTTCGAGATATCACGGCCGGTGATCTCCAGGGCATTGATGAAGGCAGCACCGCCGATGATCGCCGTCCCGTGCTGGTCGTCGTGGAACACCGGTATGTCGAGCCGACTGCGGAGACTCGACTCGATGTAGAAGCACTCGGGTGCCTTGATGTCCTCGAGGTTGATGCCGCCCACCGTCGGAGCGAGCATCTCGCAGAACCTGATGATGTCGTCGGGGTCGGTGGCATCGATCTCGAGGTCGAAGACGTCGATGTCGGCGAATCTCTTGAAGAGCACCGCTTTACCCTCCATGACCGGCTTGCTGGCCAAGGCGCCGATGTTTCCCAGGCCCAGGACGGCGCTCCCGTTGGAGACCACTGCCACCAGGTTCCCCCGGTTGGTGTAGCGGAACGCGGCGTCTGGATCGTCGGCGATCACCAGACATGGGTCGGCCACCCCAGGGGTGTAGGCCAGGCTCAGATCGGATTGCGTCGCAGTCGGCTTGGTGGCCCGGATCTCCAGCTTCCCCGGGCGGGGTTTCTCGTGATACTCGAGCGCTTCGGAGAACTTCGGCTTGGCGGGCATGGTCTTGAACCTTATCCCCTCATCGCATCCTCGTCGCCTTGGCGAAACGAACGGCCCGCGCCGTCCGATGCGGAAGACCAAGGCAGGGTTTCGGTTTCGGGGGGTTCCTGCGACAATTGGAGACGTGATCGAGACGGATCTTCCGATAATCTCCGACAACGGATACAAGGTGATGAGCGGGTGGCGCGTGGGTCACGCGCCCGAGGACACCACCACCAAGTCAGGCCTGCTGGTTCCCATCGGCACCAAGGACGGCAACGACGCCCTCGCCCTCCTCGACGTGCAGACCGGGCAGCGTTTTTGGGCGGTTCCCACCGGTGCCTGGCGTTTCATCTGGCCACCGACCGGCAAACCGGTCGTAGCAGTCCGCGAATCTCAGATCATCGCCGAGGAGGAGGTCGATCACGTCGGTGACGAGGGTCAGTACCTCTGAGCCGCGTTAATCACACCGCATCTCGGTTCTCCGCCCGCCATCATTGCTCGCCCCCAGCCCGTCAAACCGCATGACCTCCGAGCATCAATCACGCGCCCAACGCCGCCTCACGGCCACGATCACCGACCTCGAGGTCGCGGTCCAGCGCGCCTTTCTCATCGGCGTCCAACTCCCGGAGTCCACGGCGGAAGTCGAGGAGCGATCACTCGACGAGCTCGCCCTCCTCACCGACACCGCAGGTGCCGACCCGGTCGACCGTGAGCGGGTCAAGCGAGACCGGCTCGACCCGGCGACGTTCATCGGTTCGGGGAAGGCCCAGGAGCTGGCTGCGCTCACCACCGCCCTCGACATCGACGTCGTCATCTTCGACCAGGGCCTGACCCCGGCCCAGCAGCGCAACCTGCAAGGGATCTTCCACTGCGACGTCGTCGACCGGGAGGCGTTGATCCTCGACATCTTCGCCCAGCACGCCACCTCCAACGTTGGTGCCATCCAGGTAGAGCTGGCGTTGCTCAGATACAACCTGCCCCGTCTCCGCGGCAAGGGCACCGAGCTCGCCCAACAGAGAGCCGGCGTCGGGACGACGATGCGTGGACCGGGTGAGACGAAGCTGGAGACCGACCGGCGAAGGGTCCTGCAGCGCATCTCCAAGCTGGAGAGGCAGCTCAAGGAGACCGCCGGCCATCGGGAGACCCAGCGCAAGCAACGGAAGCGCACTCAAATCCCACAGGTCTCGATCGTTGGCTATACCAACGCCGGCAAGTCCACCCTGCTCAACGCTCTCACCGACGCCGACACGTTGGTCCAGGACCAGCTGTTCGCCACTCTCGACTCGACGGTGCGTCGTCTCGAGCTGCCCGACACCCGGGCCATCGTGATCGCCGACACCGTTGGGTTCGTGCGGCGGCTCCCCCACCACCTCGTCGAGGCGTTTCGCTCCACTCTCGCCGAGGTGAACCAGTCGGATCTCCTCGTGCATGTCGTGGACGGGACCGACGAGGACCCGGCGGGTCAGATCGAGGCCGTGGAGGAGGTCCTCCTCGAGATCGAAGCGTCTGACGTCCCGCAACTGCTGGTCGTGAACAAGATCGATGCTCTCGATCCCCGCAGCGTCACACGTCTGCGCAATCTGTGGCCGGGCGCCGTGCTCATCTCGGCGCGCACCGGCGAGGGGCTCGACGAACTCCAGGCGAGGATCGCCGAAGAGTTGTCACGCGACCTGGTGACGCTCTCCCTGAGCGTCCCCTACCACCGGGGTGACGTGGTAGCCGCGGCACACCGTATCGGCGAGGTCATCGAGGAAAAGCACGACGAGGAGGGGACCATCCTCGACGTCCGCGTCCCGGAACGGGCGAGGGCCCGATTCAGCGACTTCGTGATCGGTTGACGGCGAGGGCGGCGCCGACGATCCCGGCGTTGTTCCCCATCTGCGCCGGGACTACGCGAAGCCTCTCGTCGAAGGAGTCGGCGTATCTGGCCCAATGCTTGGTGAGGCCGCCCCCGACCACGATCAGGTCCGGGTTGAATACCGCATCGACGTGTTTTAGGTATCGGTTGGCCCGCGCCCCCCACTCGTCCCAATCGAGGTTCTCCCGGCGCCTCGCCTTCGCCGAGAAGTAGGACTCGGCCGGAACGTGGCCCTCGAACTCGATCTGTCCCAGCTCCAGGTTCGGGACCAGCTCTCCGTCCACGAGCAGTCCCGAGCCGATCCCGGTCCCGAACGTGATGGTGAGCACGAGACCGTCGACGCCGGCTGCGGCGCCGAAGGCGGCTTCCGCCAAGGCGGCGGCGTCGGCGTCATTGATCACCGTCACCTCGTGGCCGGTTGCGCCACCGAAGAACTCCACGACCTGCTGACCGATCCACGACACGTGGATGTTGTTGGCAGTCTCCACGGTCCCGTCCCGGATCACGGCGGGGAAACCGATTCCCAACGGGCCGTCGTAGTCGTATTCGGCGACCTGGGCGCTGAGGGCTGTGGCGCAGGCGTCGGGAGTGGCCGGCTGGGGAGTGTCGACACGGAGGCGCTCGGTGATCAGTGAGCCGTCGACCGGGTCGACCAGGGCCGACTTGATCCCCGATCCGCCGATGTCTATTCCCAGGTATCTCGAGCTCAAACCGGGCGCAGGTTAGGTGCTCGCCTCCGGAAGTAATAGCCTCGACCCCCGTGAGCGATCGATCCGACATCGCAGTGGTCGGTTTGGCGGTGATGGGCGCCAATCTCGCCCTCAACCTGGCCGATTCGGGAAACCGGGTCACGGTCTACAACCGCACGACATCGGTGACCGATGAGTTCATGGTCGGCGCGGCGGCGGGCAAGGACCTGGTTCGGGCGGAGACATTCGAGGAGATGGTGGCGACTCTGAAGACGCCGCGGGTGATCCTGCTCATGGTGAAGGCGGGACCGCCGGTCGACCACGTGATCGAGGATCTCGCCCCCCTCCTGGACGAGGGAGACATCATCATCGACGGGGGGAACTCCCTGTTCACCGACACCGCCAGACGCTATGAGACGCTGGCCGAGAGGGGCATCAGGTTCGTCGGGGCCGGTGTCTCCGGGGGCGAAGAGGGCGCCCGTCACGGGCCTTCGATCATGCCGGGAGGGGATCCGGAGGCGTGGCCACTCATCGAGGGGATGCTCAAGGGGATTGCGGCCCGGGCCGACGACGGCGCGCCGTGTTGTGAGTGGCTCGGTGTGGGCGGTGCCGGTCATTACGTGAAGATGATCCACAACGGCATCGAGTATGGCGACATGCAGGTGATCGCCGAGGCCTTCGATCTGATGCGACGCGGTCTCGACATGTCCCCCGCGCAGATCGCCGAGGTGTTCTCCCGATGGAACCAGGGGCGCCTGCGCTCCTATCTCATCGAGATCACCGCCCGGATCCTGGGCACCGTCGTCGACGGTGAGCCCGTGGTCGACCGGATCCTCGACGCCGCCGGCCAGAAAGGCACCGGGAAGTGGACGGTGATCGCCTCCATGGAGACCGCCGAGCCCACCACTCTGGTGGCGGAGGCGGTGTACGCCCGGATCGTCAGCTCCGACCCAGCCCGGCGGCAGCGCTCGGCAGATGTCTACGACGAGCCGGTGGGGTCGGTCGGGATCGCCATCGACGACATCGAGTCGGCCCTGCACGCCTCGAAGATCATCTCCTATGCCCAGGGTTTCCGCCTCATGCAGGCGGCATCTGCAGAGAACGGCTGGGGTCTGGACCTGGGGACCATCGCCTCGATCTGGAGGGCCGGCTGCATCATCAGGGCAGATTTCCTCGACGACATCGCTGCCGCCTACACCTCCAACCCCGATCTGGCGGATCTAACCGAGGCACCGTTCTTCGTCGATGCCTTGAAGACGGCGTTGCCGGCTTGGCGACGTGTGGTTGCGGCCGCAGCCTCGGCGGGGATCCCCGCCCCGGCCTACTCCAGCGCCCTCGCCTACTTCGATGGGATGCGATCGAGACGGCTCCCCGCCAACCTGATCCAAGCCCAACGCGACTACTTCGGCGCCCACACCTTCGAACGCGTCGACCACCCCCGCGGCGAGTTCTTCCACCACCGGTGGGTCGACTGACCGGAAAACCGCGAACCCTGGGTTGCAGGCCCCGCTCAGCGAAGTCTGGCGCCCTCAGTTCGCGAAAGCGGCGTCACACCGGTGGTGTGCCCGGGATCTCCAGCAATTGCCGCTGGTGAAACTGGGGGTCGGCGGCGTCGGCGGCGTCGACATGGTCGCGACGCACCCCCATCAGGAACAGGATGGCGTCCAGGTAGGGAACGGACACCGATGTGTCGGCATGCTCATTGACAACCGGCTTGGCGTTGAAGGCGATCCCGAGCCCGGCTACCGACAGCATGTCCAGGTCGTTGGCCCCGTCCCCCACGGCCACCACCTGCGCGGGGGAAAACCCTTCCCGGGCCGCGATCTCCTCGAGGAACGCCGCCTTGCGCGGCCCATCGACGAACTCGCCCGCCAACCGGCCGGTGAGGACGCCCTCCTTGACATCGAGCGTGTTGGACAACGAGTGGTCGATACCGAGGTCGGTGGCGAGGGCATTGGCGAACCGGGTGAACCCCGCCGAGACGATCGCCGTCTTCATGCCCATCCGCTTCAGGGTACGGACGAAGGTACGCGCTCCCGGCGTCACCGTGATGCGCTGCGCCACCCGGTGCAGGGCGTCCTCACCCAGTCCCTCGAGCAACGCCACCCTCTCCCGCAACGAACCCTCGAAGTCGATCTCGCCTCGTAACGCCGCGGCTGTGATCGCAGCGACCTCGTCTCCGACTCCAGCCTCCTCGGCGAGGAGGTTGATCACCTCGTTCTCGATCAGGGTGGAGTCGACGTCCATGATCACCATGCGCTTGGCACGACGCTCCAGACCCTCCGGCTGGATGGCGATGTCGATGGGGCGCTCGGCGGCGGCGGCGATGAGCTGCTCCCTGATCTTGTGGATGTCCCCGCCCGACACCGCGAGCTCGTAGGAGATCACGGGATAGCGCGACAGTCTGAAGATTCGCTCGATGTTCCCGTCGCCGTCGGCGATCGCTCGGGCCACGGCCCCGAAGTCGTCGGGCCCGATGCGCTCACCCAACACCGTCACCACCAGCATCGACTTGATCGGCGTCGGGATCGGGTCGACGACCTCGAACTCGATTTGGAGTCGCTGCTCCCAGCCATAGAGAAGCAGGTCACGGATGGTCGCCTTCTGCCCATCGACACCGATCAACACGTTGAGGGTCAGCCGTCCCCGGACCACGATCTGCTCGATGTCATACACCTCGGCGTTGGTGGCACTGAGCACATCCATCAGGCCGGCGGAGATTCCCGGCTGATCGGGACCGTGGACATTGACGAGAATCGTCGATCGATCGGACATATCGCGCCACACGTTAGGACTCGTCCTGTCGAAGTCCACTTCTGCCTGGCGGCGGATACCGGTAGCATCTGAGGGCTCGATACGTGAGGGATTCCTTGTCTGACAACCCATTCCGGCTGCCGCGCCACGTGACCCCCGTCCACTACGACATCAGGCTCGAACTCGATCTGGAGACGTTCACCTTCGTCGGATCGGTGGGTGTCGATATCGAGGTGCACGAATCGACCGACACTCTGGTCCTCAACGGAGCCGAGGTGGAGATCAAATCGGCGTCCCTATCCAACCAGGCGACCATCACCGAGATCGCCTACGACGAGAAGATGGAGCGGGTCGTCCTGTCGCTGGACTCCACACTGGAGCAGGGTTCCTACCGGCTCGAGATCGACCACTCGGGGATCATCAACGACCAACTACGCGGGCTCTATCGCTCGGTCTGCCGTGACGCCGACGGTCAGGAACTGCCCCTGGCCACCTCACAGTGCCAGTCGACCGACGCACGTCGCATCTTCCCCTGTTGGGACGAGCCCGACTTCAAGGCCACCTACCAGACCACGATGGTGGTGGGTGAAGGGCTGGAGGCCTACTCGAACACCGCCGAGCTGGATAGGACCTCCCTCGGCGACGGTCGGGTCGAGTTCCGCTTCGACAAGTCCATGAAGATGTCGACCTACCTGCTCGCCTTCATCGCAGGCCCGTTCGAGGCCACCGAGCCAAGGATCGTCCGGGGCACGCCGATGCGGATCGTCGTCCCCAGAGGAAACCTCCACCTCACCGACATCGCCATGGAGAACGCGGTGTTCTGCTTCGAGTACCTCTCCGACTACTACGGGATTCCCTATCCCGGTGACAAGCTCGATCACATCGCCATCCCCGACTTCGCCGCCGGAGCGATGGAGAATGTCGGCCTCATCACCTACCGCGACGCCTATCTGGTGATCGATCCCGCCAAGGCGAGCCAGGGTGAGCTCCAGAACAGCCTCGACGTCATCGGCCACGAGATCGCCCACCAGTGGTTCGGGAACCTGGTGACCATGGCCTGGTGGGAGGGGGCATGGCTCAACGAGGCTTTCGCCAGCTTCATGGAGCTCAAGGCCACCGAAGCCATGCGCCCGGAGTGGAAGCGCTGGCTGGCCTTCGCCAACCTGGAGGTTCCCTGGGCGATGGGAACCGACCAGCTCAAGTCGACCCGTCCCATCGAATTCGAGGTGACCGCCCCCGAAGAGGTCGACCAGATGTTCGACGCCATCACCTATGGAAAGGGATCGGCGGTGCTCCACATGATCGACGAGTTCATCGGGGTGGAGAACTTCCGCCGGGGGGTCGGCAGCTACTTGCGCAAACACGAGTACGGGAACACCGTCACCGGCGATCTCTGGGAGGGTCTCGACGGTGCCTCCGAGTACCCGGTCTCGGAGATCATGAACACCTGGGTCTATCAGCGGGGCTTTCCCCAACTCGACGTGCGAGCAGTCGAGGGTGGGGTCCGACTCTCCCAACGGCGCTATCTGGTCATCCCCGACGAGACCGACACCACGATCTGGAAGGTTCCGGTGCAGCTGAGGGGAATCGCCGACGGCGAGCCGTTCGAGATCAAGTTCCTCCTCGAGGAAGACGAAGCCGTCGTCGAGATCGAGGGAGCGATCGAGTGGGTAGTCGCCAACGCCGGCGGCCATGGCTTCTACCGGACCAGCTACTCGGGCAACCTGTTCGAGTCGCTCCTCGACAACGTCGACACACTCGGGGACATCGAGCGTCACACGCTGGTCTCCGACACGCTCGGTTTCGTGCGCAACGGCCAGCTGTCGACGACCAACTTCCTCGACCTGGTGGCCCAGTTCGCCGACGAGGAGGAGCAGGCGATCTGGTCGGTGATCACCGGGGGCCTGGGTCTGATCGAGCACCACGCACTCGAGGAGAGCGCCCGAACAGTTTTCGAGCAATTCGTGTCCGACCTGGTCAGCCCGGCGCTGCAGCGTCTCGGCTGGGAGATCAGGGAGTCGGACACCGACCTCCAACGGAAGCTACGCGGCGACCTTATCGCCACCATGGGTAACCTGGCCCGCGACGAGTACACCATCGAGCGCTGCCGCTCGCTGGTGGGACAGCTGCTCTCCGGGGAGACTGTCGACCCGGAGGTGGCGACGGCAGCCCTGGCGGTGTACGCCCGCAACGGGGGAGCCGAGGAGTACCAGACCCTGTGGAGAGAGTACGAACAGTCCACCGCCCCGCTCGACCAGGTGCGCTATCTACGGTCGGCGGCCACCGTCGTCACCGAACCGGAAGCCTTGACCACACTCGACCGCGTGGTGGAGGGTGGTTGCCGCACCCAGGACGGCTTCTGGGTGTTCGCCCGCCTGCTCTCGGGCAAGGCCGGCCCCGCAGTCTGGGAACGGGCACGGGAACGCTGGGACGAGGTCGTCGCGGCCATGCCGGGGATGACCCGGACCAGGATCGCCGAAGGCATCTCCGCTCTGTCCCAGCCGGAGGTCGCCGCCAGTGTCCGCAGCCACTTCGCCGAACACCCCGTCTCCGAGGCGGCGCGCTCCATCGAGCAAAACCTGGAGAAGCTCGACGCCAACATCACCCTCCGCGAGCGGGAGACCGAAGTGGTGAAGGAGTACTTCTCCTAACGCTTTCCTAATGCTGTGCGGCCGGATATCCGGCTCTCGGAGAGACAGAAAGGCCCCCGGGAGCCTTTCTATATCAGCCAGAGCCGGTATACCGGCTCTGGAGCATTAGGAAGCCAAAAGCGGGATCGGCTACTTGAGCTCGACGGTGGCGCCGGCGCCCTCGAGCGCTTCTTTCGCCTTGTTGGCCGTCTCCTCGTCGACACCCTCCAGCACCGGGGCCGGGGCACCGTCGACGAGGTCCTTGGCCTCCTTGAGGCCGAGGCTGGTGAGCCCGCGCACTTCCTTGATCACCTGGATCTTGGCCGATCCGGCTGCGGTGATCACCACGTCGAACTCGTCCTTCTCGGCGGCGGCATCGGCACCATCTCCTCCGGCAGCAGCCGGAGCGGCGGCAACGGCCATCGGGGCGGCAGCCGTGACATCGAACTTCTCCTCGAATGCGTCGAGGAACTCCTTCAGCTCGAGGACAGTCATCTCCTCGAAGGCGCCGAGAAGCTCGTCAGTGGTCATCTTCGTCTTTGCCATTTCATTCCTCCTCGGCCTGCGCGGCCGTGGTCTGCGTGGGCTCGTCCGCGGGGAGCGACGCCTCGGCGTCGGCTCCGCTCACGAACTCTCCCGACTCTTTCTTGTCCAGAAGCTGTGAGAACATCGATGCCGCGTCCCGGGTGAAGGAGGCGAACATCCCCGCCGCCGAGAACAACGGCGCCTTGGCAGCGCCTGCGATCTTGGCGAGCAGGACCTCGCGCGGCTCGATCTCGGCGAGCTTGGCGATCTCCTCAGGAGAGAGGATGTTCCCCGAGAGATAACCGGCCTTGAGAACGAACACATCGTGGTCTTTCGAGAAGTCCTTCAGCGCCTTGGCCGTGGCGACGGGGTCGCTGTTGGCGAAAGCCAGCGCGGTAGGCCCGCCCAGGTACTCGTCGAGACCTTCGATCCCAGCGTCGCCGGCGGCCAGCTTGGCCAGGGTCATCTTCACGACCTTGTACTCGGCACCGCTGCCACGCAGTGCGTTGCGCAGATCCTGGATAGCCTGCACGGAGAGCCCCCGGTATTCGGTGAGGAACACCGCCTCGGCACCTTCGAGTCCTTCTCGGATGTCTTTTACAGCCTCGACTTTCTCTGGTCTTGCCATTGCGTCTCCCTAGACATCAATCAAGCCCCTCGGCAAAGGACACAAGGGGCTTCGAGAAGCGAACCTACGCAGGCGGGTATCTCCCATTGAGTCGTGTGACACCGGCGGTCTTCGGCCGAGGTATTGGAGTTGCGAGCCGAATTGTAATCGAGCACCGGCGGTGGGCAATTCGGCTACCTTGCCAACGATGAGTGAGTCCCTCGAGATCGATGACAGCACGCTCTGGCTCGACTCGAAAGGCGACGACCGTCAAGTCGTCCTCTTCATCCACGCCGGGGTGGCGGACTCACGGATGTGGAATTCTCAGTTCGAGGCCATCGACGGCCAGCGGTTGATCAGGTTCGACATGCGAGGGTACGGCAGGAGCCGTCTCGGATCGCAACGGTTCACCAACCGGGACGACGCCACGGCTGTGCTCGATCACCTCGGGATCGATAGGGCAGTCGTCGTCGGGTGTTCCATAGGTGGGTACACAGCACTGCAACTCGCCGAGGCAGCCCCGGAGCGACTCGACGGGGTGGTACTGGTGGCTGCCGACGCCCCTGGTTTCGACCCCGGGATCGACTATGAGTCGCCCGAGTGGCCGCAGGCGGTCGAGGCATTCCAGGCCGGCGACCTGAGACTGGCAGCAGATCTGGAAGCCGAGATGTGGCTGGCAGGTATCGACCGGACCTGTTCCGAGCTCGATGGAGAGACGGTGGACCTCTTTGTCGCCATGGATCTGATTGCATTGGAGAACGAGGCGGCGCGCGATGAGCTCGAGAACGGAATACCACTGGAAGAGCTCCCACGGATCGACGTGCCGGTCGAGGTGATGGTGGGGTCTCGTGACATCCCCCAGGTTCTCGCTGCTGCCGAGCACCTGGCCTCGCACTTGAGTGATGAGCGACCACGGGTCATCGACAACGCCGCTCACCTCCCGTCGATGGATCAGCCCGGGGCCTTCAACGACGCCCTGACGGGGTTTCTAGCTTCGATTTAGACCCGCTTCTAGGAGCCTTCCAGATTTTCCCTGGACAGGAGCGGACCCACGCGCGACACTCGACCTGTTGAAAACAGGGGGTCTCCGTGTGCCGGGCGGGTTCCCTGACCGCCCCCGCCCGCACCCGGGACCCGAATGAGTGAGGGCCGCGTTCCGCCGACTGATGATGGCCAGCCCCTACCCTGGTCCACAGACGAAGTCGTCGGCGACGTGCGGACGGTGGACCTGGCAGCCGAAGCCCTCCCAGCCCACGGATGTACCGGGCGCGGAGATCCCCCTAGTTTCAACCAAGCGAAAAGCCCCCGGTCAGCGGGGGCTTTTCCATGTCTGAGATGTCTGGCCCAAATCAGACCATCTCTTCGACCATCTCCTCGAGACGGGCCGGGTCGACTTTGACTCCGGGGCCCATGGTCGTCGACACGGTCATGGCCCTCATGTAGCGGCCCTTGGCGCCGGCGGGACGGGCACGCTGGATCTCCTCGGTCAGCTCCTTCAGGTTTCCGAAGAGCTGTTCGATCTCGAAGGAGACCTTTCCGATCGGCACGTGGACGTTCCCGTAGCGGTCGTTGCGGTATTCGAGCTTGCCCGCCTTGAACTCGGCGACGGTCTTGGCGAGGTCATCGGTGACAGTGCCCGACTTCGGGTTGGGCATCAGGCCCCGGGGTCCAAGGACCCGGCCCAGCTTGCCCACCTCGGACATCATGTCGGGGGTGGCGATGGCGACGTCGGCATCGAGCTCTTGGCCCCCCTGGAGCTTCTCGATCAGCTCCGCCCCTCCGACGATGTCGGCTCCGGCTTCCTTGGCCTCCGCCTCCCTGTCAGGGGAACAGAAGACGGCCACCTTGACGTCCTTGCCGGTCCCGTAGGGCAGGGAGACGGTGCCACGCACCAGCTGGTCCGCCTTCTTGGCGTCGATGCCGAGGGTGTAGACCACTTCGACGGTCTCGTCGAACTTGGCCGGGGCCAGTGTCTTCACCAGGTCGAAGGCCTCACGAGCGCTGTAGCGGTGCTCCTTGTCATAGCTGGAGGCCGCTTCCCGGTATTTCCTTCCGTGTGCCATTTCTCTCTCCTCGTGGTCCAGGCGGCCTCACGGCCTCCCACCGACGGTTGATTCTCTTCTGTGAGTAGAAGTTTCCGGTTACCGGTAGTTTTTGCTCACAGAACGGTTTGTTCAGCCTTCGACCACGATGCCCATGGAGCGGGCGGTGCCCTCCACCACCTTCATGGCGCCTTCGATGTCGATGGCGTTGAGGTCGGGCATCTTGATCTCGGCGATCTCTTTGATCTGATTCCGGGTCACCCGGCCCACCTTTTCCTTGTTGGGCTCGCCGGAGCCCTTGTCGACCCGGGCTGCCTGACGAAGCAGGGCCGCCGCGGGCGGGGTCTTGGTGACGAAAGTGAACGAGCGGTCCTCATAGATCGAGATCTCGACCGGGATGATCTGGCCCCGGTTGTTGGCCGTGGCTTCGTTGTAGGACTTGACGAAGTCCATGAGGTTCACGCCATGAGGGCCGAGCACGGTGCCGACCGGCGGGGCAGGGGTGGCCTGCCCGGCGGGCAACTGCATCTTCAGTGTGGTGACGAGTTTCTTTCTACCCATTGGATGTCCTGAGTCTCTGGTGGCCTAGTTCTTCTGGATGTCGTCGAAGCCGAGCTCGACCGGGGTGTCGCGGCCGAAGATGTTGACCAAGACGACGACCTTCTGCTGGTCGACGTTGAGTTCCTCGATGACACCGTTGAAGTCCGCGAACGGCCCGGTGACGACCCGAACCTGTTCGCCCACGTCCCATTCCGGCTTGAAACGCGGCTTGCCCTTCTCCTCTTCCTCCTGGACGCCGAGGAACCGCTCCACCTCGCGTCGTGACAGCGGGGTTGGCTTCTGGGCGTTGCCGGCGACGAACCCGGTGACACCGGGCGTGTTCCGCACCGCGTACCAGGAGTCGTCGTCGAGGGTCATACGGACGAGGATGTAGCCGGGGAAGACCTTCTTGGGGACGGTCACCTTCTTGCCACCCTTGAACTCGACCACGTCCTCCATGGGGATGTGGACCTCGA
>CAZLEQ010000038.1:0-20474 GCA_964558575.1 uncultured Acidimicrobiaceae bacterium | reverse complement strand
GCGAGAGTATGAATCCGGACGAGATCGAGCTACCGATCGGACAAGCGGCCGTACAAGCCAACCCGTTACCCTAAAGCTCCGACCGTGGGGGTCAGCCCACCATCTGTGATGTCATCGACGAGGGGACCGGCAAGTATCTGTCCGGTGAAAGTGTTGGCTCGGACCCACCAGAACTGGTTTGGGCTCGTACCCGGCATACCAGCCAGCTGCGAAAGAGCCTCCGGGAGTATTACCTCGCAGCTCTGGAAGCTGTCGATGACCCTCGACGACCGCGACACTCTGGCGGTTCTGGAACGTGCACCCTCACCGGACGCGACAGCCGTCTCACCGTCGCGCAGATTCGTGCCGCTTTGAACGAGGCGAAGGCACGCAACTTCGACCAGCGAGCAGAAGAAATCCGGGATGCTCGCAGGGAGCAGCTGGCCAACGAGGCAACGGTTGGAGTCCTCAAAGGACTGAATTATCAGACCGAAGACCTCGAAGCTGTCCTGGGGGACCCTCTTGAACAGCACCCGGCCGCGCCATCCACCTCGGGGATGTGTTCGGCGCCCAGGCGCTCGGCGAATTCGGAGGCGACCCGAATCGATATGCCAGCTCGGAGACGCCCACGCTATTCACGAGCCGACCACAGCCGTTCTTGGCGGAGCCTCGACTTGTCCGGTTAGCTCAGTCTTAACCTCCGTTGCAGCCGGGTGTCGCTAAACGCGCGGGCGCATCCCCCCGAGTGGTACCTTGGCCTCATGGTCCACGGCAGCCTCCGCAACCTGACAGAGGGGTCCAACACCGGCCCGAACGTCGGTGATCGCGCTCCAGCATTCGAGCTCAGGCGCACATTTGAAGAGACGGTCGCGTTGAGCGAACTGCTTTCGACCGGACCCGTGCTCCTTGCTTTCTACGTCTTCGATTTCGGCCACGTCTGAGGCGACGAGCTGTCCCAGTTGGGACAGATGACTCCCCGCATCCGGGAACTGGGCGCCAAGCACGCCGCAATCGCCGTCACCGCCACCTTTTCCCAGATCGCGTTCTCGGAGAAGCTCGGGGTCGACTTTCCCATGCTCTCCGACTGGGAGGGTGAGGTCGCCCATCGATACGGGGTCCAATACGACGTCTGGAAAGGCCACTCCGGGCTGGCTAAGCGCTCGGTATTCGTAATCGACACCGACGGCACAATTGTCTATCGATGGGTCACCGACGATGCCCTGACGCTGCCCGACCTGGAAGAAGCTCTTGCCGCCCTGCAAGCACTCTCCCCGACAGCGGCAGGGATGTAGTTGCGGGCCGACCTCGCCATCAAGGGCGGGACGGTCGTCTCGGCCACGGCACGGCGGCAGGCTCATGTCTACATCACCGACCGCATCGTCCTCGAAGTGGGGACCGGGGAACTGGAATCCCGCCGGGTCGTCGACGCCTCCGGTCTCCTGGTGTTGGTCGGGGCGCACGGTGGGCCCACCCGAGCCGTGGCCAGCGTCCCCGTGAGGAAGCTCACCCTGGATGAGGCGAACAACATCATCGCCGCCGCCCTGGCCAAAGGTCGCGAGTTGGACTTGGGCAAGCTGTCGTGGCGGTGCTCGACGACGGCGGGCACCTGATCGCCATGAAGCGCGAAGACGGCTCGGAGTTCCTCCCCCAGATCACCAACGCAAATGCCTGGGGTGCACTGGGGATGGGCCTACTCAGCCAGCTCCTGCGAGACCGTGCCGAGAAGGCTCCCCGTTTTCATGACCGCGCTGACAACGATTTTTTCGGCAACCACCTCGTCGCCTACCCGGTGGCGTGATCATCACGACGAAACCGGCTCGATCCTCGGAGCGGTGGGGGTATCGGGCGATGTGTCGGAGCCCGACGAGATCTGCCCCGTCGCCGTGGAGGGCCGGTAGGTGACCGCCCGGAGTGGCGCCGACCCTGACTTCGTCGGCCCTCCCGTCACGCCGGAAACCGATCCTATATAATGCAGGGCGATCCGCCCCCGGCTCATGTCTAAGAGGAGAACACCATGGCCAGAAAGACCGTACGGTCAATTGCAATTGCCCTCGCCCTCGCCCTCGTGGCCGCCGCTTGTGCCGATGACACGGTGACCGATGACACGGTGACCGATGACACGGTGACCGATGACACCACGGATCCTGACGAATTGAAGGTGATTCGATTTGCCTTTGCGCCGGACCCGGTCTGGGACCACCTCATCGACTCGGGGATCCGCGAGGAAATGGAGACCGAGGCCAACATCGTCATCCTCGACTCGGCTACCTGGAACGAAGTCGGGGTCTATGCCGGCGGTAATGCCGACATCATGTCGGTCGGTGACTTCGAGGTGCCCACCATCGAGGAGGAATTCGGCATCCCCAGCGTCATTTTTGGCAAGTACAACATCGACCGGAGCATCATTGTCGCTTCGCCGGAGCACCCCGAGTACGAGACGCTGGCCGATTGCGTCGGCGGCACCGTGGCCGTCTGGGACACGCTCTCGTCGACGACCATCTGGGGCATGCTCGCCCACCATCTCCATGACCTCGACTTCCGGGTCGACGGCGGGGACTTCGAGTTGGTTGTCGTGGACATCACCAACACTGGTGCGCAGGCAGCCAACGGCGACACCGATTGCGCCATCGTCCTCCCCGACTTCAACATCCCGATCCTGATCGACGAGGAAGTGAGCATCCTCTACGAAGGAAAGACCTCCGCCGACCTCTACGCTGAGCTGGTCGAGCAGCCAGGACACGAGGGGCCGATGATCAACATCTTCCTCGCCCGCGAGGATTGGTACGACGATCATCCCGAGGAGGTGGCCTTCTTCCTCGAGCTCTGGGACCGTGGGCTGCAGGAGTGGGCGGCCCATCGCGACCAAATCATCGCCAGCTATCCTCAGCACTTCGCCGCCGAGGGTGACGAGCAGGTGGCCTGGATACAGGACTATCTGAGCGAGCACGATTGGTTCGCTACCGGGGTCTACCTGACCGATGAGTGGGTGGAGTCGGAGTCGGAGCTGTTCTCACTGCTCAGCGAGGCCGGCTTAGCCGAGAGCCCCGACATGCCACGTTTTGAGGTTGTGCCGCAGGGTTGACACAAGCAACCGCATCGGTCGAGACGACGGTCCCCGGTCCCGCCGCCCCCAAATGGCGGCGGACCGGTGGCCTGGTTCTGGGTTGGGTCGGGTTCCTCGGCATGTGGGCGCTCATCTCCCGGTTCGTCCTCGACGAGTTCACCCTCCCCGGTCCGCTCAAGGTCGGAGCCGCCATGTGGGACATCGTCGTTCAGTGGGAGTTCATCGACGACTTCGCGGCAAGCATCAGCAAGACCTTCATGGGGTTCGGGCTGGGAGCCGTTTTCGCCGTCCCGGTCGGGTACGCCATGGGCAAGAGCCGCTACTGGAAGTCGTTCTTCCACGACGGTGTCATCGGGGCCGGGAGCATCCCCGGGATTACCTATGCCGTTTTCGCACTGGTCATCTTTGGCACCGGGTACCTGGGGCCGGTCCTGGCCGTCGCCCTCATCTCCATGCCTTACATCGCATTGAGTGTGGCCGAGGGGGTCGAGGGCGTCGATGCCGACCTGGTCAGCATGTCCACTGCCTTTCAGCGGAGCCGCCCGGACATAACCCGGCACGTTGTCCTCCCCTCCATCATGCCATTCGTTTTCGCAGGAGTCCGGCTCTCGTTCGCCCTCGCCTGGAAAGTGGAGGCCCTGACCGAGGTATTCGGGTCCTCCAACGGCGTCGGATTCCAGATCAGGTTCGCTTTCCAGTCCTTCAGTATCACCAACGTTCTCGCCTGGACACTCCTGTTCATTCTCTTCATTCTGCTCATCGAGCGCGGGCTGGCGTTGGTCGAAGCGCGGGTCTTCCGCTGGCGGATCTGGGAGCAGGCGACATGACAGCACCCACTACCGGGCCGGCGGCGCCAACCAGGCGCAGGCCCCTCATCAAGGTCCGCCGCGTGCTGACCTCGGATTTGGGGGCACGGATCACCTTCTACGTGGCTGTGATCATCGCCTGGCAACTGCTGGCACTGCAGGTGGTTCGCATGCCGGAGCCATGGGAGACGCTTGACTTCTTGTACCGGGAGGTCTCGGGTGGGTCCCATGGCGGGGTGGTTACAGGCCAGTTCTGGGAGCACTTCCTCGTGACACTGCAG
This sequence comes from uncultured Acidimicrobiaceae bacterium, assembly GCA_964558575.1. Lineage (GTDB taxonomy): Bacteria > Actinomycetota > Acidimicrobiia > Spongiisociales > ZC4RG35 > JANQRA01. Next base: position 16,344 of record CAZLEQ010000038.1, on the reverse strand, counting down.
AGATTCTCCGTTGGCCTCCTCGTCGCGTTCGTCGTCGGGGTCGTCCTCGGCATCGCCATCGGCTCTATCCGTTTCGTGCGCAGCCTCCTCAACGACATCATGCTGGTCTTCCTCGCCCTCCCCGCTGTCATTTGGGCCTTCCTCACCGTCATGTGGTTCGGGCTGGGGTGGGAGGCCCCGGTATACACCGTGATCCTGTCTGCAGTACCCTTCGTGGCGGTCAACGTCGCTCAAGGGGTGCGCGCGGTGTCACCGGACCTGCACCGCATGTCGGACGCGTTCCGGGTGCCCAGGGAGCGCCGGATTCGCGATCTCATGCTCCCGGCCATCTCCGGGTATCTGTTCACCGGCCTCCGCTTCGCTGTCATCATCGGGTGGAATGCCGTGCTTCTCGCCGAATGGTTCGGTTCCGCCAGCGGTGTCGGCTGGCGGTCTCGGTTCTGGTATGACGCGGCCCGCTACCGCGGCTTTCTCGGCTGGGTTATCGTCTTCATCTTGTTCATCATCGTGCTCGACGGGCTGGTGATGAGACCGCTGCAGCGACGGGCGTTCCGATGGCGCGACGGCGGGCGGGATGACGAGTCGGAACTCTCCCTCGACAACGTGGTAGCGACCGGGATCTGACATGAACGGAACACGATGGCCACTTTGACCGTAGACCGCCTGAGCAAGTCTTTCTCACCGGTCAGTAAGGGCGGCCAGCCGGTGCGTGCCATCGAGGACATCTCCTTCGAGATGTCGGGACAGGTCTTCGTCTCGCTGGTCGGCCCCTCCGGGTGTGGGAAGAGCACGCTGCTGAACATCGTCTCCGGGGTGGAGACCCCGACCAGCGGCACGGTGACCACCACCACACAGGACGGCAAGCCGGCCCGGCTCGGCTATGTGTTCCAGGACCCCAGGCTCCTTCCCTGGAGGACAGTCCTTCAGAACATGCTCTATGTGAGCGACCTGGAAGAGGAAGAGGCGCGGGCCAACGCGCGACGATACCTCGACATGGTGGGGTTGGGGCACGCCGAGGACATGTTCCCGGGTCAGTTGTCCGGCGGCATGCAGCAGCGGGTGGGTATCGCCCGCGCCTTCTCGGTGGGCCCTGACCTGCTCCTCATGGACGAGCCCTTCTCCCACCTCGATGCGATCACCGCCCGGTCCCTGCGTGAGCAACTCCAGGGGCTGTGGAACGAGACCAAGAAGACCGTGCTCTTCGTCACCCACGACGTGATGGAGGCGGTGCAGCTGGCCACCCGCATCATCACCCTCGCCCACGGCGGGACCGTGTTCGACGACACCCCCATAGGCCTCCCCTTCCCGAGGAAGGCGTCCGACCCCGAGTTTGCTCAACACCAGGCGAGGATCCTCGGTCGTTTCGAGGACATGGAGGCGCAACGGTCCACAGCCGCGAGCTAGATATCGGGCCTCGTCGACCAGGAGGCGACGACGGCGGCAAGATCGGCGGATGATCACCAGATCCGGGCCATGTCTCTCAGGTCGACTTGGACAATGCGGGCGTCCACTGCGATCGATCTGGTCACAGGTGATGTCACGCCGGGGCCGATGCCGGGCAGCCTCCCCGGTATCAGAGTTGAATGAGGTTGCACAAACTGAGGAGGATCCGTGCGTGTTCACAATCCCCAGGGCATGGCCGCGCCCTTTGCCACCTACAGCCATGGTATCGAACTCGAACAGCCGCGACGTCTCCTGTTCGGAGCCGGCCAGGTCGGTGTCGGCCCCGACGGAGAAGTGGGGGCGGACGTGGCCGAGCAGGCTCGCAACGTCTGGAACAACATCCGCGCCGTGCTCGCCTCGGCCGACATGAACATCACCAACATCGTCCAACTCAACATGTATCTCCTCGATCGGGCCGACCGCGAGGCGGCACATGCAGTCCGTCAGGAGGTGCTGGGAGATCACCGCCCAGCATCGACACTCCTCTACGTGTCTGGTCTGTCCCGTCCGGAGTGGAGGCTCGAGATCGACTTCATCGCAGCCGACTGAGCCTCGGCCACGCCAGTCCCGTACGTGAAGGCCGAACCGTTGAAGGCGAACACTCGCTCGGCGCTGAGACCCGGATGTCCTGGCCCGGGGTGACCGGGTCGGAAACGACTCGGTGAGGTTCCCTAAAGAGTGGCCAAAGCAGTCCACACCTCGCGCCCGGGGGAGAGAGCTACTCTCGCGCGACGGCAATTGGACGACTTCTGAGGAGACAAATGGTCGGCAGATACCACGAGATCGAGGTGGGAGACGTTCAGCTGATCGGGCTGCAGGACTCGTGGATGCGGCGAGAGCCCGATGGGTTCTTCGTGGGAGTTGAGGCCGACGCCTGGGAACCGTATCGAGAATGGCTGGACGACGACAACCTCATGGCGCACAACTACGGGTGCTTCTTGATTCGAAGCCGCGACACGACAATGCTCGTCGACACCGGACTCGGACCATGGCCGAATCGCCTCGACCTAGAGCAGCCTCCTGGCCTGCTCGACGTCATGGAGGGGGCCGGAACTCCCCCCGCAGACGTGGATCTCGTGCTGTTCACCCATCTGCACTGGGATCACACCGGATGGAACACCCGGGGCGAAGGTGGATCTCTGGAGCTGACCTTTCCCAACGCTCAGTACGTGGTTCAGCAGAAGGAGTACGACTACTGGATGGGTCCTGGAGAAAAGCCGAGCAACGGACCCGCCTACGAACGGGTTATCGCACCTATCGTCGAGGCGGACCGACTCGAGTTGGTGGACGACGAGTATGTCGCGACCAGAGAAGTTGCGGCCATTCCCACCCCGGGGCACACGCCGGGACACGTCTCGTTCGCAGTCGTCAGCGCCGGGCAACGCGCCTACATACTCGGTGACGCCGCACACAAACCGGTCCAGCTCACGGAGCCCGATTGGTATCCGGGCTTCGACCTGGATCCAGTCGAGTCGGCCAAGAGCCGCAAGATGATCCTGGACCGCGCCGAACGAGAACAGGCGCTTCTGGCCGGGGGCCACTTCGCATTCCCCAGTATGGGTTACGCCGTCCAGGTCGACGGTCACCGGACGTTCCGATACGTGACCTGATCTCGTCCATGTCTTCAGGTGACACGATTATCTCGGACATGTCAGCATCGATGACACTGCCCGACGGGTATGCGATCTTCGTCAGCGGCAACTGTGAGACCTGTCGTGAGATCGAGCCCGCTCTGAGGCAACTGGTCGACGCGGGCGTACCACTGACCCTCGTAAGCCAAGATGACCCCGGTTTCCCAGAGGGGGTGGCTGGCGTCGTGGACGACCGGGACCTCGAGCTCTCGTGGCGTCTGGACATCGAAGTCACACCAACGGCGGTCCGCATCACTGACGGAAACCCCGAGGGCCGTGTCGCCGGCTGGCGCAGATCCGAGTGGGAGGATTTTCTTGGTGTCTCAGATCTCGGCCCGAGTCTCCCCGAACATCGTCCCGGGTGTGGCTCTGCGACGTTGCTTCCCGGAGTCCCTGAAAAACTCGCCACCCGGTTCGGCGGAGGCCCCGCGTTGGTCTCCCGACGGATCACAATCGACGAGTCGGTAGACGAATGCGAAGCGATCTATGCTCGGGGTTGGACCGACGGGCTGCCAATAGTTCCCCCCACCCCGGAACGTGTGATCAGGATGTTGGGAGGGACCAGGAGAGACCCAGCAGCGATCATTGGTGTACTTCCCCCCGACTACGCCGAGTGCACCGTGGAGAAGGCGGCGATCAACGCGGTTATGGCGGGGTGCCTCCCCGAGTACCTGCCCGTGGTGCTGGCGGCCGTCGAGTCGTTTGCCGCCGAGCCCTTCAACGGCCACGGAGTAGTCGCAACCACCTGGTATTCGGGCCCGGTGATGGTCGTCAACGGACCGATCGCCGCCCGGGTCGGGATGAATGCCGAGCACAACGTCTTCGGGCCGGGGAATCGGGCGAACGCCACAATCGGGCGAGCCCTCAATCTCATCGTTCGCAACGTCGGAGGAGCCCGTCCTGGAGCGGTGGACCGGTCGACGCAGGGCCACCCGGCCAAGTACACGATGGCGTTCCCCGAACGGGAGGCCGGCTCGCCCTGGTCTTCACTGGCCGTCGAGCGCGGCGTTCCGGAAGGAGCCTCTGCCGTGACACTGTTTGCCGGCCAGGGCCCTACGCCGATCGCCGACCAGAAGTCAACCACGCCGGATTCCCTGGTCCGTTCACTGGCTGCCGGTCTTCGCTCCGTACGGCATCCCAAAGCAGTGGGGAGGGTCGCCGCCCTGCTCGCCATCGCCCCCGAGCATGCCCGGGTCTTCGGCAGAGCCGGGTGGGACAAGGACCGTCTGCGGAACGAGATCATCGCCCTGCTCACCGTCCCCGACTCGGAGATCGTCGCCGGCGCCGGCGGGATCGACGAAGGGTCGGATCGTCCGGTTAGTGGAGAGCTCGTCGCCAAGTTCACACCCGACAACCTCTGGTTTGTCCATGTCGGTGGCGGGGCGGGGGGATCGTCGGGGATAATCTCGGGGTGGGTTACCGGGCCAAAGGGGAGTTCGATGGTGACGACTATTGTCGAGGAGGGCTGACATGAAATTGGAGATACTCGATCCGACGTCGGAACTGACGCCGGAACACCGGCCTGCGGCCCCCCGTCTGCGTGATCTCGATGGCGCGATCGGCCTCGTCGACATCTCCAAGCCGCGCGGTGACGTCTTCCTCGACCGCATCCACTCGTTGGCCGAGGACAGAGGGATCGAGGTTCTGCGGTTCAGCAAGCAGACCCACACCAGACCGGCCGGTCCCGACCTTCGCCGCGAGATCGTCGTCCATTCAAACGCGGTCATCCAGGCATTGGCCGACTGAGGGTCCTGCGTGTCGTGCAGTTTGCACGACCTGGCGGCATACGAGACCGATGGTGTGCCTTCCGTGCTCGTGGCCTCCGAGGAGTTCACGACCGCGGTGGAGGCCCAACGCCAAGCCCTGGGGACGATGCCAACGGTGGTATATGTCCCTCACCCCATACAGAGCCTGTCCGATGCCGAGATGGAGTCGCTCGCCGATGCTCACTTCGACACCATCCTCGGATCGTTGCTCGAGGCCTGAGGACCCCGGAGGGTGCAGCTGTCGGCCCGAGCGTCATGGGTTGCTCTGATTGACCTCCGATCATTGACGAGGCACTCTTCGCGGGAACGATGACACGTATCACCTTCAAAGGCGGAACGCTGGTGTCCGCGCGAGGGGAGACCAGGTCGGATCTCGTCATCGAGGAGGGACAGATCGTCTTCGTGGGGGAGACAGATCCCACCGGAACAGTTGTCGATGCGTCCGGTCTGTTTCTGATGCCTGGCATGGTCGACACCCACGTTCACTTGATGGACCCTGGTCCGACGGAGCGTGAGGACTTCCCCACTGGCACCCGGGCGGCAGCGAGCCGAGGGGTGACCACCATCGTCGAGCACACCCACGCCCACCCCATCAAGACCGTCGACGATTTCGAGAAGAAGCGTTCCTATCTTGAGGGGCGCTCCAACGTCGACTTCGGGCTGGCCGCTCACGTCTGGCCCGACACTGTCAGCCGGATCCCGGAGCTAGCCGACGCCGGCGTCGTGTTCTTCAAACTGTTCACCTGTGACACCCACGGAGTACCCGGGCTCGACCCGGCTCTCGTCAGCGACGCTCTCAGCAAGATCGGCGAAACAAGAGGGCGGGCGCTGATCCACAACGAAGACCAGTCCCTGACCGCCGCCGCGGAGCGACGCCTCCGCGAGGATGGGCGGGTCGACCCCGGGCTGATCACCGAATGGAGGAGCCGGGAGGCCGAACTCGTCGCAGTGGCCTCCACTGCCGCCGTGGCCCTCGGTTCGGGAGCCAGGTGCACTTTCGCCCACGTGTCCAACCCGACGGTTCTCGACGTGATCGACACATTCCGGGGCCTGGGGGCGGACATCGCCGCTGAGGCCTGCCCGCAGTATTTCAGCCTCGAGGAACGGGAGGTCGAGACCCATGGGGCGCTGCGCAAGTTCACCCCACCGGCGCGGATTAGGGACGACTCCGACCGGTCGGCGATGTGGCGAGCGGTCAGAGAGGGGCGGTACACCTTCTTCTCCACCGACCATGCACCGTCGACACTCCCTCAAAAGACCGGGCCGGAATTCTGGGATGCCCCCTTCGGGCTCCCCGGCCTCGACACCACCCTTCCCTTCCTGGTCGACGCCGCCCTCGCAGGGCTGATGACGATGAGCGATGTGGTGCGTCTCTATTCGACCCTGCCGGCGTCCTGGTACCGATTGCCCAAGGGAACCCTCGACGTCGGGGCTGATGCCGACGTGGTGCTGGTTGATCCTGAGGACGCGTGGACCGTCACCGACGCCGACGTCATCTCCAAGGCGGGTTGGTCTCCTTACTCGGGACGTAGTTTCCGGGGGCGGGTGGTGGCCACCTATCTGCGTGGGGTCGAGATTGCCGCCAACGGAGAGGCACCGGATATGAGAATGGGACGGTTTATTCGAGTTTGACCCTCGTTGGACACCGCCAACCCGCGACGCCCTATCTCCGAACGACCAGGTTTCCCGAATCCGACTGCACGTAGTTCGACATGGACGTACCTCGTTTCGGCTCCAATGAGTTCGAGCCGAGAACGGTGAGGGTCGGAGCATCGACACCCTCTGCTCCACGGAGCCGAGATGCGCTGCGATGTCACCGAGGGGTCGAAGTCGACGGCGCACAATTGCCCTACCAGGACCCTGGTCTCGGTGCGCTCGGTCTCGACATCGGGTCGAGACGACGCCCTTCTTGCACTGATCCCCGGGCGTCACCGATAGTGTCTCCCTGCCGTGCTCACAGCCGTGGACCACATCATCGCCCGCGTCTCCGATCTTGAGAGGGCTGTCGACACCTACCGGAGACTCGGATTCACGCTGACGCATGTCCCCCACTTCGATGATGAGGGGGAAGTGGCTTACGCGGTCTTTGGCGACTTTCACCTCGAGTTCCGCGAGCTCGGGCCGTCGGTGTCGGCGATCCAAGGGTTGGAGACGCTGGCGCTCCGCACCGACGACATCGCCGGCGACGTGGCCCGACTCAGGTCGAGCGGGCTGACGGTGACAGACCCCGTCGTCGAGCCGTTTACCGCGGGGGGAAACTCGCTGAGCAGGCGCGTCGCTTCTGTGGACGCCTTCATCCCGATGCGCCTCGTCGAACGTGATGGCGCCGACGAGCTGCACGCCCTCCTTGGCGGTCACCGTGCCCACCCCAACACCGCGACGGTCCTCGAGCGGGCATATGTGGCTGTCGAGTCGATCGATCGGGAGCTGGGAGCATTCGAACGGGCACTTGGGATGCCCGCACCCGAGCCCGAGATGGGCACGGTCATAATGTCACTGATGAGTGTGTTCTACGTGGGGACCACCGGCATCGCCGTGGCTGAGCCCAGAGGTGTCGGACCCACCGCTGACGCTCTCACTGCCAGAGGTTCGGGCCTGTTTCAGATCCTGTTCCGTGTCGACCATCTCGACGAGGCAGAGAGGTTCATGGTGGAACACGGCATGCCCACCCCGACACGGGGCACGCGGTTGAGTGGCGAAAGCGCACTGATGGTCGGACCCGAGCATGCCTGTGGCGTCTACGTGGCGATGGCAGGCAAGCCCTAGCCGAGGTCACGCAGCGGACAAGTGCGAGGGCAGAGAGCGCATGCTGCCGCGCTCCTCACGACCGGTCCACGGGGACGACAAGCTGGTCAGTGGCCAGCCACTCCTCGCCGTCCCAGACCAGAGGGTTGATCTCGAACTCGGTCACCGTGGCACCTGCGATGCCCCGGCTCACCAAGCTGACAATCTCGGCGAGCCGCCCCACATCGGCCGGTGGCGCTCCCCGGTAGCCATCCAAGAGACTCCTGGCCGAGAGACGGTCGACGAGACGTCGGGCAGTGCTCACGTCGATGGCGCCCGGGGCGAACCTCACATCACCTGTGATCTCGGCGAGCACCCCACCCATGCCCACCGAGACCAGCGGTCCGAGTGTCTCGTGGACCAGTCCTCCAACGACTATCTCGACACCGGGGCGATATGGCTGGACACGGGCCGACACGGGCTGGCATCCTGCTTCGGCGGCTCGTCTCATCACGTAGTCGAAGGCATCCCTCACCTCGTCGTCGTCGCGAACATCGAGACGTACGGCCCCGATCTCGGTCTTGTGCAGCAAACCCACCGCCTCGGCTTTCACCACCACGGGGTACCCCAGGCTTCGGCCCACAGCAACGGACTCCTCTGCTGTGGTGGCCGACATCCCGGCCAGAGCCGGCAAACCCCAAGTCTCCGGTGGACCGGTGATCGCGTTGGGGACCGGCCAATCCCCATGCGAGGTGGTGAGTGCAGCGACGGCGGCCACTGCGGCCCGCGGCTCGTCGGTGACCGCGGCATGGCCGGCTCGGAGGACGCGTAACCCTTCTTCGCCCTGGTCCCCGGCCATCCACAGGTGGACCAGCGGGACCTGGGTCTTGAGCTCTAGTAGCGACCTCGCCCGTGTCGAGGTGTGCGCCGGGGGATGGGCGGTAGTGACGGCGAGCACCAAGTCGTACTCACCGGAGGCTGCGAACTCGCCTACCACTCTGGCGAACCTCTCCGGGCCCCCGATGATCGCTCCCATGTCCAGAGGGTTGGTGGGCGCACCGTGATCGAGCGACGACGAGATGGCTCCAGCCAACACGGCGGTTGGCTGAGGGAGGCTCACTCCAGCCCGTTCGGCGAGGTCCGAGAGGAGGATGGCGAACCCGCCGGAATGGGTCACGATCCCGGCACGCGGTCCCGGTGGACCAGATGAGGCGGCGATGACGCTGGCGACCTCGTAGGCTTCCTCAGGCGTGGCGGCGACCGGAATACCCAGGGTGGCGAAGACACCGTCCAGGACCTTCTCGGGCAAGGCGACAGCACCGGTATGCGAGGCGAGCAGGCGGCCGGCCCCTGCTCCCGAGCCGAGCCGACACGCCACCACCGCCTTGTCCCGCGATCGACACGATCGTATGGCAGCGAAGAAGCCTTCCCCGTCGCGCACCGTCTCCAAGACGACCAGGACCACCGACACCTCATCGATTCGAGAGACCGCTTCGATGGCCTCGCCCAGTTCGACGTCGGCCTCGTTGCCAGTCGAGACCGTCACTGCGATCCCTTCGCCGCGACCGAAGGCGAGGTTGTTGAGGTAGCTCCCGATCCCGCCGCTCTGAGTGACGACCGCGAGAGGCCCGGAGCGGATCTGATCGTGCGGACGATCGAGACAGGTCAGAAAGCTCGCCCCCAGGCCACGCCCCGGCCGGATCAACCCGCCGCTGTTCGGGCCGATGACCCTGACCCCGGCGGTCGCAGCGCTGTTCCGGAGGGACTCTTCCAACTCGGCTCGACCCGACTCTCCGAACCCGGACGCGAAGACCACGACCCCACCGGCACCAGTGGACCGCGCCACCACATCGATGGCCGCGGGTGCGGGGACGGCGGCCACGACGAGATCGGGAGGCGTAGGCAGGTCGGTCATGGAGGCAAAGACCTCGATCTGCGCGACATCCGGAAGCGACGGGTTGACTCCCCAGACGACGCCGTCGTAGCCCAACTGGAGCAGGTTGGCCACCACCCTCGCCCCATGCTTGCGCTCGTCTGCGGACACACCTGCCACGGCGATGGTCCGTGGGTCGAGGAGACGGTCGAGCGAGGCCATGCCGGGGCTCAGCGCAGCCGTCGGGCAGCAGGGCGGGTCATCGCGGCTCCCGGGGCGGCCACACGCCGACGACACCAGAGCTCACGAGGTAGTCGATCTGCGCGTCGTCGTAGCGCAATCGTTCCCGGAGTACCGCGATGGTGTGCTCGCCCAACATCGGAGCTGGCTCTCTGGGAAATTCCAATCCGTCGAACTTGATGGGCGTCGGTGGATACCGCACAGAGCCCACGGTGGGATGCTCGTACGACTGGACCATCCCGCGGGCGAGCACCTGCTCGTCGGAGAAGACCTCTTCAATGTCGTTGACCGGTGCGTTGGGGATGTCGTGTCTGTCCAGTATCGCCAGCCAGTGGGCTCGGGTCCGGGTGGCAAAGATCGCCTCGAGTGTGGTGACGACGAACTCACGGTTCGCCACTCGTGCCCCGTTGTCGAATGTGCGCGGGTCGTCTTTCAAGTCGGGACGCCCGATCGCATCGCACAGGTTGCGCCAGAACTTCTCGTCGCGTGCGGCGACGACGACATAACCGTCGCTGGTGCGAAACACCTGCCAGGGAACGATGTGAGCATGGGCGGTGCCACGCCTGGTCAGCCTTCGACCGCTGTTCAGGTAGTCGACCGCGTCGTAGGAGAGCATGGAGACCAGCGAGTCGAGCATGGCAACATCGGCGTGGGTACCCGAACCGTGCAGGCCCCGGCCGACCAGGCCGGCCAACACCGAGATGCACGAGTAGATGGCGCCACCGATGTCGGCGAGGGGGATGCCCACTCGCGCCGGGTCGCCGCCTTCGGGACCGGTGATGTCGACATGCCCGCTATATGCCTGGATCACGAGATCGAAGGCCGCCTTGTCGCGGGCCGGCCCGTACTCTCCGAACCCGGTGACGGACACGGTGATGATGTCGGGCCTGTGTCGGGTCAACGTCTCGTGGCCGAGGCCGAGTCTGGCCATGACTCCGGGTCTGAAATTTTCGAGAACCACGTCGGCTTCGGCAACGAGCGAGTGGAAGACCTCGACGCCACGGCTGTCCTTGAGATCGATGACCACGCTCTTCTTGCCCCGGTTCATGAACAGGTGGATCGCGCTCTCGTCGCCCAGAGGGGCGATGTTGGGGTTGCGAGCCGTGTCCCCGGAAGGTGGCTCGATCTTGATGACCTCGGCTCCGAGATCGGCGAGGATCACACCGCCGAAGGTCCCTGCTATCACCTGGCCCAGCTCGAGGATCGTGATGCCTGAGAGCGGCCCGTCGGTCATCCGCGCTCGCCGGCCGCCTCGGCACGGGCGATGATGGCGCGCGCCACCCGGGCCACTGCGTAGTCGACCATGCGCCCGTCGAAGGCGATCGACGCCTTACCGGTAGCCTCGGCTTCCTCGAAGGCGGCGAGCACCTTGCGCTGATAGTCGACGACTTCAGGCGAAGGGGTGAACACCTCATTTATGACGGGGATCTGACCCGGGTGGATCGCCACCTTGCCCACATAGCCCAGAGTGCGGGCGATCTCGGACTCGACCCGCAGCGCTTCGTTGTTTCGGAAGTCCATGAAGACCGCCTCCATCGGGTAGGGCACACCGGCGGCACGAGCGCCGAGCAGAACCTGTGAGCGGGCTTGCATGAGACCGGTCCCCTCGGGGGTCCACTCTGCTCCGAGATCGGCCACCAGGTCTCCCTGCTCTCCGCCACCGAACATGACGCACTCCACTCGATCGCTGGCCGAGGCGATCTCGTAGGTGAGTCGGACTCCGATGGCCGACTCGATCAGCGGGATCAAAGTGGTCTCGCCCCGCGGCTTTCCGGATCGCAACTCGCTCACGCTGAGGGCCCCGTCGATCTGGCTGATGACGGTGGGGCTCTCCGCCTTGGGCAGGATCAAACCCACCACATCGGCTTGCCCGACCGCGGCGACGTCTTCCCAGAACCAGGGTGTCGTGGCCCCGTTGGTGCGGACGTAGAAAGGCACCGGCGAGGAGGGCAGGTGGCGAAGGTTGTCACGCGCACTCTCCTTGTTGTCGATGGAGACGGCGTCTTCGAGATCCACGATGACGGCGTCGGTCCCCGAACGAATCGCCTTCTCCACCATGTCGAGGCGGTCTCCCGGCGTGAAGATCAATGAGCGGGCAGGTTTCACGTCGAACCCAACCTCCTCAACCGCGGGCCCTCACTTCGTCGAGGTCGACGACGGTGCCTCGAGTCGCGCTCTTCACGATCCCCTCGAGTAAGACCGTGGCCTCGAGCGCCTCGGGTCCTCCGGTCTCAGGGGTCTTGCCGTTGCGCACGTTGTCGGCGAACTCCTCGAGCTCGTCCTTGACCGTGTCGAGGGTCTCGATCTCCTGCTCTACCCAGTCCTTCGAGCCGGTCTCCTGGACCAGGAGCCGCTCCCCGTCCTTGTCGTTGCACACGGCTGCCTCGGTCCCCCATACCGCAGTCCGGGCGATGTCCGGGATCACCATGGATGTCCCCAGGAATGCCAGTGGGCCGTCGTGGTACTCGATGGTGGCCGTGGTGACGTCGTCGAGCTTGCTTATCCCAATGATCTGCTTGCTGAAGGCGGCCACACGTGCCGCCCGCCCCAACAGGTAGTTGAGGTTGTCGGCCATGTGGACCCCGAGCCCGGTCATCCCACCCGCCGGGCTCTCTTCGGGCTCGCCTCGCCATCCAGTCCTCGGGTTCAGCCCTTTCGGATAGGAGAGGTTGGCTTCGGCGTAGTGCACGACACCGAGGACACCTGTTTCGATCATCGACTTGATCCTGCGGTTGGCCGGCTGACGACGGCGATTGTGCCCGACCTGAAGGACCACCCCAGTGGCATCGGCAGCCTTGATGGCACGCATCCCCTCGGAGACGGTGAGCGTGAAAGGCTTGTCGACGAAGATGTGCTTGCCCGCCGCCGCCGCCTCGGCCACGAGATCGGCGTGGGTCGAGTGTGGTGTGGCGATCAGCACGGCCTCGATCTCGGGGTCGGCGAGCATGTCGTCGAGCGAGGGGACGGGACGGCAGCCGTGCTCCTCGGCGAATGCTCGACGGCTCTCCTCGTTGCGGGCGTAGCAGGATATGAGCTCGAGACCGGCGAGACGGGCCTTTGTCGCCAGGTTGCCTCCCCACCATCCCAGTCCGATCGATCCAACACGCAGGGCGCTCATCGCCATCCTTTCTCGGTGTATCGAGCAGCGGATCAGGGTCGCTTGACCAGATTCGTGATACTCGGTATTTTACATAGTGCAGCACAGGGACCCAATCCAGAGCTTCTGCGACGAGTTCTTGTACCGGCTGTTAACGGTACTGAGACGGGAGGAGAGCAAGTGCAAAGTGCGAATTGGCTGAGCAAACGAGGTTCGAAGGGAGGGTCCAAGAATCGTCACTCGACGGTCCTGCTCCTGCTCCTGGCCCTGGCCATGGTGGTTGCTGCTTGTGGCGACACGACCGACACGACCGACACAACGGGAGACGGCGGGACCGACACCACGTCAGGTGGTGAGCAGCCGTCCGGTGATGTCGAGATCCTGGTCTGGGTGACCCGTCCCTACTACATCCCGCCAGACAATTTCGAGAGTTTCACGGCCGAGACCGGGATCAGGGTCGTCTACGACGTCCAAGCCAACGACGACATCCTGCAGCAACTGCTGACGAGGGTCGACGCCGGCCAGCCCCTGCCCGATGTGCTCGGAGCCGAGGACGCGTTCTTGATAGAGAACTTCGTCGAGGCCGGGCTGATCGAGTCACACGACGAGATCGCCGCCACGTGGGAGGCAGAGGATCCGGAGCAATACGGGTTCCTCTTCCCGTTGGCGTGGGATGAGACCTCGATCGATGGGACCAAGTATGGGCTATCGGTCACTGCCAACTTCGACGTGCTCTACTACGACCCCGAATGGCTGGCCGAGGCCGGCGTCTCGGTGCCCTTCGAGTCGCTCGACGCCGTCCTCGACGGTCTCCGCGCCATGAAGCAGGCACGGCCGGACTCGATTCCACTCACCGTGCAGGCCATCCAGGGTGAAGGTGTCACGACCCTGAAGACGGTCCTGGCCGCGGCGGGTGCCCCCTTCGACGGTGCGGTACCCGACCTGCAATCCGAGGGCGGGATCTACGCGATCAACTGGTTCCTCCAGGCCGCCGACGAGGACTTGTTGCCGCCGGAGGCAATCGCCTGGGGCGAGGACGAGTCGCGGGGCGCCTTCGTCGCCCGAAATGCGGGAATGATCCTCGACGGGTTCACCACCGCAGGTGACTTCGCCGAAGCGTCGGACTTCGCCTATCCCGATCAGTGGGACCTGACTCCGGTGCCGCTGTCGCGCTCCGGTGGTGGTGACGACGGTGTCGCTCTTTCGGCAGCCCGTACGTGGGCCGTTCTAGCCGGCACCGAGCACCCCGACGAGGCGGCCCTGGTGCTCCGCTACATCGCTGAGACCGACAACCTGATCGAGGCTGCGGGCAACGGTTCGGTTCCGATGCGCCAGACCGAGGCCTTCGAGAGCCCGGCCCTGTTGGAGATCTGGCCGTTCTTCAACGAAGACCTCAAGGAGGCCTACCTGGGAAGCTCGCCTACTCCGGCCGGGCCGAACGCCGGGGCGGTCGAGGGCATCCTCGAGCAGATGTTCGGAGAGATCGTCGTCGGCACAGACAAGACCGCCGAAGAGCTGGCAGCAGAGTACCAACCCCTGCTCGACGGAGCTTGATGCCCAACCGATGCGTTTGAGCGCGAGCATCAGAGCGATAGAAGCGCTCCTGCAACCCATTGGGATGCAGGAGCGCTTCGTCGATGAGCCCGTATCACATGCCAGGATCAGGTGATTGACCACAAAGACGGATAGACCCGCGACCAAGCCGAGCAGCCGCCGCTGGTGGCAGCGGCCGGAGAAGCGCCCTCCGTCGGGCGGCCAGTTCTTGGTCGGCCAGGGCAGGGCCACTCCTTATCTGTTCTCGCTGCCGTCGATCATCCTGGTGGCGGCGATACTGGGCTTCCCGGTCATATACGGGTTGTGGCACAGCCTCTACCGCCGGGAACGGCTCGGTGCTCCGCTCGACTATGTCGGGCTGCAGAACTACGCCGACATGTTCTCATCGGACACCTTCTGGCATGCGATGAACCGGACTGCGATCTTCGTCTCGGGCTCTCTCATCCTCGGGACCAGCTTGGGCCTCTTCTTTGCTTTCGCCCTCTTCCGCGTGGTGCAGAGGTTGCGCTTCCTGCGCGCCGTGGCCGTGGCACCTTATGTCATCTCCAACGTCGCCGCCGCGGTGATGTTCCGGATCCTCTTCAACAGTCAGTTCGGGATGATCAACGAGGCGCTGGGCTTCTTCGGGATCGATGGCCCGTCCTGGCTGGCCAACCGCAGCCTGGCGATGGTGGTGGTGATCTTCACCCAGGTGTGGACCGACCTCCCCCTCACCATCCTCCTGCTGTTGGGTGGGCTGATGACTGTCGACAGGTCCTATCTCGACGCCAGCTTGGTGGACGGGGCCACCGGGTGGACCCGAGCGAGATACGTGACCATCCCTCTGCTCGCTCCCCAGATCCTTATCAGCACCATATGGCTCAGCTATTCGACTCTGACCGGTCTCGGAGTGGTGCTCGCCCTCACCGGCGGCGGGCCCCTCAACGCAACCCAGACAATCGCCATAGAGATGTACAGAGTGGCCTTCCGCAATCTCGAGTTCAACCAGGCCCTGGCAATCGCCACCTTCATCCTGGTTCTCAACGCGTTGTTGACCCTCGCCTATGTGTGGATCGGAAGAAAGTACGACTACGACCAATGAGTGATCGAGAAACCGGTTCCGAGCCGGCGTTGAGTACCGCGACGGCCAAGGCCGCTGCGGCGGTGATCGGAAAGGCCCCCGAACGGCCCCCGACCATGGGCTCACGAGCCTCGAGGGTCTTGCGGCGGATCCTCCTCGCCCTGCCCCTGGTGGCCCTGATGGTCTGGACGCTGGCTCCGTTCCTGGTGACGATCTCGGTCTCCTTCAAGCAGCGCGCCGCTGTCTTCGCCCAGCCGGGGCTCATCCCCCAGAACCCCAGTCTCGACGCCTACCAGACGGTGATCGCCAGCCAGAGCTTCACCTCCTCGCTGACGAACAGCTTGATCGTGGGGATCGGGACCACCCTGCTCACCATCGCCATCGGGGTGCCCGCTGCCTACGCCTTCGCCAGGTTCAACTTCAGGGGCCGGCATTTGCTCCTGCTGCTCACCCTGTTGCCACGGCTGGTTCCCAGCATCGGGATCATGGTGCCCATTTATCGGCTGGCGGTGACCCTGGGGGCGCTGGACAGCCGGCTCACGCTCATAGTGGTCTATACGGGGATGCTGCTTCCCCTGGCTGTCTGGCTCATGGTGGGATTCTTCCAACAGATCCCGCGTGAGATCGAGGAGGCCGCCAACGTCGACGGGGCCAGCCTTTGGGGGCGGCTTCGCTACATCGTGGGTCCTCTGGCGGCACCGGCCATGATCACGATCGGAGTGCTCGCATTCAGGGAGGCGTGGAATGAGTTCACCCTCGTTCTCGTTCTGACCAGCACGCCAGGGAAGCGAACCCTGCCCTACGAGCTCTATCTGATGCAGGGCATCGAAGGGATCGCCAACTTCCCCGGGGAGGCCGCTTTCACCATCCTCACCGTGCTCCCATTCGTCCTCGTCTACACCCGAATCGAGAAATACGTGGTAGCAGGGATCGTGTCGGGCTCCGGCAAGTGACCC
>CAZLEQ010000037.1:0-20502 GCA_964558575.1 uncultured Acidimicrobiaceae bacterium | reverse complement strand
CGGCGGAGTATACGCATACGGCCTTTTAGGTCGAAGTCAGGGATCTACCCTGCCAACAATGGAGAAATCCCCGTCCTACAACGGGTCGGGACTGGTCAATCTGGTCTCGGAGATCGAACGTCGTCTCACCGGTTCCTCGGCAACTGAGGGGTTGTCGGACGCATCGATGATCGATGAGGCCGACACGTATGCACTCGTCCTCTTCGACGGTCTCGGGGTCGCTCAACTCGACCATCCCGACGCCGCGGTGTTCCGCGGCGCGTCGGCCGCTTCCCTCGATGCGCCGTTTCCAACCACCACCTCGGTGTCGCTGTCCACCATCGCCACCGGGCTCCCGCCCTCCCGGCACGGGCAGGTGGCTCATCTCAGCTGGTATCCCGACATCGGCCAGGTGGTCAACACCCTCAAGTGGGTGACCATCAACGGCGACCCGGTGCCCTACGACTATGGGTCATTACTGCCCGGTCCCAACCTGTGGGAGAGGCTGGCAAAGGCGGGCATCGAGGCCATCACCGTGCAACCCGGTGACTTCCAGACCTCCCCGCTGACCCGGTCGCTGTATCGAGGGGCGCGCTTCGAAGGAGCTTGGGACGTTGCAGACCTGATAGACGCCACGGTGACACTGGCCGGGGAGCCGGGACGGTTCGTCTTCACGTATGTCCCCTTCGTCGACGTCGCCGGTCACGTCTCCGGGCAAGGTTCCGATGAGTTCACCGCGGCGATGAAAGCAGCCTCGATGGTTTGGGAGGGCATCGTGTCACGCCTTCCCGCCGGGGTGGCTGTCCTCGGTACCGCCGACCACGGCCTGATGGAGGTCACCGAGGACGACAAGCTGCTGGTGCGGGCGCGTCGGTTCGACGCGCTCCGTTTCGGCGGTGACACCCGGGGGGTTCAACTGTGGGGCGATCCGGTACTGATGGAGGACCTGGCCGAATCGGTGGGTGGGAGCCTGGCCGACCCGATTGGGCTCATCGGCCCCGATCCCACCGAGACGACGCTGAGCCATCTCGGCGAGCGCCTGCTGTTGGCGCCCCGGGGCAAGGCGGTGATCCCGAAGGGCTTCGACAAGCGTCTCCGCTGCTATCACGGCGGCCTCACGCCCGAGGAGGTGGCGATCCCGCTATTGATGGGATGAGTTTCCGCCGTCGACGCTGCACAGGGACGCGCTATGCGACCCCTCGTGCAGCGCGGACGGCACCGACCGACTCGATCTCCGAGCGACACCCGTCGGGATCGGTGAGTAGCGCCCGGTAGGTGTAGCGAAGGACCTGGATTCCCTGCGCGGCCAGGGCGTTGTCCCGGCGACGGTCGGACTCGAAGTCCGTCCGCTTGGTGTGCCAGTTTCGTCCGTCCGCCTCGATCACCAACGACCACCGCGGGATATAGACGTCCACCCGCGCCGATCCATCGGGGAGGCGAAACGGGTATTCACGGGTCCAGTCGGGGAGGGTGGCGCGATGGAGGACCCTCTCCAACATCGCCTCGAGGTAGGTGGAGTCCTTCGAGGGAGCCGTCGGCAACCGGGACGCGGTGAGCTCGCGAAGGGCGGCGATCCCTCGGGTTCTTCGTCCAGCTTCGCGTTCGAGGATCTCCACCATCGTCCGTAGCTCGAGCCGACCGGCCAGCAGCGCTTCGTCGAACGCCGACTCGAGCCGCGCCGGGGGCAGGTCCCGGGCGAGCACCAGGATCGTTTCGGGCACAGTGGTCACCTCGAAGCCGGAGCGACGCGTCACGCCGACCAGATCGAACTCGTCGCTCTCGAAGACCCTCGCCACTTGCGACCGGGTGTTGGACCCCCGCGGCACCAGGATGGCTGGCCGCTGTCTCTTGAACCCCTTCATCTCGAGCAGGTGGGCGGCTGTGGTGTGGGTGA
The DNA here is from genome assembly GCA_964558575.1 of uncultured Acidimicrobiaceae bacterium. Taxonomy (GTDB): domain Bacteria; phylum Actinomycetota; class Acidimicrobiia; order Spongiisociales; family ZC4RG35; genus JANQRA01. The sequence goes on along the minus strand of CAZLEQ010000037.1, from coordinate 18,629 downwards.
GCACTGCCCGGGGACGGCTCAAGACAGCCGCGGCAGCCCGTCTCTCCCACTTGGGTGGGGACGACGCCACCGCATAGACCTGCCAGTCGAGCTGGATCCATGCTCCCGACATGAGACGCCGCCGCACCGCACTCTTGTCGAATCCCGCCTCACGGGCCTGCTTCAGGCTGAGAGCCCCGTACTGACGCGACGCCAACTCATCGATCTTGTGCCTGTCCCCCATGGTCAGAACCTGCCGCTCCGGTGATGCCGGGTCAACCCCTCCGTCGACGCTGCATGGGGTAGCGCTTTCCGCACCCTGGTGCAGCCTCGACAGGGGGAAACAGAGGCCCGGACCGGATGGTTGCTCTCGATCTCTGCCTAGACTCGGGAGCGCTGCCATCGAGCGTTCGCCCTCGATGGCTTTCTTCGTGAACAGGAGACTCTAGACTTGAATCTCGAAACCCTGCTCTCCGACCTGGGACGTCTCGCCGGCAACCACCGGTGGACCTGGTCGACGACCACCCGTGATCTGCTCGAAGCGCTGCCCGGGTCCGATCCCACGGTCCATCCCGCCACCACGGTCTCCCGGCTCTCGAGGGAACACCTCGAGATTCTCGCCGGAGACGACGACTTCCCCACTCGGGTCGAACAGGAGACTGCCCAGCTCACCGACCCCGTCGCTCCCGCCATCGCCTACTGCTCTCCCGAGTTCGGCCTCACGGCACTGCTGCCCCAGTATGCCGGTGGGCTCGGCGTCCTCGCCGGCGACCATCTGAAGAGTGCCAGCGATCGGGGCACTCCGCTGGCGGGGGTGGGATTGTTCTACCGGGAAGGGGTCTTCCGCCAGCAGATCGAAGACGGCCAGCAGACCGAGCGCTACGACACGATCGACCCCGAAGGGGTGGGGGCCGTGGACACCGGCTTGACGGTGACCGTCCCCTTCCCGGGTCGAGAGGTAGGGGTGAAGGTGTGGCGCATCGACGTGGGACGGATCCCCCTGCTCCTCCTCGACACCGACAACGAAACCAACACCCCAGACGACCGCAAAATCACCGACCGTCTGTACACCGGATCACGACAGCATCGCCTGGAACAGGAGATGGTGCTCGGGGTCGGCGGTGCCCGGGCCCTGGCCGCGATGGGCTGGGAGATCGAGTTACACCACCTCAACGAGGGCCATGCCGGGTTCATCGTCCTGGAGCTGATCGATCGCATCTGCGCCGACGTCGGGCTCGACCGGGCGCGTGACCAGGTCAGAGAGGGGCTCGTCTTCACCACCCACACACCGGTCCCTGCCGGAATCGACCGTTTCGCCGCTGAGATCGTGCAGCCCTACCTCGAACCATGGGCCGGCCAGTGGGGTGTGTCCATGGACGAGATCTGGGCGCTCGGGGAGGACCCCGACGATCCAGAAGTGTTCAACATGGCCGCCCTCTGTTTGCGTAGCGCCCGCAGCGCCAACGGTGTGTCGGAGCTGCACGGGGAAGTCAGCCGGAAGCTGTTCGCGGGCGTGGGAATCGGCGACGACATCGGGCACGTCACCAACGGCGTCCACGCCCGCTCATGGACCGCCCCCCACACCCAAGCGCTATTCGACGGGACCCTCGGGCCAGGATGGTCTGACGGCCACTCCGACGCATGGGAACGGGTTTCCCAGATCGACGACGAGACACTCGCCGAGAACAGGAGACGATCCTCCCTCGTCCTGGCCCATCTCATCAAGGAACGCATCGGGGACGTCATCGACCCGGACGCCTTGATCATCGGTTTCGCCCGCCGGTTCGCCCCCTACAAGCGGGCGTCACTGTTCCTGCGCCGACCCGATCTGCTCGAGGACTTGCTCGCCGACGACGACCGACCGGTTCATTTCGTGTTCGCCGGCAAGGCGCACCCCTCGGACGAGACGGGTAAGGCCCTGGTCGCCGAGCTGATCGAGGCGCGTTCTTCCGAGGTGGTCAACGGGCGGCTCACCTTCATCCCCGACTACGCGATGGACATCGCCCAGGCGATGGTTCAGGGCTCGGACCTCTGGCTCAACAACCCGATCCGGCCCCGGGAGGCATCGGGGACCAGCGGCGAGAAGGCAGCCCTCAACGGCTCGCTCAACTGCTCGGTGCTCGACGGCTGGTGGGCCGAGATGTACGACGGGAACAACGGCTGGGAGATCAGCCCGAGCCGAGCCGACGAGCCCAACACCAGGGATCACGAGGAGGCCACGACGATGCTCGAGACGATCGCCCGGATCACCACCGAGTATCACGGCTCGCGCTCGCTCTTCCTTGGCCGCATACGTCACGCATGGGCGACCCTCGGCCCGAAGGTCACCTCGGCGCGGATGGTGCGCGACTACGAGGACAGGGTCTACCGACTCCCTTGACGAGAGGACCCGTCAGGTGAGCGTGTTGAGGATCCCGTGGAGCGGGATCGCCACCCAGTCGGGTCGATTGTTCACCTCGTACTCCAGCTCATAGGCGGCCTTCTCGACGACCAGCGCGTCGAGAAGGGTCCTGACGTGGTCGGGGTCTGGGGGGATGATCGAGGAGCCCTCGACGGTATCCAGATACCCCTTGAGGAAAGAGGCGGCGAGCCAACTGTGGATGACGTTGGCCCACTGGTCGAGCACCGCGTGGGTGTCCTCGTCGATGCCGGCCTCTGCCACCTGACGCAGCGCCATCACGATGGCGTAGTGGAACGAGCGCACCATCCCGGCGACGTCGCGCAAGGCCAATCGCTTCAGACGCCGCTGCGACAGGGGCCGTTGCGGCTCTCCCTCGAAGTCGATCATGAAGAAATCGTTTCCGGTGAAGAGGACCTGGCCCAGATGGAAGTCGCCATGGATGCGGATCCGATCGCACTCGATCTTCCCGTCAGTGATCCCTTTGAGACGTTCGATGATCTCCCTCTCGGAACCAACCGCCCGGTCGACCAGCTCTGCGTCCTCGGGGCGGAGACGGGAGCGACGTCGGCGTAGCGTCGCCAGGCTGGTCCTGACCGTCGACCGGATCGCTTGATAGATGGAGCGCTGCTGCAGGGTCGACATCCGCTCGGGAGCGAAGACGGGGTCGATGGGATCCGAGGCGAGGGCGATGTGCATCTCACCGGTGCGCTGTCCGAGCAGCTCGGCCTCGGCGAGGTAAGCACCCATCATCTCGGGAGCGTGGCCCAGCTCGTCGGCGGTGACGTCCAGAGGGTGACGCACCCTCGCCGGAGGCTCGGGGACTTCGCCTCCCGACGCCACAATGCTCTCCAGGGTGAGCACCGCCCCGTCGAAGGTGTGATCGAACAGGTTCTGTTGACTGGGCACGAGGTCCTGGAAGAAGGCGATCGCCGCCTGTCCCTCATCGATCTCGGCCGTCACCAGGCCGGCCGCACGGGGTGTGTTGGGATATGCCTGGAGCTCGGTGAGGAAGCGCCCCACCTCGACCTCCGGGTTGGCTCCCACCTCGACCTTACGAAACAGCTTCATGATCAGCTCGTCCCCGAAGAAGACCGAGGTGTTGGTCTGCTCGGCGTCGGCGGTGCGTATCACTGCGTCATCGGGGAGCTGACGGAGACGGCTCGACCCCTTGAGGCTCTCGGAGGCCAGGCTGACGTGGCGGCCTTTGATCTTGCGACGGCGCGCGGCGAAGCGGAGTAGCTCGCGGGGCAGTGCCGGCGTCTGCATCGCATCGTAGAGAACGGCCGCCTCATCGACACCGACGATGTCGGCGACGATGGCGTCTGGTCTCTCCGCGGCGAGCCTCTCGGCCTCTACTCCAGTGGCTACAGCCAGGGGCATGACATAGGTCTCCGGGTCGGCGTCGACATACTCGAGCCTGAGGAAGGCCATCCGGGCCCCGGAGGCCGGCATCTCCACCAAGTCGACGACCTCGCTCTCCCTGATCGTCGCCGCTTTGCTGCGGAACCAGCGGCGGCGGGCGATGTCGGAGACCACGGCGCGCTGCAGCTGGGCGCGAGCCCGCCACACCCCGCTCAGCTCGCCCCCGCGGAGAGCGATCCGGGGCCGCTCGTCGCCCACGTCCTCGGGGGCGGGCGTGAGGGAGAACCAATAGATGTCGTGGGTACCCACCGTGATCGTGTACTGGGACTCTCCGATCAACGGGAACATGGCACGCCCGAGGACTTCGACCGGATGGAGCCCGGCGAACTCCCCCAACTCCAGCGTGACCGGCTGGACATGTCGGGAGAGGTTGGCCACCACCAAAACCGCATGCTCGTCGAGCCGGCGCAGGAAGCTGAGCACCTTCGGGTTGTCGGAGGCGACCACTTCGAAAGTCCCCCGGGAGAGCTCGGGAAGGCTCTTGCGTAGGGCGAGTGAGCGCTTCATCCACCACCAGAGGGAGTTGGGGTTGTCCCGCTGCACCTCGACGTTGATCGATTCGTAGTGGTACTGAGGGTCGGTGATGACCGGGAAATACAGACTTTGGGGATTTGCCTCGGAGAACCCGGCGTTGCGGTCTCCAGACCACTGCATCGGGGTGCGGACACCGTTGCGGTCACCGAGATAGATGTTGTCCCCCATGCCGATCTCGTCGCCGTAGTAGATGACCGGAACCCCGGGAAGTGAGAGGAGAAGCCCGTTGAGGAGCTCGATCTCAGGCCGGTTGTTGCCGAGGAGAGGGGCGAGGCGGCGGCGAATCCCGACGTTGATCCGCATGCGCGGATCGTGGGCGTACACGCGGTACATGTAGTCCCGCTCCTCGTCGGTGACCATCTCGAGGGTGAGCTCGTCGTGGTTACGGAGGAAGATCGCCCAAGCCGCGTTGTCGGGGAGGTCGGGGGTCTGCTCGAGGATGTCGAGGATGGGAAACCGGTTCTCCATGCGGAGCGCCATGAAGAGACGCGGCATCAGGGGAAAATGGAAAGACATGTGGCACTCGTCTCCATCTCCGAAGTATGCGACCGCGTCCTCGGGCCACTGGTTCGCCTCGGCTATGAAGAGTCGATCGTCGTATCTCTCGTCCATCCGGGCCCTGAGGTCTTTGAGGAACTCGTGGGTCTCGGGCAGGTTCTCGCACATGGTGCCGTCCCGCTCGTAGAGGTAGGGGACGGCGTCGAGGCGAAGACCATCCACACCCATGTCGAGCCAGAAGTCGAGGACTTCGAATATGGCGTCGTGGACGGCGGGGTTCTCGAAGTTGAGATCGGGCTGGTGGGAGAAGAAGCGGTGCCAGTAGTAGGCGGCCGCCACCGGGTCCCAGGTCCAGTTGGAGGTCTCGGTGTCCTGGAAGATGATTCGTGCCTCGGAGTAGAGATCCGGCGTGTCCGACCACACGTAGAAGTCTCGCTCGGGAGATCCGGGCGTGGCATTGCGGGCCCTCTGGAACCAGGGGTGTTGGTCCGAGGTGTGGTTGATGACCAGTTCTGTTATCACCCTGATCTCCCGGGCATGAGCCTCGCGCAACAGCCGTCTGAAGTCGCGCATGGTCCCATAGGCCGGGTTGATCGATTTGTAGTCGGCGATGTCGTAGCCGTCGTCACGAAGAGGCGACGGGTAGAAGGGCAGTAGCCACAGGGCGGTGACACCGAGATCCCTCAGATAGTCGAGTCTCGAGGTCAGGCCCTTGAAATCGCCGATCCCGTCGCCATTGTCGTCGCGAAACGCCCTGACGTGGGCCTCGTAGATGATGGCGTCGTGATACCACGCACTCTGATCAGACGAAATAGTCGAATCCTTCCTCCGTGCGGATCTGCCCCCCGATGGTGAATACGTGGGCGGGGATCCCCCCTGGATCCAGTTGCACGAAGTTGTGCCGGCCATCCCACTGGTAGCGGCGGTCGGTGAGACGGTCGTGCACCGCAAATCGCTGCGATGGGTCGAGTCCGAGTGCGTCGAGGTCGAGATCGACCCACCCCGATTGGGTGTGATGGGGGTCGAGGCTCACCATGACCAACACCAAGTCTTCCCCGGCTCGCTTCGAGTAGCAGAGGATCATCTCGTTGTCGGTCGGGTGGAACACGAGATGGTGGCCACGCTGTAGGGCAGGATGGGCCCTGCGCACCTGGTTGACCTGGGTGATGACCGGGGCGAGGGAGTCGACGCGGTCGAGATCCCAGTCTCGGAGCTGATACTTCTCCGAGTCGAGGTACTCCTCCGACCCCGCGCGCAGCGGCCGATCCTCCATCAACTCGAAAGCGGGGCCGTAGATCCCGCAAGCGGGGCTCAGGGTGGCGGCGAGCACGTAGCGTGATATGAACGCCGCCCTTCCCCCGGTCTGCAGCTCCTCGGTGAGGATGTCCGGGGTGTTGGGCCAGAACGATGGTCGGAAGAAGTCGGCCACCTCGGCGAGGTCCGCCATGTACCGGGTCAACTCGTACTTGGTGCTGCGCCACGCGAAGTAGGTGTATGACTGATTGAAACCGGCTTTGGCCAGTCGATGCATGACCGCCGGCCTGGTGAAGGCCTCAGCGAGCAGGATCACGTCGGGGTGCGCGGCGCGCAGCTCGGGGATGACCCACTCCCAGAACGGGAACGACTTGGTGTGTGGGTTGTCGACACGGAATATGGCGATGCCCTCCCCGATCCAGTGCTCGAAGACTCCCTTCAGCGCCGTCCAGAGCCCTTCTGCGTCGCTGGTCTCGAAATCGAGCGGGTAGATGTCCTGGTACTGCTTCGGGGGGTTCTCGGCGTACCGGATGGTGCCGTCGGGGCGATGCCGGAACCATTCCGGGTGCTCGGTCACCCAGGGATGGTCCGGGGAGCACTGGAAGGCGATGTCGAGAGCGAGCTCGATGTCGCGAGCCGCGGCGGCGTCACGAAGCGATCGAAAGTCATCGATCGTTCCCAGATCGGGGTGGATGGCGGTGTGACCACCTTGGCGGGATCCGATCGCCCAAGGGACACCGGGGCCGTCGTCATCGGATACGACCTCGTTGTTCGCTCCTTTGCGGTGTGTTGTGCCGATGGGGTGGATCGGGGGGAGGTAGAGGACGTCGAATCCCATGTCGGCGAGGTAGTCGAGGCGATCCTCCACGTCGGCGAAGGTGCCGTGCTCACCCTCCTTCTTCGACCACGACCGGGGAAACAGCTCATACCACGTGGAGAAGACCGCCTTCTCCCGGTCGACGACCACGGGCCACCGGGTCGACGATGTGGTCGCCCGCGACCGATCGGGATAACGCCGCGCGAGGGCGATAGCCATCTCGGAGGTGCCTACGGAGAGTCTGGCTCTTGGATCGTCTGAGGCGTCGACCAGGGAAGCGGCCACCGTGAGGAGCTCGTCGGTGTCATCGCCTTTGGCTCTCTCCGAAGCCTCCGTATACAGCATCGCCCCGATCTCGAGCTCCACCGCCAGGTCGACCCCGACCTCGGCCTTCTTTCGGATGCCAGAGAGCCAACTCTCGAAGTGATCGACCCATCCGGCGATCTCGAATTGCCACAGGCCGAGCTCGCCCGGCGTGAAACTGGCCCGCCAGCGATCGTTTCCGAGGGACTCCATCGGGATCTCGGTCCAGCCGCGGGTGGACGCCCGGCGGTAGCGGACGACACAACGCACCGATTCGTGGCCGTCGGCGAAGACGTCCGCTTCGACATCGATGGGATCTCCCAGGGTCGACTTGGCCGGGAACGAACCCCCGTCGACCTGGGGTGATACCGATTCGATGACGACTCGCTTGTCGGTAGCCCAGGACTTGACCATCGACGCCGAATCTAGCGAGACCCCTACCGAGTGCCAGATGTGTCGCCCGATGTGGTCCGCATGTGCGGCATCACCGACTCCTCGAACACGTCACGACCCGTCCTGTCGTCGACGTTGGACCGCGCCTCATCGAGGATCTCGAGGAAGCCGGGCTCGAGGTCCCGCCCCACGGCCCGCCGGGCGAGATCAATCACCCTGCCGGCGTGTCGCAGCACGAAGACGGTCTCGAGACCAGAGATGTCATCGAAGAACCAGCCGCACGAGGTGTACATGAGCATCGCCCGATGCTGGATCTCCAGCAGGTCGAGAGCGAGCTGCCGTCTCTCCTCGGAGAGCCCCCGATGGGCTTGGTCGTGGAGGAAAGCATCGGCGGACCTGCCCAGGATGACCTCGATGTAACTGTCACGGGCTGCCCAGGGGTCGGCGAGGACCGTCGCGCCCCGCGATTCGAAGTCGTCGATGAGTCCGTCGCGAAGGACATCGAGGGCCGCCCGGAGGTGGGATCGCCACTCCTGGTTCCAATCGGAGTGCTGACCGGTGTGACAACCGCAGTCCGCCCGCCAGCGGTCGACTCCGTGAGCGCAGCTCCACGAGGTGCCTTCGATGATGCGGGCCACCCGCGTGGGGGGGTGCTTGGCGAGGAATGCACCGTAGTTGATCAGCTCGACGTCGGAGTCGGCTTCGAGGTCCTCCACCGCTCGGGCCAGTGCCATCTCCCCGTGCCGGTGGTGATGCCCATAGGTCTCTCCATCGGTGGCCACATGCGAGAGTCGAGCTTCACCGTTGGGCTCACCCAGGGCCTGGACCAGGCGTTTGGCCAAGATCGTCCCGTCTTCGAGGACGCCGTTGAACGCGATCTCCTGCGACAACGGGCCGTTGTAGAAGAACACCGAGATGCTCTTGGCACCGAACAACTGCACGGTGTACGGCACCCGGGTGTCTATCGTGCCCCCCACCACGTCGACCCACTCCGCCTGGTCGAGGACCGCGGCGGCTTGGTAGGGGGAGAGGACGGTGTAGGCGATATCCGCATCGGCCATGAGCTCGAGGCTCTCCAGGTCGACCGCGGTCTCCGGCAGCCACATGCCCTCGGGCTCTCGTCCGAAACGATGACGGAAGTCGGCAATCCCCCACTGGATCTGGGTCCGCTTGTCCCTCCGGTTGGAGAGGGGCATGATCGTGTGGTTGTAGGTGTGGGCCACGGCGGTGCCGTGCCCATCGAATCGCTCCCTGGAGGCGGCATCGGCCCCGATGATCCGTTCATAGGTCTCCGCCTCGTGCTCCTCCAGCCAGTCCAGCAGCGTGGGACCCCAGTCGGAGCTCACCCACTGGTAGTTGTTGAGGCGGCGTCGAACGGTGCCGTCCTCGCCGAGGATCGCAGCCCTGGTGTTGGGCTCGTAGCACTCGGCAGTGATGCGCTCGTTCCAGTTGGCGTAGGGCGCCGCCGAGGGTTGCACCCCCACCTCACCGGTGAACGGGTTCTCCCTTGGCGGCTGATACCAATGGCCATGGATGCAGACGTAGCTGTGTTGGCTCAATGCAGGATCTCGATTTTAGGAGGCTGGGGTCCGAAACCCGTCTCTACTCCTCTTCCCCACCCTTATCGATGTGGCGGTTGAATTGCTTCAGCACCAAGGTCGCCAGCGGGGGAAGGATCAGGTCGATCGACTCCGGCCTACCGTGATGCGGCACCGGCAGGGGCCCGGTGTCCACCGCTCCGAGATTCCCTAGACCCGACCCTCCGTAGATCTCCGAGTCCGTGTTGAGGATCTCGACCCACCTCCCCGGGCCCGGGACCCCGACCCGGTAGCCGGTTCTCGGCACCGGAGTCAGGTTGTGGATCACCAGGAGGGTCTCATCGGTCTCGGACCGGCGGAAATACGCCAGGACGCTGTTCTCCGAGTCGTTGACCACCGCCCATTCGAATCCATTCGGCCGGCAGTCGGTCTCGTGCAGTGCTGGGTAGTCCCGGTAGATGCGGTTCAGGTCCCCGACCAGACGCGAGACACCTCCATTGAGCTCTCGCTCGGCGAGACCCCAATCCAGCTGGCCCTCGTGGGCCCACTCCGTGGTCTGCCCCAGCTCGCCCCCCATGAACAGGAGTTTCTTCCCCGGCTGGGTCCACATCTGGGCGAGGAGGAGCCGAAGATTGGCCACCTTCTGCCATTCGTCGCCCGGCATCTTCCCGACCAGGGAACCCTTGCCATGGACCACCTCGTCGTGTGAGAGGGGGAGCATGAAATTCTCTGTGAACGCGTAGACCCCCCGGAAGGTGAGCCGATGGTGGTGGTAGCTGCGGTGGACGGGGTCGGTGGACATGTACTCGAGTGTGTCGTGCATCCAACCCATGTCCCATTTCATGCCGAATCCGAGACCGCCGAGGAAAGTGGGCCGGGAGACCATGGGCCATGCGGTCGACTCCTCGGCCACGGTCTGGACATCGGGGTAGTTGAGGTAGACGGTCTCGTTGAACCTCCTCAGGAAGGCGATCGCCTCCAGGTTTTCCCGGCCACCGTGGACGTTCGGTGCCCACTCCCCCTCCGCGCGTGAGTAGTCGAGATAGAGCATCGACGCCACCGCGTCCACGCGGAGGCTGTCGATGTGATATCTGTCCAGCCAGAAGAGTGCGTTGCTGATGAGAAAGGAGGGAATCTCGGTTCGGCCGTAATTGAAGATGAGGGTTCCCCAGTCGGGGTGATATCCCTGCCGGGGATCGGCGTGCTCGAAGAGGTGGGTCCCGTCGAAGTACCCGAGACCGTGCTCGTCGTTGGGGAAGTGCGAGGGCACCCAGTCGAGGATCACCCCGACTCCCGACTGATGGAAGGCGTCGACCAGGCCCATGAAGTCCTGGGGCGTCCCATAGCGGGAGGTGGGGGCGAAGTATCCGGTGGTTTGATATCCCCAGGAGCCGTAGAACGGGTGCTCGGCGACCGGGAGAAATTCGACGTGGGTGAACCCGAGATCCGCCACGTATCCCGGAAGCTCGCAGGCCATCTCGCCATAGGTGAGTGAACGGCCCCCCTCGCCCCGTCTCCACGACCCGAGATGGGCTTCATACACGCTGATCGGGGCCTCCAACGAGTTGCGATCCCCGCGTCCCTTCATCCAGTTGTCGTCGCCCCAGAGATAGTCGAGGTCCCACACCTTGGATGCGGTGTCGGGTGGCGTCTCGTGATGAAAACCGAAGGGATCGGCCTTCTCCACCCGGTAGTCGCCATTGGTTATGTGGTATTTGTAGGTTGCGGTCGGCCCGGCCGCGACGACCACTCCCTCCCAAATGCCGGACACACCGCGAGGTGTCAGCGGATCGTGGTCGGGATTCCAGCCGTTCCAGTCTCCGACCACCGAGACCCGGTCGGCGCTGGGCGCCCAAACCGCGAAATAGGTCCCCTCATCGGCGGGATGCGCCCCCAGCTTCTCGTAGAGACGGTAATGGCTCCCCTCGTTCCAGAGATAGAGGTCTTCGTCGGTGAGCCGTGATTCGATCTGCTTCCGGGCGGTCACTGCCAACGAGGCTAACTATCCGCGGAGAGTGTCGAGCCAGTGCCCCGCGACTTCGAAGAAAGGCTCGGATCGGCGCTCGAGCAGGTCGACGATGCGTCTGGTCTCTGACAACGCGGTGCCGACCATCTCCTCGGTGTATCCGTATCGCAGCTGGTGGATCTCGAACTCGTCCTCGTCCTGGACCTCGATGGTCCCGTCGAGATGCACCGCGACGTCGAGGTCCAGGTCGACCATCTCGTAGCGGTTCTCGGACACCCAGACCGGAGGCGTGACGATGTCGACGAAGTGGCTGTATCTGTGGTGGCTGTCACCGTTGTAGTGGAGATGCCACCACTCGCCGCGCGGGACACAGAAGACGGCGTCGCCCTCGGTGGGGCGTAACGGCCCCTCGCCCTTCCAGGACGACGTGCCCGCCGGCACCCCGATCCAGTGGCCCCACTCGTCCTCACCGAGCCGGTGCGCCTCGAATCCCCAATGGCGGATGTCGGGGTACTTGAGGAACTGGACGGTGACGGCGTCGCTCATGTGCTCGAATCCGTGGTCACGTGGGCCTGGGCGTCGGAAACCGGCGTGGAAGGGGCGACCGAGTACGCCCACCAGGCCAGGGCGAAGAACCCCAGCGCCAGCACCGTGTGGACCAGCTTGAAGGGAAGGGACCCATCCCCGATCCAGTTGACGATCAGACTCCGGACCCAGAGCACCACGGTGAAGACCGAGAACAGGGTCAGTGCCGCCCGCCGAGCCGGCTCCAGCTGAGGGACGAGCAGGGTGGCGACGGCAAGCCCACCCACGACCAGCGAGCCGCCGATGCGCAACCAAGCGCCCAGCCCTTCATCGCTGGTCAGCAATCCGATCCGGCCACCCCAGGCGACCAAGGTCCATGCGCCGATGGCGACGGCCAGTGCGACTCTCATCCGCCGATGTAGGACATCTCCACGGGGACGGCGAGCCGCGCCGTGTTGGACGATCTGACCTCCGAGTAGCGATCGTCGCGTTTCGCCCACACCTCGTCGATGGCCGTGCCCAGGTCCCCACCGGAGCGGATCACGTCGCGGAGGCTGGTCCCCGACGAGGCGAAGAGGCAGGTGTAGACCGTCCCCTCCGCCGAGATCCGGGCCCGGGTGCACGAGCCGCAGAACGGTTTGGTGACCGAGGCGATGATGCCGACCTCCCCGCTTCCGTCGAGGTACCTGAACCTGCTGGCCACCTCACCCGGGTAGTTGGGTGGAATCGGCTCCAGCGGCATCTCTGCATCGATCCACTCGACCATTTCGTCGGCCGCCACCACGTCGTCGAGACGCCACCCGTTGCTGTTGCCCACATCCATGTACTCGATGAATCTGACGATGTGGCCGGTGCCCTTGAAGTGACGGGCCATGTCGACCACAGCGTGCTCGTTGACGCCTCTCTTGACGACCGCGTTGATCTTGATCGGCCCCAGTCCCGCATCGGCGGCGACGTCGATCGCCTCGAGCACCGTTGCCACCGGGAACCCGACGTCGTTCATCGCCTGGAACGTGGGGTCGTCCATGGCGTCGAGGCTCACCGTCACTCGGTCGAGACCCGCCTCGACCAGAGCCCCCGCCTTGCGGGCGAGCAGGGATGCGTTGGTGGTGAGGGTGAGATCTCTGATCCCGTCGACGCCGGCGAGCATCGCCACCAAGTCTTCGACTCCTCTGCGGAGAAGGGGCTCACCTCCGGTGATCCTCACTTTTTGCACCCCTCTGTCGACGAAGTGGCGGACCACGGACGTGATCTCCTCGAAGGTGAGCAGCTGGTCCCGGGGCAGGAACTCGTAGCCGGGCCCGAACACTTCCTTCGGCATGCAGTATGTGCATCGAAAGTTGCAGCGATCGGTCACCGAGATCCGGAGATCCCGCAACTGCCTATCGAAGAGGTCGGTGGCGACGGTCATCTGACGCGAAGACTAAGCGGCCATCGGCGCAACTGATTGGGCGTTGCGACGCGCAACGCCGAGAATGGGCTCGTCATGGGTTTGTTCAGCAGGCGGATCAAGGCACAGAGGATCAAGAGCGCCGCAGACTTCGAGACCGCTCTGGCCACGGGCAAGCCGGTGTTCGTCGACTTCTGGAAGACCAACTGTCAGCCCTGTCGGGTGATGGACGGGATCGTCGATGAGTTGGCGGACGAGTTCCAGGACCGGGCGGTGGTCCTCAAGGCGGGACTCGACGACGTGCCCGACCTCTTCACCAAGTTCAAGGTGAGGGCCACCCCTACCTTCGTCTTGGTGACACCGAGAGGCGGGGGGCTCCATCAGCGATTCCGTCGATCGGGGCTGGTCAAGAAGGACCAGTTGGTGAATCAACTGCAAAGGGCGGTCGAAGCAGGCTGAGAGCGGGTCAGCCCGGGTGACTAGTCACCTTGGTGTGGTTCGAGAATGGCCCCCAAGTGCCGGGGTCGATCCCGTCGATAGAACTTCGATGTCCTTGAAGTTCTTCACCAAGCGTCGACCGGGCCCCGAGTGTGAGCACACCTCGGAGGTTCGGCTCGAGATCGCTGGTCTCAACCGGTCCGTGTGCGAGTCCTGCGGCAGGGTCAGCGTCGCGTACGTGGGTGATCACTTCCGCTCGGGCCGGGCTCAGGGGCTGGCAGTGGTCAACCCGGACGAGGTCGAGCCCGAATCCGACGACTGACCCGCCCAGGCCTGGACCCATGCCCCCAGACCAAGGGGAAGGAGAACCAGGGGGACCAGCCAGCCGATCACCGGCAGGTACCAGACCACCCCCGCGGTGATCGACCCGACCAGTATCGCACCGTAGAGATCCAGCTTCTGAACCAGGGCTCCTCCGAGCCATCCGACGGCGGGGGCCCCGGCTATCAGCGTCAGGGCGAGTACCAGACCGACCAGCCCCAGTGTCAGCGGTACCACCACCACCAGGAGCGGGAACGCCGTAGCGGCCGGGGCGAGCTGGAGAATCACCGCCGATGCTGCCCCCACCAGGAGCGGGGAGAAGAGGATCGCAGCACCGGTCATCCATCTCCGCATGGGACGATGCCGTACTTCGGCTACTGCTGCACCGGTACGAGCGGGCCATCCGTAGGCGACGCTCAAGGCGGCCAGCGACAGCAGGATGAAGAGTAGGAAACGTCCCAGGATCCAGAGTGCCCTCACCCTGATGTTCGGAGGAAGTGGACTCTTGTTCACCACCACACCGTCGACCTGGGCGCGCTCCACCCCCACCGCCTCGTCGTGTGATCGATAGCCGAGATCTCTGGCGACGAAGAGGTCATCGATGACCTCCAGCACCCTCACGGTCACGTCGACGTTGCCTCGCACCGTTCCGGCGAGGTCGAGGCGACGGAAGGTTCCGGTGAGATCGCCTCCGATGGTCCCCAGGGCGCTCATGCTCCACGACCATGCCAGCACGTCTCCTCCGACCTGTGCGGTCGGGGTGAGCTCCACCCCGACGGCAGCCGCCACCACGTCACCGCCCACGTCGCCGGAGACGGTGAGCCGTTGGCCGCTCATCCTCACGGTCTCCTCCACCTCCCCGTCGACCGTCACGATGGGGGCCACCGCGATGAGCGAGCCGGTGACCGTGCCATTGACGATCACTTCCTCCGCGGCGAAGGCCACCAGGTCGCCGTCGAGAGTTCCGTCGACGATCACTCGAATCGCGCCTGCGTAGAGATCGCCCGGGAAGACCGTTCCCTCGCGGATGATCACGAACTGGGAGCTGGATGTCTCCGCAGCCAGGGCCGGGATCGCAGGTCCGGCCACGGCCAGGGCCGTCAGGACTGCTGCCAACGCCCCTTTAGAGCGGCAACGCATCGGCGGCGAGGCTGAGGAGCGACCCGGGGAGGATGCCCCAGAGGAGTGTGGTGCCCACCGCAGCGACGAGGACCCACCTGGCGGGACCGGGGACTTCCACGGCGGCCTCCTCGCTGTCGTCCATGTACATCATCACCATGATCCGCAGGTAGAAGGCGAATGCGATCACCGAGGCCACCACTGCCAACACCACCAGCCACTGATGACCGGTGCTCCACGCCTGAGCGAATACACCGAACTTGGCGATGAAGCCAGAGGTCACCGGAAGCCCGGCCATCCCGAGGAGGAGGACGGTGAAGGAGCCCGCCAGCAGAGGGCTCCGTCTGCCCAGCCCCCGGTAGGCGTCCAGATCGGATTCGGAGTTGTCGGCTCCACTCACCGCGGCGATCACGGCGAAGGCTCCCACCAGCTGGAGCGCGTACACCACCACGTAGAAGAGGATCCCCTCGGTCGTACCCCCGACCACACCGGTCATGATGAAGCCGGCATGGGCCACCCCCGAGTAGGCCAGCATCCGTCGCACGTCCTGTTGGACCAGGGCCAGGATCGAGCCGAGCAGCATCGAGAGGGCGGCGATCCCGGAGACTATGGGGAGCCAGCTGTGGTCGAGGGCTTCGAGACCGGTGAGGAGGATGCGTGCGATCGCCACGAAGCCGGCGATCTTGGCCATCGCCGCCATGTAGCCGACGAGACCGGCCGGAGCTCCCTGGTAGACGTCGGGTGCCCAGGAGTGGAACGGAGCCGCAGACACCTTGAATCCCAGGCCCACCACCACCAACCCGAGGCCGATCAAAATCACCGCCGGGGAGAAGACCACGAATCGGGAGAAGAATCCACGCATCGCCAGCAGCTCGAAGTGGCCGGTTCCCGCGTAGAGGAGCGCAACACCGTAGATGAAGATCGCCGAGGCGAACGAGCCGAGGAGGAAATACTTGATCGCGGCCTCGTCCGACCGTTTCCGCTCCCGTGACATCCCAGCCAGCACGTAGAGGGCGATCGAGCCCACCTCGAGGCCGAGGAACATCATCACCAGGTTGTTGGAGGCCACCATGATCGAGAACCCCGCTGTGGCCAAGAGCACCAGGGCGATGGTCTCCGCCCCACGACGGCCCAGCCCCTGTATGTATCGCCACCCGGCGAGGAGGCCGAGGCCGGTGACGGCGAGCAGGACAATGCGTCCGAAGACGGCGAGCCCGTCCATGACCACGAGCCCGGAGAACACGATCAGCTCGCCTGGGGTTCCCAAGGCGAAGGCTTCACCCGCCTGAGCCCATTGAATCACGGAGAAGACGCCGGCGACCAAGACCGAGGCCCCCGCCACGGCTCCGAGCACCTCGGCCCGGGGCTTCCATTGAACGTCGAGGAGCAGCACTCCGGCGGCTCCCAGCGCCAGGACCAGCTCGGGAAGGATCGCGATCCAGGAGATCTCTGGGGTCACCACTCAATCACCCCCTGCCACGAAGACATCGCCGAGACGACCAGGCTCGGGCACCTGATAGTCGGTGGAAGCCTCGATATGGTCGAGGACCGCCTCGGTGGAAGGGGCGATCTTGTCGAGGAGGATGTTCGGGTAGAGGCCGAGCAAGAGGACCAGAGCGGCCAGGGGGGCGAGCAGTGAGATCTCACGAATCGAGATATCGGAGAGCGCCTTGTTCTCCTCTTTCTCGGGCACGCCGGTGAAGACTCGCTCATATGCCCAAAGCAGATAGATGGCGGCGAGGATCACCCCGGATGCGGCGATGATCGCCAAGACCG
This sequence comes from uncultured Acidimicrobiaceae bacterium, assembly GCA_964558575.1. GTDB lineage: Bacteria > Actinomycetota > Acidimicrobiia > Spongiisociales > ZC4RG35 > JANQRA01. The sequence continues at coordinate 1,955 of CAZLEQ010000037.1, read as the reverse complement.
GGAGCGTGGCGTAGCTGCCCACGAGCACCAGGAACTCACCGACGAAACCGTTGAGACCGGGGAGACCGATGGAGGCGAAGATCATGAACAGGAAAAATCCGGCGTATATGGGCATGACCTTCTGCAGACCGCCGAAATCCGAGATCTTCTTCGTGTGGCGCCGGTCGTAGATCATCCCGACGAGGAGGAAGAGCGCTCCCGTGGTGAGACCGTGGTTGACGTTCTGGATGACTGCACCCTGCAGGCCGCCCGAGGTGAGGGCGAAAGTGCCGAGAACGATGAAGCCGAGGTGGCTGACCGAGGAGTAGGCCACCAACTTCTTCAAGTCGGGCTGGACGATTGCCACCGCCGCTCCGTAGACGATTCCGGTCACAGCGAGGACTCCCATGATCCAGACCGCGTCCACCGAGGCTTCCGGAAACAGGGCCAGGTTGAAACGCAGCAAACCATAGGTGCCCAGTTTCAACAGGACACCGGCCAGGAGCACCGAGCCGGCCGTCGGCGCCTCGGTGTGGGCGTCGGGTAGCCACGTGTGGAGCGGGAAGAGCGGAACCTTGATGGCAAAGGCAAGGGCGAAGGCGGCGAAGAGCCAACGCTCCGCCCCGACACTCAACTCGACGTTCATCAGGTGGGACAATGCGAAAGTGACCGCCCCGAACTGCTGACCGTGGGCGATCGCCATGGCGATGATCCCGGCCAGCATCAACGCCGACCCGAATGCGGTGTAGATGAAGAACTTCATCGCCGCGTAGATGCGGCGGTCGCTCCCCCAGATCCCGATGATGAAATACATCGGGACCAGGATGGCCTCGAAGAACACGAAGAAGAGGAAGAGGTCGAGGGAGAGGAAGACTCCGATCATCCCCGCCTCGAGAAGCAGCGTGTAGACCACGAACTCCTTGACCCGACGGGTTATCGAGGTCGAGGCTGCCAGGGCCACCGGCACCAAAATCGTGGTGAGGACCACCATCGGCATCGATATCCCGTCGACGCCGAGGTTCCAGGCGATGCCCCAGGGCTCGTACCAGGGGTGGAACTCGGTGAACTGATATGCCGCCACGGGCTCGAAGACCGCGAACAGGTAGAGGGCCAAACCGAGAGGGAGCACCGAGACGGCGATCCCGAGGGGGAGGTGCAGCTCGGTGCGTCGCCGTGGGGTGAACCCCACCACGATCGCCCCCAACACCGGTAGGAGTATCAGCCAGGTCAGCATCACGAGCCTGCCACGAGCCAGATCAGGACTACCACGGTGCCGGCCAGGAAGAGGGCCCCGTAGTTGCGGACGAAGCCGGTCTGCAACGGGCGGATCCAATCGCCCAGGTCTCGCACCAGACGCCCCACCCCGTTCACCGCCCCGTCGATCACGGGGACGTCGATGTCGAAAGCGGCGATCTCGGCAGCCTTCCGACCCGGGGCGACGACCACCCGTCCGTAGATGTCGTCGACCCGATACGCCTCTTGCCAGGTGCCCCAGAGTGGCTCGAACCCGTGCTCGAACGACTCCCAGTTGTGCTTGGGCTGGCGATAGGTGATGAAGGCGGCAGCGGCGCCGGCCAGGCCGGCGACCACCGAGAGACCGGCGAGGAGCACGAACATCCCCAGCCCTTCCGGCGGATGCTGCAAGCTCACCATCTCGAACGCGGGCTCGAGGAAGTGCTCCAGGGTGAGGCGGAACGGGGTGTTGATCAGCCCACCGACCACGGAGAGAACTGCGAGCACCACGAGAGGGACGGTCATCACCGGAGGTGACTCGTGGGGTTCGACTCCCTCGTCCCACCGGGGCTCGCCCAGGAAAACCATCACCCACTGCCGGGTCATGTAGAAGGCCGTGATTAGTGCGGTGATCAACCCCACCACCCACAGCACCGAGAACCAGCCACCGCGGGCGAAAGCCGAGGCCAGGATCTCGTCCTTCGACCAGAAGCCGGCCAGCGGCGGGATGCCGGCGATGGCGA
>CAZLEQ010000036.1:7209-21673 GCA_964558575.1 uncultured Acidimicrobiaceae bacterium | reverse complement strand
GGTCCGCCACGTCGCCCCCAAGGCCGGCGTCCGCCGCGCCGCCGCCGCGGCCGAGGACGCCTCCCTCATGGACCTCCCCGTACAAGCCTTCTAGCCGCGTCCCCCAGCCGCTTCCTAATGCACCAGGGCCGGTATACCGGCCCTGGTGCACACAGAAGGGACAACGCGTCGTGCCCCTTCCAATCGCATTTCGCACCGCGCATGATCAGGATGTGGGGAGATCCGACAAGCTGGTGATCGAGCACATGCGCGAGCACGGTGGAGTCCTGACGAGGAGCGAGGCGCTTGCACTAGGCATGCCCCCCTCGACCCTCAAGGAATGGGTTCAGGTGGGCCATCTCACGCCGGTCGCCAGGGGCGTCTATGTGCTGCCGGGAGTTCTCGACTCGGAGCTGACCCTCCTCAGGGCGGCGACGGCGAGGCTGGACGCGGTCGTCTCGCACGAGTCGGCGGCACGCCTCTACGGCATCGACGGCCTGGATCCCTCGCGCGTCACTGTCTCGGTGCCGGTCCGCCGCAGTAACCGTTTCGCCGGCGTGTACGTGCACCAGCTCACCGACCTCCTCCCGGAACACACCAGGCCCCTGCTCCAGATGACGGTTACCAATCCGACCAGGACGATCATCGACCTCGCAGCCGTCAGATCGGAGAGAGGCGTCGCCGCCAGTCTCGACCAGGCGGTTCGCATCAGGCTGACCAACTACGAGAGGGTCGCCGAGATGCTGGTGATGCTGGCCCGTAAGGGGAAACCGGGGGTGGCGAGGCTGCGCAAGATCCTCGAGATCCGCCTGGGCCGGGAGTTCGTCTCCGACAGCGTTATGGAGACCCGGGTCTTCGGGATCATCGCCGACGCCGGGCTACCGCTGCCGACCACACAGTTCAAGCCGCTTTGGCTGAAGAAGGTCAACGGAAGGGTCGATCTCGCCTACGTTCCCCAGGAGATCCTGATCGAGGCCGACAGCATGTTGTTCCACGGCACACCCGAGGCATTTCAGACCGATCGGACCCGTGACAACCTCGCTCAAATCTCGGGCTGGATCTGCCTCCGGTACACCTGGGAGGACGTCACGAAGAGACCCGAGATGATCGTCGACCAGATTCGTGAAGCCCTTTCTCTGCGCTCCAGGGCCGGATATCCGGCCCCTGTGCATTAGGAAACGTTTCAGAGCCATACTCACGGGTGATGTCGTCGTTGGAGGTCCTCACTTTCGTCGCCTTGCTGGCCGGGGTGCTGTTGGTGATCGTGGCCATGCTGGTGTGGCAGGAGGCGAAGCGCCGGCCCTCCTACGAGCCGCTGGAGTACGTGATCAACGATGCCATCAAGCACATCGCCGAGCAGTTGCCCGAGGAGAGCCCGCTGAGCAACGCCGACATCAGGCGCATCCTCGAGTGGGAGGTCTTCTATCTCCAGGGTCTCGCCCAGGACGACCGCAGGAACCCGGTGGAGACGGTGGCGGGCGGGCACGCCGCATCGGTGGGGTTCATCGCCGGTCAGATTCACAGGAGGCACGGCGTGTCCTACTCTCAGGGAGAGATCGAAGCAGTACTCCGCCTCGAGGTCGACTATCTCGTCGCCATCGGGGCGGTGGGAGAACCAGTAGGAGAAGAGGAATGAGGGTTCGTTGCGGTGCATGCCGCACTCAGTTCGAAGTCGCCGGAGCCGGCCGCTACGCCTGTCCCGTCTGTGGGTCGGTGAACGTGGTGCGGAACGGCGCCGCCGGAGCCGGTAACGACGCCGGCGCCGGGGCACAGGACCAACCCCAGCCCCAGCCGACGATGGGCGGCTACCAGACTGCACCGGGTGCGATGCCGGGAGGACCACCCCCCCGTCAGGCGCCTCCGCCGAGACCTGAGGAGCCGATGCCGAAGATGGACTGCCCCGAGTGCGGCTTCAACTTCATCATCGGCAAGGTGGCCACCGTGACCTGTCCGATGTGCTCGGCCGAGGTGTCGACCGGCATCGAGGAGGACGACAGCGAGTGAGCCGGCTGTCCCGGTTCGAGGACTACCGCTTCATCGGGACGCGGGACACGATGCGGGTCTATGACTGCGACGACGACGACCAGTTCGACCTCCTTCAGCAGCGGGTGGAGGGGGAGGACCTGGTCGATCGGAAGCTGATCCAGGCGTTCGCTCCCGACACCCTCGACGAGGCGCGCAATCGCAGCTTCAAGGCGGTGCGAATGCCGACGACGCAGGCTTAGGTCTGCGCTCGCTCAGGCGTCTTACTGAGGCCCTCGCTCAGGCCTCCCCTCGATCTGAGGGCGCTGGACTTCGCTGAGCGGGGCCTGGAACCCTGGGTTCGCGTTCAGCCGTCTTCCAGGCCCTGGCCGACGAGGTCGCCGATGCGCTTGCCGCGGCCGTGGAAGAAGTGGTCGCCGGGGGTGAGTACCACGTCGATCGACTGCGCCTCGGCATAGGCGAGGATCGCCTCCGGGTCTACCACCTGCTCCCGGGTCCCGAGGATGATCCGCTTCGGCCCCGAGGGCAGTTCTTCGGGAAACGACGACGAGGCCGGGGCGATCCCGACGTACGGCATGGTCTCGCCGGTGCCCGCCAGCCAGCGGAGGGCGGTCCAGGCTCCGAACGACCACCCGGCCAGACCCAGCGGCAGCCGGCGCTCCCGGGCCGACTCCATGGCAGCCGAGACATCCGCCAACTCGGCCTCCCCATAGTCGTGGCTCCCGGAGCTGGCGCCGGTCCCCCGGAAGTTGAAGCGGAGCACGGCATGGCCCCGGTCGACCAGCCGGTTGGCCACCGCGATCATCAACGGGGCGTTCATCGACCCGCCCTGGAGCGGGTGGGGGTGACAGAACACGGTGAAGCGCCGGGGCTCGTCGGGGGAATCGATTCGCGCCTCCAGGGTTTCCCCATCCGAGGTGTGCAGCTCGAGTCTCTCGGTCATGTGAGGATCTGGAACAGCCACACGCCCCCGGCGACGAGGATGACCACAGCCAGGAGTGCCGAGGCGATGAGGAGTAGGCGGGTCTGCATCGGCCCACGAGGGTAATTCCCCGCCTCACTAGGCTCATCGATCTGGATAGATGAAAGGTCAGACTTGGCAGACATCGTGATTCTCGGAGGCGGGCCGGGCGGTTATGCCGCCGCCCTCTACGCCAACAACTTCGGGCTCGACGTGACCATGGTGGAGAAGGAGAGGCCGGGAGGCACCTGTCTGATCCGCGGTTGCATCCCTGCGAAACAGTGGCTCCACATCGCCGAGGTTTTCAGCACCGTCACCCACGCCGCCGAGTTCGGGGTCAACACCAGCCAGCCGGAGATCGACTGGCCGGCCGCCCTGGCCAGGAAGAACCAGAGCGTGGAAGGCCTGGTAAGTGGTCTCGGTGGATTGCTGAAGAAGGCGGGGGTAGAGGTTGTCACCGGTTACGGACGACTCGCCGGTGGGGGAAGGGTCGACGTGGACTCCGACGACGGCAAGCAGACCGTGGAGGGCGACAAGGTCATCCTCGCCTCCGGCTCTTACGCACGGACCATCCCCGGATATGACATCGACGGCGACAAGATCGTCACCTCCGACCACGCCCTCGACTGGGAGTCACAGCCGAGGCGGGTGGGCATCATCGGCGGGGGAGTGATCGGCTGCGAGTTCGCCTCCTATCTCGTCGACCTGGGCACCGAGGTCCATGTGTTCGAGATGATGGACCAGATCGTCCCCGGCACCGACGCCGAGACCGCCAAGATGCTGCAACGCCAGCTCCAGAAGCGGGGGGTCAAGTTCAACGTCGGGGTCAAGGTGGAGCCGGCTGAGGCGGGCGACTCGGTCGTCGTCCCGTTCGGGGACGAGCGGGTCGAGGTCGACGTGGTTCTGGTGGCGGTGGGCCGAGGGCCCAACACCGACGACGTCGGACTGGACAACACCAACGCCGAGCTCGACCAGGGGTTCGTCGAGGTCGACCCCGACACCATGGAGACGGCGGAGCCGGGTCTGTATGCGGTCGGCGACATCGTCGCCGGGACACCGCAGCTGGCGCATGTCGGCTTTGCCGAGGGCATCGCAGCGGTGACCCACATCGCCACCGGCGAGACCCAGCCGGTCAACTACGACGCCATCCCCCGGGTCACCTACACCCATCCCGAGGTAGCCGAGGTGGGGATCACCGAGGAGCAGGCGGAGGAGCGCGGGCTCGAGGTGGAGACCGCCAAACACGTCTTCAACGGGATCGGCCGGGCGATCATCATCGGTCAGAACCAGGGGTTCGCCAAGGTGGTGGCCTTGAAGGACGGACCTATCGTGGGAGCGAGCGTGATCGGGCCCCATGCCGGAGAGCTGATCCACGAGTTGATGTACTCGGTGGGGTGGGAGGCGCTGCCTTCGGAGGCGGCGGCTTTCATCCACGCACATCCCACGCTCTCTGAGACGGTTGGTGAGACACTGATGTCGGCAGCAGGCCGCAGCCTGCACTAGGAGGAAGATCTTGGCCACGACGGTATCGATGCCCCAGCTGGGGGAGACGGTCACCGAAGGAACCATCCTGAGGTGGGCGAAGCAGGTCGGCGACACCATTGCCGAAGACGAGGTGCTGGTAGAGATCTCGACCGACAAGGTCGACACCGAGGTCCCCTCGCCTGTGGGTGGGACCATCCTCGAGATCCTGGTCGAAGAGGGGGAGACAGTCGAGGTCGGCACCGAGCTGGTGGTGATCGGCGAAGCCGACGAGTCGCCCGACGACCGAGCGGGCGACGGCGAAGAGGAGCCCGAGGAACCGGACGAGGAACCGGAGCCAGAGGAGCCAGAGGCGGAAGAGGAAGCCGAGCCAGAGGCGGAAGAGGAAGCCGAACCTGAGGCGGAAGAAGAGCCTGAGCCGGAAGTAGAGCCCGAGCCCGAAGCCGAGAAGGAAGACGAGCCCACCGAGGAGGAAGTGGAGTCGTTCTTCGAGGAGCCGGCGAGGGCCGAGAAGGAGCCTCAGCTCCTTTCCCCGGTGGTGCGCAAGCTGATCCGGGAGAACGAGCTCGACGTGGCCGAGATCGAGGGGACAGGGCAGGGGGGTCGCATCACCCGACGCGACGTCGAGGCCCACCTGGAGGGGGCCCCGGTCGAGGAGCCCGAGCCGGAGAAGGAACCGGAGAAGGAACCTGCCCCCGCCGCCGCGGCGCCGGAGAAGGAGGTCGCGCCTGACGAGGAGCCGGCGAAGAAGCCGGCGCCGGTGGCAGCCGAGGGAGCCGAGACCGTCGAGCTCGAGCGTCTCCGGGTTCGCATCGCCGAGAACAACATCAAGGCGAAGCAGACCGCGGCCCATGTCTGGACTTCGGTGGAGGTCGACTACGAGCGAGTGGAGCGGGTCCGTCAGGCCCGCAAGGAGGCTTTCAAGGCCGAGGAGGGCTTCTCGCTCACCTATCTGCCGTTCATCGCCCGGGCGACCATCGACTCTCTCAAGGCCTATCCGGTGGTCAACAGCGCCTTCAACCTGGAGGAGAAGACGGCCACCTTCTACAAGAAGATCGACCTGGGCATCGCCATCGACCTCAACCAGAAGGGCTTGGTGGTGGCGCGGGTGCGCAACGCCGACGGGCTGCGCATGGTGGGCATCGCCCGTGAGATCGCCAGCCTGGCGGAGCGAGGACGTGCCGGCGACCTGGGGGTCGACGACCTCTCCGGGTCGACGTTCACCATCACCAACCCGGGGCCGTTCGGTTCCTACCTGTCGGCGCCGATCATCAACGTGCCCAACGTGGCGATCCTGTCCACGGAGACGGTGGCGAAGCGGCCCACCGTGGTCACCGCGGCCGACGGCCAGGACGTCATCGCCATCCGTCACATCGGGTATCTGGGTCTCACCTGGGACCACCGCGCCTTCGATGGATCGACGGCGGTGCTGTTCCTCAAACGGATCAAGGAGAACCTCGAGACCTGGGATTGGGAGCAGGAGCTGGCGTGACTCTGCTGCGAACCCGCTGGCTGGGCCGGCTCCCCTATGCCGAGGCGTGGGACCTCCAGCGCGCCTTTCACGAGGGGCGGGTCCGGGGGAGGACTACAGACGACTATCTGCTCCTCCTGGAGCACCCACCGGTGTTCACCATCGGGCGCAACGGCGACGTCTCCAACCTCCTGGTGGGGATGGCCGGCGCGGTCGAGAGGGGCGCCGAGGTCCACCACGTCGACCGGGGCGGGGACATCACCTTCCACGGCCCGGGCCAGCTGGTGGGGTACCCCATCGTCCACCTCGAAGATCCCAGACAGATCGTCCCCTTCGTCCGCAAGATCGAAGAGGTGATCATCCGCACCATCGCCGACTTTGGTGTCGAGGGATGGCGCGAGGAGGGCCTCACCGGGGTGTGGACCGAGCAGGGCAAGGTGGCCGCCATCGGGATCAGGGTGTCGCGCCGGGTGAGCATGCACGGGTTCGCCCTCAACCTCCATCCCGACATGAGCTATTTCGGGATGATGAACCCTTGTGGGATCACCGACCGTGAAGTCACCGACCTGTCCGCTTTGACGGGCCGCAAGGTGACCCTGGAGGAGGCGGTCGAGGTCCTCGTTCCCCACTTCGAGGAGGTCTTCGGGTACCCCGACCACGAGGTGCAGAAGGCGGCATTCGTGCGCGGGCAGGGCAAGGAGTCGAGCTTCGAGGTCGATCGCCTATTGAAGGCGGGCACCTTCTCCTCTGAGGCCCGGTCTCAGGAGCCGGTGCTGATCAACGGGCGCCTCCCCGGCGAGCCGGTTCGCCCCGAGTGGATGAGGGTCAAGGCCCGTATGGACTCCGATTACCTCGAGTTGAAGAAGCTGATGCGAGGGCTGCAGCTCAACACGGTGTGCGAGGAGGCCAACTGCCCCAACATCTACGAGTGCTGGGGGATGGGCACCGCGACGCTGATGATCCTGGGCGACAAGTGCACCCGGGCCTGCTCATTCTGCAATGTGACCACCGGCAAGCCCACCGAGTTCGACATCTTCGAGCCCTTCCGTGCCGCCGAGGCCATCGAGACCATGAATCTGAAGCACGCCGTGATCACCTCGGTGAACCGCGACGACCTCGACGACGGGGGAGCGGGAATCTTCGCCCAGACCATCGCCGAGGCGCGGCGACGCTCACCGGGCACCGAGATCGAGGTGCTCATCCCCGATTTCAAGGGAGACCGGGAGGCGCTTCAGACGGTGATGGACGCCCGACCGGAGGTGTTGAATCACAACACCGAGACGGTGCTCCGGCTGCAGCGAGACATCCGCACCTCGGCCAACTACGGGCGGTCGCTGGCGCTCTTGTGGCGGGCCAAGCAGATGTATCCCGAGGGGCTCAACAAGTCGGGTCTGATCGTGGGGATGGGGGAGACCAGAGAAGAAGTGCTCGGCACCCTGGCCGACATGCGGGCGGTGGGCATCGACATCATCACCATCGGCCAGTACCTGCGGCCGACGGCGCGGCATCGACCGATCCACCGCTACGTCCACCCAGACGAGTTCGCCGGGTACAAGGAGTTCGGTGAGGGTCTGGGGCTGCCCCATGTCGAGTCGGGCCCCCTGGTCCGCTCCAGCTACCACGCCAAGGAGTCGCGCGAGGCGGTCCCGGTGACGATCGGGGCGAAGTCCATTTGAGGGGACGAGACATCGGGATTCTCCTCGGGTTGGTCCTGATGGTGGGTTGCGTGGGCCAGGATTCGGACACGACCGCCACCACATCGAATACCCCCGGCGCGAGCTCGACCACGGTTGCGGCTGCGGCACCGTCTGGTTCATCGACCACTCACACGGCTGGCTCGACGACCCTCGACACCTCACCGATGAACGTTCTGGTGTTTCACAAGACGGCGGGGTTTCGACACCAGTCGATAGGAGCCGGGATCGAGGCACTGGAGGTATTGGGGTCGGAGAGCGGCTTCGGAGTCACGGCGACCGAGGATGCGTCGATCTTCTCGGACGAAGGCCTCGACGCATTTCGGGTGATCGTGTTCCTGAACACCACTGGTGACGTCCTCGACGAATCCGAGGAGTCGGCGATGGAAGAGTTCGTTAGATCGGGAGGGGGTTTCGTCGGTGTGCACGCGGCCGCCGACACCGAGTATGAGTGGGAGTGGTATGGAGGTCTGGTCGGCGCCTACTTCGACAGCCACCCCGATCCGCAGGCCGCCGTAGTCGAGATCGCTCAATCCACCGGTCATCGTGTCGTCCAGGGCCTGCCAGAGCGAGTGGAGCGATTCGACGAGTGGTACAACTTCCGCAGTCATCCCAGGCCCGAGGTGATGGTCTTGGCCAACTTGGACGAGTCGACTTATGAGGGAGGGACGATGGGGGCGTCGCATCCGATCGTATGGGCTCACGAATACGACGGCGGCCGCGCGGTCTATATCGGATTCGGGCACACCTCTGAGGTTTTCTCGGAGGAGATGGTCCGCGCCCTGTTGCGCAATGCCATTCATTGGACGGCCGGCAGTAATCAGTGAATGATCGGTCCTCGCGGCTGGATGGGCACTCCCTGCCTGGTGGAAGGGGAGCCAGGGTGTCTACCGGGCGTGCGACGTGACTCCGAATTCAGCCATGCCGGCTGTTAGCGTCTCGACGCCGACCGAGGGGCGAACACGACCAACTCCGGACATCGCGAATCTGAGAGGAAAGCTCGGCCGTTCCTCCTCGTGATCACCGCATGGGTGATCGCCATTGCCGCCGCATCGTCAGTGCTGTCGGTGAACACCTTTCCCCTGATCGGCAACGACAGCGTGGTCTACATCGAGCACTCGCACAATCTCCTCGAGCAGGGATTCGTAGTCGATGGATACAGGCAGCTCGGATATCCGGTGGCCCTCTGGGTGGTGAGGTCGGTGTCTGGTGTCGTGGGTGCCGAACCGCTGCTGGCGATGGCGGTGATTCAACGTTGTCTCCTCATCGCCGCGGGGTTACTGGCTGTCAGATTTTGGGGCTGGTGGGCGACGCCCTTACTGCTCGTCCTGATCGCGCCGGGGACACTCGCCTATACGAATCTCATCCTCACCGAGGGCCTTGCTCTGCCGTTGGCACTCCTGCTCGTCTTTCCATTGGCGCGCCTGCTGACCCTCATGCGGGCCGACCTACACCTTGAGCGACGTCCGGAGGCTTTGTCTCTTGGAATCCTCATAGTGGTGATGGCGATTGCCCTGTTCAGCATCCGCTTCACCTACGCGGTGTTCGGTCTGGTGCCGCTGGCAGTAGTGGTGGCGAGTTGGAAGACAGGCTTTCGCCGATCGAGTGTCGCTCTCTTTGGTGGTTTCATCGTCCTGGCTGCGATTGTTGCCCTTGGCGTCAGCCTGGAGAACAACAGGGAGTTCGGAGTCTTCAATCCATCCGCTGATCGGGGGTTCACGAGCTACTACTACGCCTGGAATACGGTTTTCTCCGACCCCGCCAGTCGAGCAGACCCTGACCTCGCGCGCTTCTACGACGCAGGAGTCGTCTACGCCTTCGAGCGTGAGCTCACGGCACAGGGTGTTTCATACTCCGCAAAGGAGGAGGCCATCCATCGAGAGATCGAGGCCATGTTGGAGGCGGCTGGTCTGACCGTGTTCGGTTCGAGAGTCGAATCGATGGCATGGGGCTTGGTTGGAGGCCGTAAAGATGACATCCAAATTTCGGTCGAAGGGATCGTGGGAAGTACCCGTCACGACGTCGATCACTGGATCCACCGCAACAGGGTCGCGCTGGACAACGGGCCAGACGCCTTCGCACTCGAATACAACGCGGGCAGGCTTCCAGAGGCCGTGATCACCAGTCCGATAGGGAAGAGGTTGGGCTTCCTCGACCCCAAGGCCCTCCTGGCCGTGGCGTTGCCACTTGCGCTCGTGGTCCTCGTGCTTGGATTCAAGTCATCGCACACGCGCCTCATCGGTCTGGTTGGGCTTGGTGTCGTCCTCGGATCTGTGATCGGTCACGGTTTGATCTGGGCGGACAACTTCCGTTTCCTGGCGGTGAGTTCTGTCTTCGGAGTCGGAGCAGCCATCGCCGTTGCACAACTGCTGTGGAGCACGAAGCGCCCTGCTTCCTCGCCCGGCGCACCGAGTGACATTGCGGAGACGACGCCGCACGTGCCGTAGGGAGGGAATCCGGTCACGGGTCGGGACGAAAGTAGGCTGACTTCATCGATCGCCTGAGGAGGTGTGGACGATGACCAGCGGATTCACTGACCAGGACATGACGAGGTGGGAGATCGACCGTCTCCAGAAGCGCATCGACGACCTCTACATCTTCCTGATCCTGTGCCCCGTGGGCGTGAGGCTCGGGCCGGCGATGGAGATCGCCTAGCCAGGCTGTGATGGCCTTTGATTACGCCGGGCGGGTGGACCGGCTCCAAGAAGTAATGGGCGAGGGCGATGTCGACGTCACCCTGCTCTCTGTTGGGGCCGACCTTCCTTATTTCACCGGATACGAGGCGATGCCTTCGGAGCGGCTCACCGTCTTCGTCGTCCCGAGAGGCGGCGAGCCGGTGTTGCTCGTGCCCGAACTGGAGGCGCCCCGGGTCGAGCCGGGGGAGTTCGAGTTGCGGGCTTGGGCCGAAACCGACGATCCGGTGGCCCTGGCGACCACCCTTGCCGAACCTTCCCGTGTGGCGGTGGGAGATCACATGTGGTCGGTCTTCCTCACCAGGTTCCTCGAGGAATGGGCCGGCGCCGAGTGGCGCCCGGCCTCGGAGCTGACCCGGGATCTGCGCATGCGCAAGGACGACGGTGAGGTCGACGTCCTCCGTCGAGCCGCTCACGCCGTCGACCGGGTGATGGTACGAATCCCCACCGAGGTCAAATTCGTCGGGCGCACCGAGAGAGACGTGTCGCGGGATCTGGCGGCACTCACCGTCGAGGAGGGTCATGACAGCGCCGAGTTCGGCATCGTCGCCTCTGGGCCCAACGGGGCCTCACCCCACCATCACGGAGGCGAGCGGGTCATCGAGGAGGGCGAGGTCGTGGTCTGTGACTTCGGTGGTCGGCTCGGCGGATACTTCTCCGACTCCACCCGAACCTTCGTGGTGGGCACCCCCAGCGCCGAGCAGGCAGAGGTCCATGCACTGGTCGAGGCGGCGAACCAGGCCGGGCGTGACGCAGTGGCTCCGGGGGTCCGGTGCCAGGACGTCGACCGGGCGGCGAGAAAGGTGATCGAGGACGCCGGGTATGGCGAGTTCTTCATCCACCGCACCGGTCACGGGATCGGGCTCGAGGTCCACGAGGACCCGTACCTGGTCGAAGGCAACGACCTCCCTCTCGAGCCGGGCATGACCTTCTCGGTGGAGCCCGGGGTCTACCTGCCGGGAAGCTTCGGGGTTCGGGTCGAGGACATCGTGGTCTGCACCGACGATGGCGTGGAGAGTCTCAACCGGTCGAAACGAGGCTTGACCTCTGTGGGTTAGGGGAGCTCGAGCACGAACTCGTCGATGATCTCGTCACTGGCGTCGACGATCGACACCATCAAACCCTCTCCTTGCTCGAGGACCACGAAGTGATGGAGCATCTCGGCGGCGATGTGTTCCGGTCCGGCAGCTAGACAGTTGGCGAGCTCGGTCAATTGGGCTCCGCCTCCTCCGGTGACCACATATGACGTTCCGTCGTCTTCGAAACGCTGGTAGTTGTGTTCATGGCCGTTGAGCACCAGGAAGACGTCTTCGTCGAACAGGGGGACCCAACGGGTGAGGATCTCCGTGGTCGACCCGTGTGAGCCACAACTGTGGACCGGGTGGTGGAAGACGACGATGGTCGGGTCGTCACTCGCTGCCAGGGTCTCCGCCAGGAAATCGACCTGCTCGTCGGACTCGATCTGTGTCGAGTCGAGGATCACCACCAAGATCTCTCCCCACTGATGAGTCGTCCACCGGGGCGGGTCGCCGAAGGTCTCGTTCACGGCTTCGATGCGGGCGTCGCTATCGACATCGTGGTTGCCCCAGGTGATCCAGAAAGGGGTCCCGGCTTCGAGGACCCAGCCGAAGGGATGGATGAGGAACTCGGCGTCGTCGGAGTAGAAGTTGTCGCCGGTGGTGAGGATGGCGTCGACCTCGTTGGCCTCCGCATGTCGCATCATGGCCCCCGCCACCGCCCCTTGCGGCAAGGTCCCCGACCCCCAGTCACCGACGACGAGGAGATGGCCGACGTCACCGATGGGGGTGGTAGTCGTGGTGCCGGCAACGATCGTGGTCGTCGTGGCTGGCGCAGGTTGGCTGGTCGACGTCGAGGCGGGGAGCTCGGTCGTGGAGGTGGTGGTCGTGGCGGTTTCGGTGTTGGCTCCGCAGCCGGCGGCGAGGATTGCTCCGGCGAAAGCGGCGATCAGGGCAATCTTGAATCTCCGACTCACCGCCCCAAGGGTATGTTGATCGGTCTTTCTAGGGGTGCTTCGAGTGCTCCGGGGAGCAGTTACCCTGCAGCCGGATGTTTGCCACCTCCGCCGCGGTCTTCTCCGTGCTCCTCGTCATCACCGGAGTGGCCAAGATCGCCCGGCCGCACGACGTCGAACGTGCCCTGATCGGATTCGGGTTGCCTCGCATCCCCTATGCAGGTGCCGCCATCGGACCGATCGAAGTCGGAGTAGGGGCCCTCGCCTTGTTCTCTCCGGTCGGTCTGGTCATGCAGAGCGGTCTCTACGCCGTCTTCGCCGCGTGGATCCTGGCCGCGTTGCATCTCGACGTCCCGTTGGCCAGCTGTGGCTGTCTGGGAAGGGATGACACACCACCCTCTGGGGGCCATCTCGCGGTGAACCTGCTCGCCGTCGGGATGTCGCTGCCCGCAGTCTGGTCCGGCCCGGCGACGTGGCCGTCGGGGCTGGGAGCGGTGGCCACGGTTGTCGTGTTGGCGGTCGGGGTTTTCCTCGCCTACGTTGTGCTCACCGACGGGGCGCGGCTCGCAGGAGTCCGTGCGAGATGACCAAGTTGATGCACAGGGCCAGCGGACTGGTCGGGGCTCCCGACCACGATCGTCGCGACTTCCTCACCAAGTTCACCATGGCCGTTACGGCTCTCCTGGTGGCGCCGCTCGACTTCATCCTGCGTCCCAACACCGCCTACGCCGCGGTGTGCGGTCCGGCTGCGGGGTGCAACGACGGATACACCGCTTTCTGTTGTTCGATCAACCGGGGGATCAACAACTGCCCTCCGGGACACTTCGTGGGTGGGTGGTGGCGGGCCAGCGGATCTTCTTACTGCCTGGTCAATGGCCAGCCCTCAGCCCGCTACTACCTGGACTGCCATCCACGGTGCTCCTGTGACTGTGGGAGCAGCGGTTTCTGTCACTCGTCGTGCTGGTCGTGTTCCTGTCACTGCCCGAGCACCGGGACCTGTGACCAGCGTCGCGTCTGTTGCGCCATCTTCCGGTACGGGCAGTGCAACACTCACATCGGCTGCTCGGGGCCGGTGACCTGCCGGGTGGTCACCTGCGTTCCTCCATATGAGCTGTTCAACTCCTGCAGCACCACTCTCCGGGTCGACGACTTCACCGCCGATCAGACCGCTCCCTGTCTGGCAGGCCAGCCATGACGGCTGTCTATGCCATCGTCATCGCCTTGGCCGTGGTGATAGCCCTGCTCGGCATCCTCGTCGTCGGCCTGCTGCGCAGCCACGCCGACATCCTGAGGAGACTGGAGTCGATCGGCGCCGGAGTGGAGAGCGGCGACCACGAGCACTCGTCTCAGATCACGTTGAACCGCCGAGAGCCCAGGGCGGTCGAGAGCTGGGAGGTGACCGGGATCACACCGAACGGTGAACCGGTCGTGCTCTCGCTCGGGGTGGGCCGCGATCCGACCCTGGTGGCGTTCCTCAGCACCACCTGTTCTTCGTGCGGGCCCTTCTGGGAAGGGCTCCAGTCGTCGCTGATGCACTTCGGCGGGCATCGCCACCGGGTGGTCGTGGTGACCCTGGGGGAGTCCGAGGAGAGCCCGACCCGTGCTCAGAGCCTGGCCAAGCCGGAGGTCGACGTGGTGATGTCGTCGGCTGCGTGGCAGGACTTCGAGGTTCCGGGAGCCCCCTACTTCGTCGTCGTAGAGCCTGAGACCGGACGCATCGTGGGAGAAGGGTCGGCGATGACCTTCGAGTCGCTCGAGGAGTTCCTCTCCGACGCCACCAACGACCAGAAGTGGGATCTGGAGGCCTCCCGGCACATCGAGTCGGAGGAGAACCGGATCGATGCCGATCTGAGACAGGCGGGGATCCTCCCCGGTGACCCCCGGCTCTATCCGAAGAAGGGCGACATCTCCGAGGATGGGTCGTCGTGATCGGCTTCACCCTCGTCGTCTTGACGGTGATCGTCGGTTTCCGGGCGAGCTGGTCGCCATGAGGAGAGTCGATGCTCTCCAGCATCACCCCGCTGGGCCAGCGGGGACGGGGAATGTCGTGGGGCCGGACGGTGGTCGGGTTCTGGGTCGGTGCGGTGCTCGTCGGAGCTGCCGTCTACGGTGTCGCCGGCCTGATCGGGGACATGGCGGGCCTGACGAACCTCACACCCTGGGTCATGGTGGCGGTCATCGCCATCGCCGCGGTCCTCGATCTGGCAGGGGTGAGACCGCCCGGACCGC
>CAZLEQ010000036.1:3322-7109 GCA_964558575.1 uncultured Acidimicrobiaceae bacterium | reverse complement strand
AGCACCAACGGGCCCGCCTTCCGTCAGGTGGAGCGGTTCGGGCTGAACGCTCGGGTGCCGCGGGGGTGGGAGTGTCGCATCGGCAAGGCCTTCGAGAGCCGCCGGGGGGAGAAGGCCTATGCGGTGCTTCATGCGTCGACGGTACCGCTGTTGGGTGCCAGAGCCGATTACGGCGGGGGGGTGGTGGAGAGACTGGGACCCACCGACGTGTTCGTCTCGCTGATCGAGTTCGGGCCGGAGGAAGCCGGTTCGGCGCTGTTCAAGGAAGTGGACAGTCTGCCCGTCCTCGAGCAGTCGATGTTCCACCGCAACCAGCTGCAACGACAGATCCGGGGACAGGCCGGAGTCCAGCACTTCTTCACCCTGAACGGGCGGCCGTTCTGTCTCTATGTGGTCCTTGGTTCGATCGTCAGGTCGGCTCCGCTCGTCGAGAAGGCCAACGAGTTGGTTCAGGGGTTGAGTGTGGAGACGTTGTGAGAGCCATGGTTCGACTCGCGGTGGTGATCATTCTCATCGCCTCGGTCGCTCCATTGGCAAGGGCGTCGACCGACAAGGGCATCGTCTATCTGCTACCCGACTCGAGAGATCGCTACCGCCCCGTGTTCGAGCACGGCGGGAGTGTCAGGGTCCTCGCCAACATCGACTCGATTACTCCCCCGGCCATGTCTCCCGTCGGTGGGAAGGTGGCGTTCTCCGGTTCGACCGGAAACGAATCGCTCGGGCAATACGCCATCTACCTGGTCAACAGCAATGGCTCGGGGTTGCGGCAACTGACCGGAGGGAACCATGCCGAATTCGACCCAGCATGGTCCCCGGACGGGAAGACGATTGCCATCGCCCAGAACCAGAGCGGTAGCCTCCTGGCAGGGTCATGCTGTCGCTTGGCTCTGGTGAACCCGGACAACGGGAACGTCACAGCACTCACAGCCGATATCGGGGTGGCCCGTCCCTCATTCTCCGCACGTGGCTCGTTCCTCCTCTACGACACACCGGCTGGGGTCTGGAGGATCCCACCATCGGGAGGCACGGCGAGCTTGATCGCTGTCGGTGGCTTCGATGCCACATCCTCGCCCAACGAAGGATCGGTCGGCTTCGTCTTCCGCGCCGGCACCCGCAACGAGATAAGAACGGTCGGAGCGGGCGGAGGATCTCAGGCCGTCCTCTATGAGACCTCCGGTCAGATCGAGAATCTGGATTGGCGAGGTGACCGCATCTACTTCGTCGAGCACAGCGGTCTGGGATACGACGGGCGTAAGACCGTGACGCTGCGTAGCGTCCACCAAGCAGGCGGCCAGTTTCGGATCGAGCGTTCCTTCGGTAGCCGCGCCATCGGGGTGAGCCTGGCCAAGAGCAACGACGAGATGTTCTTCTACCGGGGAGATGGGCTGTTTCGCTTTTACGACATACGCCCCGATGGGACCCTGCCGTCACCGATGTTGGCAGGCAGTGGCTACACAACCGGCTGGTCTTCGATCATCTCGATCGATCTCGACGGCGACGGTTACGACGAGATCTTCTTCTACCGCGAAGACGGGCTCTTCCGCTACTACCACATCCGACCGGACGGGACACTGCCCCGGCCTATGTCCTCGGGAGTCGGGTACACCAAAGGCTGGGACACGATCACGGCCGTCGATCTCGACGGCGACGGACAAGACGAGATCTTCTTCTACCGCAAGGACGGGCTCTTCCGCTACTACCACATCCGGCCGGACGGGACACTCCCCGCTCCCCTCCGCGCCGGCGACACCTACTCGAAGGACTGGGACATCGTGGTGGGGGTGGATGTGGAAGGCGATGGCCAAGACGAGATGCTCTTCTACCGATCCGACGGGCTCTATCGCCTATACAACGTCAGCGCCAACGCCATACTGGGTCCCCCCATTCAGGGGGGGAACCTCGGCGCCAATTGGTCATCAATCGCAGCGGTAGATCTCAACGGCGACGGAAGGGACGAGCTGTTCTTCTACCGTTCGAATGGAGAGTTCCGGTTTCAAGAGGTGAGCTCCGACGGCTCGCTCGGCGCTGTGATCCTCGAGGGATCCGGGTACACGTCGGGCTGGTCGATCATCACAGCCATCGACCTCGGGCCAGGTTGACGTCGACGATGGCATCCCCGTCCTGGATGCGTGTTCGGGCGAGGTTTTGGGTACCGGATAGAAAAGCCTCAGGGTCATCTCGCGGCGGTCGATACGAGGCTCATGGGATTACGTTCACGCCCGATCGCCCTCATTGTCGCGGTGTGGTTCGCTATGTCTCTCGGGGTGTCACCCGCGTATGCCGCGGACGAGGTCGAGTTCGATGGCTCCGGTTGGGGCCACGGGGTTGGCATGTCTCAGTACGGGGCTCTCGCCATGGCATCTCAAGGCAAGAGCTATCAGAACATCCTGAGTCACTACTACAAGGGCACATCTCTGAAGACACTCCCCCCAACCAGCCTGTGGGTCAACCTTGAAGAGAAGTTCTCTTCGAAGACACTGACCGTCCACAGCATCGGAGGTCAGGTCGGTGACCCGGTTCAGGTGAAGCTCGGTACCCAGGTAGTCAACGCCGCCCCGGGTTCGAGCATCGCAATCAGCACTAGTGGTAGCAGTGGTTGCACTGTGACAGTCGATAACCACGACGTCTCCCCGACATCGCTCACGAGCTCCTCCCAGTGCAACATCGACATGTGGTGGTACGACTGGGCGTCGAGCGCTTCTCCGAAGAGCTTTGTGCAAATCGAGGGTTGCTACCTCGCTGACTGGAACAACTCACCAACCATGATGCGTCCCTGCCAATACGCGCGCGGCCAGCTCCATCTCCGCAGTGGCAGTGGGGGGCTTTATCTCTCGGCTGAAATGATGATGGACGACTACGTGGTGGGGATCTCGGAGGTGCCTTACAACTGGGCGATAGAGGCCCAGAAAGCACAAGCTGTGGCCGCGAGGACCTACGCGGAATCGCGTCGAATCACTCGAGGCACCCCGACGTACGCGAAGGACAACAACTGCTGGTGTCACGTCAGGGACACCACCGCGGACCAGCGTTACGTCGGATGGGGGCACTCGCGTCGAACCAACTGGATCAATGCGACCAACGCCACGTCGGGTCAGGTCGTCACCCATCCCGGCTCGAACCTCGGCAGCCTCGGGGTGATCACCGCCTACTACTCGTCGAGCACGGGCGGAGCGACCGAGTACGGCCACGCGGTCGGGTTCGCCAACGGCCCGGTGGAGTGGCTCTCCTCCGTAAACGACATTTGGGCTGTAGACGGGACGGTCTGGAATCCAAACGCCTCGTGGACCACGAAGTGGACTGTGGGGAATGTCGCCGCAGCCGTCGGATTGGATCAACTGGGTTCAATCGCCGTCACGAAACGGCGACCAGGTTCGAACAGTGCCGCCGAGGTCACCTTCAACGGTTCCAAGAGTGGGGTGGTTACACAGGTCACCAGGACCGGGACGTGGACGAAACAGACCTTCAACCTCAAGTCCGAGTACTTCGATGTCTCGTTCCCGCAACCAGGCGACGTCTCGTTCCGGCAACCGGGCGACGCGCTGTTCTTCTACAAGAAGACCGGTGAGTTCCGCTACGAGGACGTCAAGCCAAACGGCACTCTGGGGACACCTATCCTCACCGGCACCGGATACACCAAGAACTGGTCGGCGATCACATCTGTCGATCTGAACGGTGATGGTCGGGATGCGATGTTCTTCTATCGCGACGATGGCCTCTTCCGCTATTACAACATCAACTCCAACGCTGTCCTCGGCTCGCCGATTCTGGCCGGTGACGGCTACACCAA
>CAZLEQ010000036.1:0-3222 GCA_964558575.1 uncultured Acidimicrobiaceae bacterium | reverse complement strand
TGAACTTCGGATATTCGGGTCCGGCAGAGTAGACTCCCGTTTCCGGTCCCGCCGACCGACCTCCGATGTCTACCGCCCAACACGACTCCGAACCTCTGATAACGCGCCGCGCGGGACGCCTCGGGCTTCCCCCGCTGGGAAACTATCTCTCCGAAGCGTGGCACTACCGGGTCTTTGCCTATCACTGGTCCAAGGCGGACATCAAATCACGAAACTTCGAGACCTTCCTCGGCCGCGCCTGGTTGGTACTCAACCCGTTTCTCTTCGGGCTCATCTACTTCGTGTTCGTTGGCATCATTGGCGGTGGAGGGCTCGGAAGCACGGAGAGGTTGGCGTTCATCGTGGGGAATCTCTACGTGTGGGTGTACTTCTCCTCGACGATCTCGAACGGCTCAGGGTCGATTCAGGGTGGGGCAGGAGGGATTCTCGCCCAGTCCGCGATACCGCGGATCATCCTTCCGTTCGCATCGACACTCACCTCGGCGCAGCTCTTTCTCCGGTCGGTGCTTGCTTATGTCCCACTGCACATCCTCGCCCATCGCGGCATTCACATCGAAATGCTCTGGATCCCGGTTCTAGTGGTGCTCACGGGATTGTTTGCCTTTGGCATCACCTTGCTCATGGCAGTCCTCAACGTCTACTTTCGCGACACCTCCCGATTGCTCCCACACGTCTTGCGTCTGTGGCTCTACCTCTCTCCGGCGATCTGGATGTATACCCGGGTTGCTGGAGACTCGACGCTCGACGTTCTGGCGCGGGCGAACCCGGCATATCCGATGATGACCGCGTGGACTATCGCCATAGGCGGACCACTCGCGCCATCACCCTCGATCACAGATCAGATCCTGGTGACCGCGGCGTGGGCGGCAGCCATGGTCATAATGGGTTTCACCATCTTCGTTTCGAGGGAGGATGACTTTGTTGTCCGGAACTGACGCCGTGAAGGTCATTGACCTGTCGGTGTCCTACACCACCATGGTCGAGGTCCCAAACGCGCAGCGCAAGAAGTTCGGCAAGAGAACTCGAAACCGGGACATTCGAGCCCTCGAGGGCATCGATCTCACGATCAAGGCCGGTACAGCGGTCGGCCTCATCGGTGGAAACGGGGCGGGCAAGTCGACACTACTCAAGACCATCGCAGGAGTGCTCAAGCCATCGAACGGGGAAGTGGATCTGTGGGGGAAGCCTTATCTCCTGGCCCCAGGGATGGGCTTCAACCGGCGACTCTCGGGACGTGAGAACGTGATTCTCGGAGGTCTCGCTGCCGGCATGACCATGGATGAAGTGCTGGAGAAACAGGAATCGATCATCGAGTTCGCCGATATCGGTTCATTCATCGACCTCCCGACAACGACCTATTCGTCGGGCATGTTCGGGCGGTTGGCGTTCGCCGTCGCGACGCACGTGGATCCCGAGATCTTGCTCATCGACGAAGCCCTCTCCGCTGGTGATGCCGGATTTCGAGACAAGGCGGTTGCCAAGGTGAGGGAGATGTGCGATTCGGCCGGGACCATCATCGTCGTGTCACACTCGTCCTCCCTGGTATCCGAGATCGCCACAGAAGCAGTCTGGCTGCATCAAGGCAGAGTGAGGATGAACGGTGAGGTGGGCATAGTGTCATCCGCATACAGCGACTTCGTGTCAACGAAGAAAGAGCGAGCGCAGCTTTCGCAAGAGGCGTAGTGGCCAAGCCTCACCTCCTCTATCTCGCTTTCTTCTTTCCACCGTCCCGGTCATCCGGGGTGTACCGCGCATTGGCCACGGTGGAGGCGTTCGATAGAGCCGGCTGGGACGTGACGGTCGTAACGGCTGATGAGAGGTTCTTCGAGGATGAGATTGGATCGGTCGACAGGAGTCTTCTCGATCTCATTCCGACGAGCGTAGACGTCGCGAGAGTGCCCTTTTCCTTCCGTGGCCAGGCGCCGGTGACCAATCTTCGAGAACTCGGTTGGTTCCGAGGAAATTTCCCTCTTCTCTCGGTCGGGTTGAGAAGGAGGGTGAGGTCGTTGCTCGTGGCTGGGGACATCATGCGCGGTCGCTCGCCCCTTTCATTCCCCATGGATGACCGATATCTCTCCTGGATCGAGCCCGTCGTCACACAGGCGAAGTCATTGGCTCGTGAGAAGCCGGTAGATCACATACTCGCAACCGGCAACCCGTATGCGGCTTTCGAGGCGGCCCGAGTCACGTCGGGCATCCTCGACCGCCCGTTCACGCTCGATTATCGGGACCCTTGGGCGTTCGACATGAGAACCAGTTCCCTGGCGAGGTTGTCCGCCCCCACTTTCGCCGCGGAGGAACGAATCGTCCAACAGGCACACGCTTGCATCCAGGTGAATCAAGCGATCGCGACGGCGTACTCCAACTTATACCCTGATCAGGCCCATAAGCAGCACGTCGTGGTCAACGGCTATGACGAGAGCAGCATCCCCGATGTCCGGAGACCGGCCGAAGGCGCTCTGACTTTCGGGATGTTGGGCACCGTCACCGACTTGTGGCCGCTGGGTGCTCTGTTCGAAGCCTGGCATGTATCACGCCCGCGCCTGCCTGAAGGAAGTCTGCTCCGTCTTGGAGGTCACCTGGGTTACTTTCCGTGGAGTGCAGAGCCCCTGCTCGCCACTTTCCCGGATGAGACCGCCAGGTTCGAGTACGTCGGCCCGGTACCGAAGACGGAAGTGGCCAACTTCTATTCGGAGCTCGACGTCGTGGTGGTTCCTCTCTTCGGTGGACCCATGCTTACCGCGGGCAAGGTCCTGGAAGTCGCTGCGCTCGGTGTGCCGATCGTGTGTATCCAGAACGAGGAGGGTGGCGGTCGCCGCTTCTACGAACACCATCCGCTGGCCATCGGGGTCGATCCCGATCCCGATGCCGTGGCGGCTGCATTGATGGAAGCCGCCCGGCTGGCGCACACGGTCACCATCGAACAGCGGCAATCGGTGCGCGAATCCATGAGGGGCTATGAGAGATCGACGGCGATGCAACAAATGGTCTCGGTCGTCGAGAGCGCAGTCGGGGTAACGCTGGACGATGGCTGAGCGTGTGATCGGACTCGGTGACATCGGCGACCACATGCCTGCCGATCCGTGGATCGTCGTATTCGGGGGCGTGACCCGCGAAGGCAACCGCCGGGCGCGGAGGGCGATTAGAGCAGCATTGGAGTCCGGGTGGTCGGTGGTCTGGTTCGACGGTTTCAGCGAGCGTTGGGAGGATCGGAAGGACTCT
>CAZLEQ010000035.1:0-23539 GCA_964558575.1 uncultured Acidimicrobiaceae bacterium | reverse complement strand
CCGCGGCGAGGATCAGGTTGATGATCGAGGGAACATCGCCATCGAGGATGATCGCCCCCACGATTCCGATGACGGCTACGAGGGCGATGCCCACCCAAGGCTCCTTGTATCTCGGGTGCAGATATCCAAAGATCTTCGGGAGAGTGCCGTCCTTGGCCATCCCGTAGAAGATCCGGGAAACGCCGGCGATGACGGTGTTCAACGTCGCCGCCGAAGCCAGTAGCACTGCGATCCCGAGCCAGGCTTGACCGAAATCGCCCATGACCGCCTGGGCGAACGCGGGTATCGCCAGCGGAGTGTCGAGGATGAAGGTGCCGTCTCCGAGGTCGACGTTCTCCACCTGGCGGGCAACCGCGGCACCGTAGAGGAACATGGCAAGGGCCACCGCGGTCACGCCTATGTACATGGCCCTCGGGATGGTCCTCGCCGAGTCCCTCAATTCTGAGGCGAGCGGGGTCACGTACTCGACCCCAACGAAGAGGAACAGGGCTAATCCGACCATGGTGAGGATGGCGGTGAGGTCGGTGCCGACGAATGAATCACCGAAGAACCCACTGATGCTCGACTGCTTCTCGTTGAGCAGCCCGGCGATACCGAAGATGATCAGGGTTCCCCACATGAAGGCGGTCATGGCGATCTCGGTGGATGCATAGGGTCTGATCCCCAGCATGTTGATGATGCCCAGGATCACCAACAGCACCGCTCCGATCCACCACGAGCCCGACTCCTGGTAACCCTCGAGAAACTCGAAGTTGAACGCGGCGAAGACACCGGCAGTGGCTGTCTCCGCTACCCCGGCGAACACGTGCACCAGCAGATACGCGGCGAGGCTCGCCGTGATTGCGAAGAACCTCCCCAACCCAGCAGCCACGTAGTCGTATACAGATCCGGCCGTGGGGAGGATGCCTGCGGCCTCTGAGAAGCTCGCAGACTGGGCCAGCATCAGCACATATGCGATGAGGATCGCCCAGGCGAAGATATACCCCCCGGCGCCGAACCCGGTCTGTGCGGTGAGCAACACGGAGCCGGCGATGATCAACCCGACCGCCGTGGCGAGGGCTGTGGGGAACCCAACCGCCGCCGCTTCCAGCCTTACACCAGACCCATCCTGACTGGACATATGCCTCCTCGTCGCCGGACGGGTCGAATCTAGACCAGGGGGAGGAGTCGATGCGGTGCAAACCGGCAGGTCATCGTGGCACTAGTCGATTTCGTCGAGCCACCAGTCGAGTAGCCGTTCCAGGGCGGGCTGGGAAGCCGGGGCCAGACGGGTTGTCTCCTCAATCAGCCCTT
Source organism: uncultured Acidimicrobiaceae bacterium (assembly GCA_964558575.1). Classification (GTDB taxonomy): domain Bacteria; phylum Actinomycetota; class Acidimicrobiia; order Spongiisociales; family ZC4RG35; genus JANQRA01. The sequence continues at coordinate 22,246 of CAZLEQ010000035.1, read as the reverse complement.
CTGGGTCGATGCCGGATTCGATCAGCTTCCTGTCGCCGCCCACCGCGTACCAGGACTCGAGCAAAGACGGGGTCACCTCGGGGTGGAACTGAACCGCCAGACTACGCCCATAGCGGAAGGCTTGGAGACCGGAGTCGTTGTATGCCAGGCGGGTAGCCCCTTCGGGCATCTTGAACTGGTCACCGTGATACTGGAACCAGGGCCCTGGAGCGATCGCAGGCTCTTCCGAGGAGATGATTCCCCACCCGTATTCGGGCCGCGACGCGGGGGACACGGTGCCATCGAGACAGATCGACATGATCTGGGCCCCGAAGCAAATACCGAGCGTGGGGGTCCCCCGGTCGAGGTGGTGGCGGACGAACTCCACTTCAGGACGCACCCAGCCCTGGAGCCCCGGATCGTATGCAGACCACGGCGCCCCCATCAGCACAACGAGGTCGTATCTGTCCCCGTCCGGAAACGCCACCGTCACCTCCGGATCTGCGATATCTTCGACGACGACGAACGGTTCCAGGGTGACCCCGCGCGACTCCAGATGGTCTCCAACCCGCTCCGGTGTCGAGAGTCGATCGTGGCAGATGATGAGAGCCCGCACCATCGAAGCCTATCAACGGCTCTCTGACCGTTCTCGCCGACGCAGATGCCTGCCGCCCCTTGGTACTGTCCGGCCCCATCTTGCGTAGACCAAACTCTCCAGCGACGACGAGGAGTATCGAGGCTTGACGCACACCACCTATGACCGTGTTCGGTTCCTTTGGCCCGATCATCTCGGGCTCGCCAGGGGCAAGTACCTCTCGGCCGCCCGGGCGGAGGAAGGCAGCAACCACTGCGTCGCCCTGTTCTCCCTGCAGCTCAACCGGGAGATGGAGCCCTTCCCGGGAGCGCATCACGAGAGCTTCCCCGATGTCGAGGCTCGCTTCCCGATAGAGGCCATCCGACCCGGGTGGGAACAGGGCACAGGTGTCGTGGTCGCCTCGATCTCCAAGAATGGGACTCCTATAGAACTGGCTCCCCGCTCCATCCTGGAGAGAGTCGTCACCGAATGGAACGATCTGGGCTACAGCCCCCAGATAGGGATCGAGTTGGAGGCGTTTCTGTTCGAGCCCGACGGCAACCGTGGGTGGCAGCCGATTCACACCCCCGGCTCCTACGTGTACGGAACCGGGACCTCCGTCGACCCCAGCGGGACGATCGAGGAGATCATGCACACCGCCCACCACATGGGAATCGAGCTGGAGTCGGTCAATTCGGAGTACGACGACGGCCAGTTCGAGCTCACGCTCCGCTACGGCGACGCGGTTCAGGCTGCCGATGACGCCTTCCTGTTCAAGGTGATGGCCAAGGAAATCGCTACCAAGAGGGGCTATCTCCTGGCATTCCTGGGCAAGCCGATAACCGATCGAGGCGGGAGCGGGATCCACGTCAACTTCTCGATGCGCGACGAAAACGGTCAGAACGCCTTCGCCGACGACTCCGATCCCGACGGGTTGAGCACCCTGGCCCGACAATGCATCGCCGGACTGATCAACGATCACGTTTCGATGACCGCCCTGGTGGCACCGACGGTAAATGCCTACAAACGTCTCCAGCCGGGTCAACTGAACGGCTACTACGCCAACTGGGGCCTCGACCACCGCGGTGTCGCCGTCCGGGTGCCCCCGTCGCGCGGGCCGGGCACCCGACTGGAACATCGTCTCGCAGACGGTGCCAGCTCGGTCCACCTGGCCGCGGCGGCATGTCTCGTCAGCTCGTTGCGAGGTGTTCAGATGGAGCTGGACTGCCCCCCCGCGGAGACCCAGGACTGCATCACCGGGGTCGACACCGATGTCTCCGTCCCGCCCAGCCTTGGCGCGGCTCTCGATGCCCTGGAGGAGGACAAGGACTTCGTCGCCGCCTTCTCCCCCGGATATGTGGAGGGCTTTCTGGCGGTGAAGCGCGCGGAGTGGCAGAGATTCGTCACGTCGACCACAGACTGGGAGTTGGATGAGTATCTCGAGTACTACTGATGAAACGGGCCCCCTGAGGTCAGTCCCAGGCCACTGGCAGCGACACCGGCCCGCGGAATTCGAACCCGTGCAGCTCGACCTCCCCGTCGAGACGGAGCCCCGGCAGACGGTCGAGGAGACGTTCGACTCCGATCCTGACCTGCTGACGCCCCATCCACTCCCCCAGGCATCTGTGCTCGCCGACGCTGAAGGCGAGGTGCGCCCCCTCGCCACGGTCGATGCGAAACGAGTCGGGGTCTGACCACCGCCGTGGATCGCGGTTGGCCGCGGTGAGGACTGCGGCCACCATCGCCCCCTCGGGGATGGTCACCCCATCGAGGGTGACGTCCCGTGTGGTCTGCCGGGTGGCGGTTCCCACAGGAGAGTGAAAGCGGAACGTCTCCTCGATGACCTTGCGAATCACAGACCGGTCGTCCATGACCCGTCTGTGGAGCTCGGAGTCTTTCAAGATCTGGTACATGACCAGCCCGACGGCGTCGCGGGGCTCGTTGATCCCACCGGAGATCATGAGACGGACGTTGTTCGTTATCTCCTCTCGGCTGAAACCGGCTTCGACGTAGGACGCCAGGCCGGACGAGGCGCCCCTCGAGTCGATTGCTCTCAGATGAGCGCCGAGGGCATCGCCGAGCTCACCGTGGGCCCTGGCGGCGATGGACGACTTCTCGGCCTCATTCTCGAAGTTGGCGAGACCGGTTATCACCCCCTGGCACCACCCGGCGAGCTGCTGCCAGGTCACCATGTCGAGTCCGAGCGCCTCGAGCAGTGTCAGATTGGCCAGGGGCTCGGCATACCGCGGCATCAGATCCGCGCTCTTCGACGCGGCAAAGCCGTCGATGGCCTCGTCGAGCATGGTGGGAAGACGCTGGACCATGGCCCTTCCGGCCGGTGTCCCGGCGAAAGGGGGCCGCATCCCGTTGGCCAGCCTGTGGTGCGGATCGCCGTCGAGGGTGAGCATGTTCTCCCCGAGACACTCGCGGAGCCAGCTGGGGTCGGTGTTGGCGGTGAACAGGTCGGGGCTCTCACACACATACACCACATCGTCCCAACGGGTGACCAGCCACATGTCGATATTCGGCACATAGGTCGCCGGCGCTAGCTCGCGCAGCTCGGCGAGGATCGGATGCGGGTCCGCCTCGAGGTCAGCGAGGGTGATGGTCTCCGGGTGGGTCATGGCCCAGCCAAGCTACAGAAACGGTATCCATTGCATCGTAGGATTGAGGGCATGAGAGTGACCGTCGATGAAGGTCTGTGTGCGGCCACCGGCCAGTGTGAGATGATCTGCCCCGAGGTGTTCGAGGTCGACCTGGTTTCCGAGGTGAAGGACGAGCACCCTGATCCATCTCTACACCAACGGGTGCGCGAGGCAGCTGACGCCTGTCCGACCGCGGCGATTCTCGTTCACACGGCCTGAGCCCGCCCCAGGGACTCAACCAGCTGCTGGGAGGTCGGGACCGGACAGTTGGCGGACGAAGTCAGGGTCGGTAGGGGTCTCGTTCTGTCGGGGGAACCCTCCCTCGGGCCGGTCGCACCAGAGATGAACCTGACCCGTGCCTATCGAGTTCTCGTACTCGCCGTACTGACGGGCAGGTGCACTGCACCTCCCCTCCCCGATAGCGCCGAGCATCATCAGATAGTGGGCAAACATCGACTCCGGTCGGTACCTGAGAAAGTCGTCCATCGTCTCGAGCACCCTGGCGTGGTTGCCCTCCTTCAGCCAGGAAATCCGCTCCTCGTCGGCGGCGCGCGCCTCCGGGGTGCGGATGCTGGACAGATCGGCAGCCTCGTGGTCCCTCAATTCGCGGAGTTTCCAGAACGTGTGTGACATCGCCCCGGATGCAATCAACATGACCTTGCGATCGGTCTCCTCGATGGCCTGACCGAGGGCACGACCGGCTCGGAGAAAGTCTTCCGTCTCACCGGTCTGGGCAACACTCACCGAGATCCAACGCTTGTCGAGCCCCTCGCCGAGATACTTCCACAGGTTGACGGTGGCGTAGAACACCGGCAGGTACTGGTCGTCGATCGCGGTGACCCAGGTGGAGTGCTGGGACGAACACCTCTCCATAGCCAGGGCGAGCTCGGGATCCCCAGGCCAGTCGTACGGAATACGCGTCATACCCCTTGGGAGCTCCTCTGATGTGAAGAGGCCGGCGCGCCGGTCCTGGGCGGTGACGACGAACTCGACAGTGGTGAACCAATGCGAGTCGAGCACGACAACAGTGTCGTAGTCGACCCGTTCGAAGACATCGGCACGCAGGTCTTCCAGCGCCCCCACGAGCGAGAAATCCTCGCCCTTGTTGAGCTCCCGGCGTGTCTCCTCCGGAAGCATGATCGTCGGGACGTGCGCCAACAGCCCGGCTCCGACAACTTCACCCATGACTCCTCCTCTGGCTCGTTCTGCCCAGCCGTTCCGGCGACCACTGGCTATGGATGTTTGCACGCAGCATGGCGTTGCACCGCAGCCATGATCTCATTCTCGCACAGAAGTCGTGACCTCAAACGAGGGGCATGCGACAGCGTGCAAACGGAAACAACTCACGCGGTCGAACCCGGACATCCCAGGGGTTGATCTTGTCAAGTGGCGTTGGGTTGGCGGTGTCCCCAAGGGTGGTTCGTCGCTGTTCCGCCCTGCCGTAGTAGTAGAAAGGCGCGAATTCGCGGCCCAGTGGATCTCCTCGCCGTGGCAGTGCCGACGAGAAAGACCCCCCGTTGGATGTCCTCCCGGGGGGCCTCAGTCTTTCAGACGTCATGTCAGACGTCTGTCGGTTCCAGCATTCCCCGGGGACCTCGACAGGATCCGGGGATAGGAACTAGATCGACTCGATTTCCTCGTTGATTTCGATCCTCGGTGAACCAACGACGCCGGCCTCGGTCATCTTGGCCTTGAGGTTCGGGTGGTTCACGAACTCCTTGGCCAACTCGAGGGTGTCGAACCCGGCGACAACAGTCACCATGTTGGGGTCGTCAACCGAGCGGTTCACTCTTGCGAACTTCGCTCCCGCTGATGTGGGGGTGAACGTGTCGTACACGGTCTTCCACTTGCCATAGTCCGTTACTGGGTGGCGGATTGCAGTTGTGATCATGAGTCCTCCTCATATAGCTGCTTGCTTGTGAAGTCATACTCTAACATACTATTGGAATTCTAAGTAATCCATGGAATTCTGGCTGAAATGGGTAGTTTGAGTTAGGTTGGCTGGAAAACCATGCAGCTCAGTCTCAGGCGAAAGGGCGACTACGCCGTCAGGGCCATGATCTCGGTGGGGCGCCACCACGGGACCGGTCTGCGCCAAGCCCGACAGATCTCGACTGAAATGCACATCCCCTACAAGACCTTGACCCTGATCCTTGCCGGACTGGTCGCCGAGGGACTGCTGGTCGCCGCCCATGGGCCCAAAGGGGGATATCGGCTGGCCCGACATCCTGGTGAGATCAGCCTCCTCGACATCGTGGTGGCTGCCGAAGGGCCCGCCACGTTCGACCATTGCGTTCTACGCGATGGCCCGTGTGATTGGGAAGAAACCTGTCCTGTTCACGACACCTGGGCTCGCACCCAGGACGCCCTGATCCGGGAGCTGGCTTCGACCTCCCTTGCTGAAATGGCCGCAATCGACGCCGCGATCGAAGGCGGTTCATACCAGCCCACCGCCCCACCTCACACCCAGCCCACGAACCGACACGGCACCCGCACCTAGCCGTCTGGGCGGGTCGTATGCCCGTCCTTCGACGCAGTAGACGGTCTCGCGATGAGAACGGTGCTGTTGGGGCGACGTATGACATAACGCAATACAGTGGCAGCATGACTCAGGCGGTTTCTGTTCGACTCGACGACGAAGCGATGCGTGCCCTCGCACAGCTGGAAGCGACCGGGAAATCGCGCTCCGAGGCGATACGTACGGCCCTGGTGGCGGCGTCGAGGCTGGGCGACAAGGAAGCACTTTCCGCTGAGGTGGCGGGGCTGGAGGCGGACAAAGACGTCCGCGCTGAGATGCTGGCAGTGGCCGAGCTCATGGAGAGTCTGCGTGCGTCGGGGTGACGTCTTCGGTCCGAGTCCCAAGGGTGTCGGCATGAGTAGAACGGAAAACGTTACGGCGTGGTCGTCCATTCGGATGCGCTACTCCCCCGCTCGGTCGTTCTGATCGCACCCAGTCGACGAGCGCCAGAAGGGCGTCCTTTCGACCCGAAATCGAGATTGAAGGCACTGAGACCAAGGTGCTGGTGGAGCAAATCGGCGCCTTCGACGTCAATCGGCTTGGAGACCTAGCCGGCCATCTCAGCTCCCAGGAACAATGGGGCGTTGATGCTGCGATCCTCACAGTTCTCGGTTTGAACTGAGGCATCCTGTCGAAGCGCCACAGCTCTCGATCAGTGTGTCCACAGCACGCCGATGGCGATCTCGCCATGGTGCCTGAGATCTCGTAGCGGTAGCGACACTAGCTAGACGTGCGCTCGCGCCTCACAGATACTGTTCAACAACATGAAACCTCTTCAAGGTCAGGTGGCGGTGGTCACTGGCTCCTCGAGCGGGATAGGTAGGGCCTCAGCCCTCCACCTGGCCTCGCTGGGCGCACATGTCGTGGTCAATTCAGCGAAATCGATCGAGGCAGGCGAGGAAGTAGCCAGAGAGATGAAAACCCCGTCGCTGTATGTCCAGGGGGACATCAGCAAACTCGAAGACCGGGAGCGGCTCATCGCAACGACGCTCGAGTGCTACGGGCGGCTCGACATCTTGATCAACAACGCCGGGTGGACCTCGGCCGTCGAGCACGGCGATCTGGAGGGTCTGACCGATGACATCTTCCGGAAGACATTCGAGGTGAATGTCTTCGGCACCTGGTCACTCACCAAGCTGGCAATGCCTCACTTGCAAGCATCTCCGGACGGCAACGTGGTGACGATCACCTCCGTGGCGGGCGTCCGCCCGGTCGGGTCGTCGATCGCATACGCGATGAGCAAAGCATCTCTGAACCACATGACCCGCCTACTCGCCAAGTCATTCGGCCCTGTCCGAGTGAATGCAGTGGCTCCCGGGCTGATCGAGACGCCATGGACTTCGGAGTGGTCCGACCAACATCAGCTCGTCGCCCAGATCGCGCCGGCGCAACGATCCGGCAAACCAGAAGATATCGCCAGGGGGGTCGGCAGCCTCGTCACCAACGGATACGTGACTGGTGCGGTTCTCGTAGTTGACGGTGGCCTGACCCAGGTCGTCTAGAAGTAGGCGACTCCGGTCTCAGAGCTCGTCAGTCGAGCGCGCCTTGGTTGGGCCTACGCGGCGGGAGGCGTGTTCAGAGGTGAAGCGCAAGCAGGACGACCGCCAAGAGCGTCATCGCCCACCCCAGCAGTTTGAGTGGCCGCTCCCAGGTGTCGAGCAACCGGTTCTGGCTCCAGTGCACGCGGTCTGCACCGAGATCGAACGTGGCCTCCGCCTGGTCGGTGTGGCGCCGAACGAAGCGCGCCGGTGTGCTGAGGAAGCGCTGGGACATGCTGATGAGAGTGGCAGCCGCAGCCAGAGCAATCGCAGGCGCCGACAGGTTCTGGGTTTGCGCCCAATAACCCACCAGCACCGGGAATCCGCCCCAGGAGAGCCCGAATCCCAGGTCGGTGTGCAGCCACTCTGGGACCTCCAAGGGGTATCCGATGGCTAGCAGTACCCCTACTGTCCCCCACATCGCCACCCATGGCGAGATCACCAACGCACCGGCCACCGCCAGGGCCGCGCCTGCCGACACACCGCCCACTGCGAGGGTGAGCAGGACGCCTCGGCTCAATGTGGTTCCGAGTGGACGGTCGTGGAGCTCGTCGAGAGCATGGGCACCGATCCCCATCCCGAACAGGAACGCGAGCAGCGTCCCCACCAGATGGACCCAGTCGAGCTGAGGAGCGATCGCCGCGCCCATGGCCACGTAGCTGAGATGCCACATCGTGTATGGCGGATGAAGCAGGGCGACGAGATCGCGGCCCGGGCTTCCGGTGCGGGCGTAATAGGCCGGTCGGTTCACGGCCTACGAGCCCACATCACCAACCCGCCACCAAATGAAGGTCGCCCCAAGGTGACGTCGACCAGTCCCCCCTGCTTCCAACGAAGGGTGAGATCGGGATGATCCTCATGGAAACGCTCGATGGATGGTCCGAGGAACCGGCCGACCTGATACCACCCAGACCCGATCACAACTCCGGCCATCGGGAGTACCGCCCGTGTGTACATACGCCATAGGAGCCCAGCTATCCCCCGGGGCCGCCCGAACTCCACCATGCCGACCAGCCCACCCGGTCGCAACACCCGGCTCATCTCTCGCATCGTGGCGACAGGGTCTTCGACATACCGCAGGAGATACCCGAAAGTAACCGCGTCGAAGGTCTCTTCCCGGAAGGGGAGATGATCGGCGACTGCTCTCACTCGATGTCGGCTGGAGTGCTGAGTGAGCATCTCATGACTGAGGTCGATCGCCACCACCCGATATCGACGGGTTTCGAGCAACCGGCTGATCGAGCCGGTTCCGGCGGCGACATCGAGGACCAGGCTGCCGGGTGCGAGTTGTATCCCACCAACCATGAGTCGTCGCCAACGCCCATCCTGGCCCAAGCTCAAGATGCCGGCCCAACGCTGATAGTCCCCGGCGATCTCCCGAAACAGCCGCGCCGCCGTCGCCTCGGGTTGCTCTTTGGGACCAACGGGTTCGATGAGGACATTCTGGTCGGTCACAGCGGGTGTCTTGCGCACTGAGCTTCGAACCCTGGTGCAGAGACCGCTCGACTCAGCTGACGGGGATCTCTGCCCCAGTCGGCTTCCGGGACTCCGGAAACCACCGGGGATGGCCGGCGTCGAGTCGAGAATGTCTCAGATGGGACTGAGCGCAAGTCAGGAGAGAATTCGAATTCGATGTCCTATCTCGAAACAGCACCTCAAGCCTGTGTGAGTCATTACTAGACCAGTCACGGTCGAAGGCAGCGGGCGACAACGATGGCCCTTCAAGTCCGAACATCGATCGCCTTCCACGTCACATGGGGCTCACCTCCACGCGTCGGCAGACTTGCCGCGGCCGTCCAAGCCCCTCGATCCACGGCTCCACCACATCACCCTCTCGGAGATAGGTGCCCTTCCCCATGCCGACACCGGGCGGGGTGCCGGTGAGGATGAGATCCCCCGGTTCGAGGGTCATGAACCGGCTCAGGTGCCGGACGATGTCGCGGGGGCTGAAGATCATGGTGGCGGTCGAGCCGTCCTGGCGATCCTCGCCGTTCACGAGGCAACCCAGTCGGAGGGCGAGAGGGTCCTCGATCTCGTCGGCGGTTACCAGCCAGGGGCCGACGGGGCAGAAGCTGTCGGCGGACTTCCCCTTGACCCACTGGCCTCCCCGCTCGAGTTGAGCAGCCCGATCGGAAACGTCGTTGGCGACGACGTACCCGGCGATCGCCCTTCCGGCCGCCGCCTCGTCCTCGAGGTAGCGGCAGGTACGCCCGATCACCACCCCCAGCTCCACCTCCCAGTCGACCGACTCGGCCAGAGGAGGCAGCAGCAGGTCATCGAAGGCCCCGCACAGTGCGGTCGTCGCCTTGGTGAACACGATCGGCTCGGCGGGGATCTCCATCCCCGCCTCGCGGGCGTGGTCGGCGTAGTTGAGTCCGATCCCGAGGATCTTGCCTGGTCGGGCAATCGGCGACCCGAGCCGTGTGTTTGCGATCGCCACCGTATCGAGCACGTCCGACGAGGCGGCGTCGGCCAGCTCGCCGATCGAAGCGATGGTCACCGGGCCGATGTCATCGATCCGGGGCGAGAGGTCGAGGATCCGATCCTCCACCAGAACACCGGGGCGCTCCTCGCCGTCTGGGCCGAACCGAACCAGCCTCATGGGTACCGCCGGGGCTGGGTATTGCGGGGCAAGGTGGAAACGTCGATCGGGCACGCTCCGGGAGTGTCCACCTCGATCACCGTACGGGCGATGTTGCCGTAGGCGGCGCGCCAGGCGAGGGCTCCCTTGGCGGTGATGATCCGCTTCGAGGAGGGGTCGATGCCGAGATGGGTCACCTGTTCGACGTGGAAGGGCGGGGTGGGGATCTCGGTGACCACCAGGTCGATGCCGTTCACCGTCAGCCAGGCGGTGGCGCCCATCGAGAACTCCTGGCCAGTGCCCCAGGACCCCTCGGTGCGGAACCTGCCGTTGGAGAGCGCCACCACCGTGCCCGTTATCGGCACCGGCGACCCATGGAGACGGTCGGTCTTGCCGCCCACGTCTCCGGTAAGGGTTCCGCCGATCCCGACTCGATGGGCTGCGGCGGCGACCTCAGGGTCGGCGATGATCGACAGCACCCCCTCGGCACCAGCGGCGAGCAGCTCTGCCAACAGCACGGTTCCGTCGCCCGGCGTGCCTCCGCCGATGTTGTCGGCGACGTCGGCCAGCACTACCGGGGTCTCCTCGGCGGCGATGGCCTTCCTGACCGCGGTGGCGGGGTCGTCGCGGATCACCTCGAACTGGGCGGCAATCCGGTCGATGTCATCGAGGACGAAGGCGATCAGATCGTCCGCGGCCGGAGATCGGTCCGCCGTGGCGGTGGCGAGGACGCTCATCCCCGCCCTGTCGACGTCGGAATAGGGAAAGCCGGGGGTAATGCAGATCCGGTCGACCTCGAGGCGGTCGGCTCTCTGCCGGGCCCGCTTGATCAACCCGCCCATCGGTTCTGACCCGGTCCCTTGGGCGAGGGGGGTGACGAGGAGGGGATGCTTCCCGATCCGGGTTCGGAGTGACTCCCCGGAGAAGACACGGTCGAGCAGGCCGGCAGCCTCCACCCCCCGCTCGTGCATATCGACGTGGGGGTAGGTGTCGTAGGCGATCACCACGTTGGCCAGTTCGATCAGCTCGACCGACGGGTTGGCGTGGAGGTCGAGCACGCACACCACCGGCAATTCGCCCACCCCCTCCCGGATCACCTGCAGGGTGTCCGCCTCCATGTCGGGGTGTCCCTCGGCGACCATCGCCCCGTGGAGGTTGACGAGTAGCCCATCGAGGGACCCACACGAACGGAGGGCCTCCCGGAGCTGTCCCAGCAGCCGATCGGCGGTCTGCACGGAGGCGGTACCCGCCGGCCACGCCCCCGCCGAGAAGACCCCGACCAGATCGTGGTCGCAACCATCGATGAACCCGCCGATCACGCTCCGAGTCCCTGCGTGGTGCTCGAGAATTGCCTCGCCCTCGAGCAGTTCGTAGGCAGCGAAGTCGTCCCAGCGGGTGGGACGAGGGGAATAGGTGTTGGTCTCCTGCCACATCCCGGCGATGCCAACCCGGGTCATGCGATCGTCTTCATCGCCGCCGCCACCCGGTCGAGAGTCTCGGCAACGTCCTCCTCGTCGTGGGCGGCTGAGACGTACCAGATTCCCCGTCCCGCAACCCACACCCCGTGGGCGATCAGCTGCCCGCAGAACTCTCCGTAGCGATCGGAGTCGAAGGAGGTCAGCTGGCGGTAGGAGGTGACCGGTCCGGTGCCAAATCCGGCATGGAACGCCATCGGTACTCCCTGCAGGTTGAGCCCCAGCCCGTGGTCGGAGGCGAGCTCACCGAGTCCTTCCATCAGCATCGACCCGATCGAGGCCACCCGGTCGTAGGGGGGATCGTCACGCAGCCGCTCCATCGTGGCCACCACCGCCGCCGAGGCCATCACCGAGGCGTTGAAGGTCCCCGAGTGGTTGACCTCGCCGGTGCCGAACCCGTCCATCAGCGCGGCCTTGCCCGCCAACGCCGAGACCGGCCACCCACCGGCCATCGCCTTGCCGTAGGTGGCGAGGTCGGGGGTGACGCCGTACCGCTCGGCGGCACCTCCTGGAGCCACCCGGAATCCTGAGATCACTTCGTCGAAGATCAGCACGACTCCGTGACGGTCACAGGCCGCACGCACTCCCTCGAGGTACCCGTCAGCAGGCTCGATCGACCCGGTGTTGAACATGATCGGCTCCATCACCACGGCGGCGATGTCCTCGCCGCGCTCGGAGAGCACCTGCTCCACCGATGCGAGGTCGTTCCACTCGAGCATGATCGAGTCGTCCAGATGACTTGCCATCTGCCCGGCGCTGGCCGGGACCGCCCGTCCGTTTTCTACCTTTACCAGCACGTTGTCGAGCCAGCCGTGATAGTGCCCGGCGAAACGGACGAACCTCGTCCGCCCAGTGGCCGCCCGGGCCGCACGTAGTGCTGCCTGGAGCGACTCGGTGCCCGAAACCCCCAACCGGATCCGCTCGGCCCACCCGAGCCGGTCGAGGACCAGCTCCGCCGCCTCCACCTCGAGTCGATGCTGCGCCCCGTACACCATGCCCCGCCGGCAGGCCGTCTCGACCGCGTCGAGAATGTCGTCGGGTGCGTGTCCGAGGAAGTTGGGGCCCTGCCCGAGCAGGTAGTCGATGTACTCGTTGCCGTCGACGTCAACCAGTCGCGATCCTTTGGCGTGGTCGAAGAAAATGGGTGGTCCGAGCAGCCGGACATTGGAGTTGACACCGCCCGGAGTCGATCGCCGGGCCCGGTCGATGAGCTCGGAGGAAGTTTCGGTCTGATAGGCGGATCGGGTGGTCATGATTGGGCCTCCTCCCAAGTCGTCTTCTGGTCCTGGCGATGGCGACACCGGGTGGGCACGGTGAGCTCCATCAGGTGATGTCGAGGTTGATCGTCTTGAGCTGGGTCATCTCCAGCAGGGTCCACCGCCCCCCGAGCCGACCGAGCCCGCTCCGCTTTCCGCTGAAGCCCCCGAACGGGGTGTGCGGTTGCCAGTAGGCGGTGGACTCGTTGACGTTGACCACCCCTGTCTCCAACGCCTCCGCCACCCGCATCGCCCGACCGATGTCGCGGGTGAAGACGCTCCCCACCAGGCCGGTGCTCGAGCGGTTGGCCAACTCGATTGCCTCCGCCTCGTCGGTGAAAGTCATGATCGGGGCTATCGGCCCGAAGGTCTCCTCCTCCTCGATCCGCATCCCGGGCCGGACGCCGTCGACAACAGTGGGCTGGTAGTAGAGCCGGGTGGGGTGGCCATCATCCCGACCGCCGCCATGGAGTACCTCCGCGCCCTGGGCGACGGCGTCCTCGAGATGCTGGTCGATCCGGACTGCGCCCGCCTCGGAGATCACCGGACCCATGGTGGTGCCCTCGTCGAAGGGGGAGCCGAGGCGCACATTGGAGGCGGCGTCCACCAGCCCCGACACGAGTTCGTCGTGGATGGCCTCGTCGACCAGGATCCGCTCCACCGAGTCGCAGATCTGGCCGGCGTTGGCGAAGCATCCGAACCCGAGCTTGGCCACCACCGCGCCGGGGTCGGCGTCGGCGAAGACGAGCACCGGGCAGTTGCCGCCCAGCTCGAGGAGGAGTGGCTTGCCGGCCGCCTGCTCCGCGACGAGCTGGCCGGTACCGCTGCTGCCGGTGAGGCCGATGGCGGTGATGCCGGGGTGGCGGGCGATGCTCCCGCCGATCTGTGCCGGGTCCCCGTGGAGCAGGTTGAGGGTCCCCTCGGGTGCCCCGGCGTCGACGAAGCACTGCGCCAGGTGCCATGCCGAAGTGGGAGTCAGCTCGGACGGCTTCCACACCATGGCGTTGCCGCTGGCGAGCCCGGCACTGAGATATTCGCTGGGGATGGTGACGGGGAAATTCCAGGGGGTGAGGAGGCCGTAGACCCCGCGGGGCTGGCGGATGGTGAGGACCCGCTTGTCGGGATCGGCGCTGGGGATGATCGACGTCTCCAGGCGCTTGATCCCCTCGGCGGCGTCCCGGAACATCTCCACCGCCGCCGCCACCTCCGGCCGTGCCTCCCTGGCCAGCGGCTTGCCCTGCTCGGTCGACAGATCGCGGGCGATCTCCTCCGAGCGCTCCTCCATCAGGTCGGCGACCCGATGCGCGAGCGCCGCCCGCTCGAAGGCGGTCATCGAGGCCAGCCGTCGATGGGCCTCCCACGCCGCCTCGACCGCCGCTTCGAGCTCATCCGGTCCGGCCTGGTCGACCAGGGCGATCTCCTCACCGGTGACGGGGGAAGTCAAGGCGACGGGATCGAGGTCGCGTCCCGGGCGCCAGCTCCCCCCGATCAACAACTCGAGATGTTTGATGGTCATCTTCGCTCCTTCGGAACTGGACGTTCGATCATCCGGCGTGCGAATCCCGACACCCGCCGATGCACCACCTCTGCGATCTGTCTCCCCGCCTCCTCGGTGGCAGCGCGGGGATCACCGAGTGCTCCGTCAAGAGTCCACTGGTCGAACCACACCGGCTCGTCGACCCGGGCGGAGGGCGGATCGGTCAGCTCATCCACACTGGTACGTGACCCGGGAGCGATCCGATCGCGGTGGACCCGATCGGGCGCCAGCACCATCGCCACCGACGTCTCCACTTCACAGGCATGGCCGTAGGCGGGGCTGATGGCGGCGGCGCCCGCCTCGTCGGCGGCGATCAGGGCCCACATCACCGAGGCGACCAGCATCCCTCGGTCCCGTCGAGCGGTGCGGGCGGCGAGACGGAGGGCGTCGACATTGCCACCGTGCCCGTTGACGATCAGTACCCGACCGATCCCGGCCTGGTCGAGGCTCTCGAGGACGTCGGAGACGAGGGCGAGCAGGGTGCCGGGTCTCAAGGTGAGCGTCCCCGCGAAGGGCAGATGATGCTCCGACAGGCCGTAGCCGATGGTCGGGCAGAGGACCGCGAGTTCATCGAGGTCGTCGGCGAGGCGCCGGGCCACCGCCTCGGCGATGGCGGTATCCGTGTCGAGAGTGAGATGCGGCCCGTGCTGTTCGCAGCTCCCGATGGGGAGCAGCGCCAGCTCGGCCGTCTGGAGCGCAGCAGCCGCCTCGGCGGTGGTCATCCGGGTGAGTTCGTTCACTGGGCCTCCCCGGCGATTGCCTTGGCGGCGTCTTGCAGTACGGCTGCGGCGGCGGTGGCCTCGTCGAGCGAGAAGCGAGATGCGGGAGCGCTGAGGCTCAGCGCCGCCGCCACCCCGACGTCCACGATGGGAACCGCCACACAGCGTCCGTCGGCCTCGTTCTCGCGATCGTCGATGGCAAAGCCCTCCTCCCGGATCCCGTGTACAACCTCGATGAAGGCGTCCGGGTCGGTGATGGTCCGCTCGGTCCGGGCGGGCATCCCCTCCGAGTCGAGGATGCTCAGAACCTCGCTGTCGGTGGCCAGAGAAGCAATCGCCTTGCCGAGGGCGGTGGAGTGGATCGGCTCGCGATCGCCCTTACGGGCTACGAACCGCATCGACTTGTGGCTCTCCACGATCTCCAGGTACACCACACGGCTCCCGTCCAGAACCCCGAGATTGACGGTCTCCCCGAATCGGTCCTGCAGCGCCTTCAGGTGTGGTCGCGCCCGGCGGGCGAGCACTTCGAGGTGGCGGGGCCGGGAGGAGAGGAACGCAGCCCCAAGCCGGTAGCAGCCGGTGGCGCTCTCCCGCTCCACGTAGCCGCGTGACTCGAGAGCGGACAGGTAGCGGAAGGCGGAGCTCTTGGGCATCTCGGTGGCGATGGCCAGTTCGGCCAGGGTGGCGCCGCCGGTCCGTTCCCTGAGAAGGTCGATGATGTCGAGCACCCGGAGCACGGCTCGGGCAGCGTAGGGCGAGTCGCGGTGGGCGGTCACAGTCGCACCACCTGTCTCTCGACTCCTGCCTGCTCCACCGCCAGCGCCGCACGCACCGCCTCAGTGCCATCGCCGAACGTGCACACCGGCTCGGCCTCCCCCTGTACGCAGCGCACGAAGTGATCGGCCTCGATCGCCATCGCCCCGTATTGCCGGCCGTGCACCAACGGCGAGTAGTGGACGTCTTCGTCGGCGGGTCCGTCGGCGAGGACCTTGCTGAACCCGGTGCTGCCCTGGGCGACCTCGAGGACGCCCTCCTCGCCGATCACCGTGAAGCCTGCGATCCCGTAACCGGGGGTGCGGTCGGGAAGCGACCAGCCCAGCATCGAGGTGCCGTGGGCTCCGGAGGAGAAGCTGAGCCCCACCGAGTAGAGGTCCTCGACGTCATAGCCGTGGGCGGCCACCACTCCCGAGCTGTGCGCGGCCCACACCGAGGCGATATCGCCGGCGTACCAACGCGCGATGTCGAGCTCGTGGACGCCGTAGTAGAGGGCGATGCTGGTGCGTCCACCGAGCACCTGCTGGTCGGCGATCAGCCCGATCCGCTCGCTGCGGATCGCCTGCACGGTTCCGATCTCACCGTCCTCGATCGCCCGCCGGATGGCGGCGTAGCGGGGCTCGAAGCGGAGGATGTGTCCGGCGAGCGCCGGTACCCCCGCCCGCCCGGCCGCGTCCCGGAGTTGCTTTGCGGCTTCGACCGTGTGGGCGAGGGGCTTCTCAACCGCCACCGCCTTCCCCGCCTCGATGGCAGCCAGGGCGATGTCGACGTGGAGATGCTCGGGCGTGCAGACCACCACACCGTGGACGTCTGCGCGGGACACCGCTTCCAACGGGTCGTGGACCGCCTCTGTGCCATAGCGGTGGGCGACATCGTCGGCCACCTCAGGGCGAACGTCGGAGACCACGGCCAGGTCGGCACCGCCGTGCTCGGCTATGGAACGCGACCAGCGCCCGCCCATGAAACCGAGCCCGATCACTGCGATGCGAACGCTGTTCAACCGGCACCTCCTGGGACGGGTAGGGAGACTTTCAGTCGTTCAGGGACCTCGAGGGCGAAATGGCAGGCCGATCGGCGCCCTGGAGCCCACTCGACCAACTCGGGCTGCTTCTCCTCACAGACCTTCTGGGCCATGGGACACCGGGTTCGAAAGCCGCACCCGATCTCGACTCGGACGGGAAGAGGGGTGTCGGGCTCGAGGCGCGTCATGGTCCGCTGGGGACCGACCTTGGGCACGGCGGCGAGGAGGATGGAGGTGTAGGGGTGGAGAGGTTCGGAGGTGATTTCGGCGGCGCGGCCGACCTCGACGACTCGCCCCAGGTACATGACGGCAATGCGCCGGCTCATGTAGCGCACCACACCCAGGTCGTGGGAGATGAAGAGATAAGCGAGGCCCCGCTCCGCCTGGAGGTCCTTCATGAGGTTGAGGATCTGCGCCTGGATGGAGACGTCGAGGGCAGAGACCGCCTCGTCGGCCACCACCAGCGATGGCTCCACCGCTAGAGCCCGAGCGATACTGACCCGCTGGCGCTGACCACCGGAGAGCTGATGGGGAAAGGCCCCGGCGTGCTTCTCGCCCAAGCCGACGCTCCTGAGCAGCGACACCACCCTCTCCCCTACGCCGGAGGCGGGAACGATGTCGTGGATCCGGAGAGGCTCGGCCACGATGCGCCGTACCCGCATCTTGGGTGGCAGGGAGGCATAGGGGTCCTGGAAGACGATCTGGGCATGCCGGCGCAGACGGGCGTTGTTGTCGGCGGTCACCGGTTCCCCATCGAACACGACCTCGCCGGAGGTCGGCTCGAGAAGCCGGAGTACCGTTCGTCCCAGAGTCGACTTGCCGCTGCCGCTCTCACCCACCAAGCCGAGCGTCTCTCCCGGGTAGATGTCGAAGGAGACATTGTCGACGGCCCGCACAGTGCCGCCGCGGCGCCCACCGAACCCAGACTTCCTTACCGGAAACTCCTTGGAGAGATGGCGCACCTCGAGCAGGGGGCGGGTCATGTTGCCACCGCCTCGGCCGGTTCCGACGCCCATAGGTAGCAGGCGGCGATGTGGCCCGGGCCGACGTCGTAGCGGGGAGGGGTCGCCTCCCGGCATACGTCCATCACCTCAGGGCAGCGGTCGGCAAAGGGGCACCCGACTCGGTCGCCTCTCGGGTCGGGCAGCTCTCCGGGGATTACCTGGAGGCGATCGGCGGGGTCCTCGACCCGGGGAACCGACTCCAAGAGTGCCCGGGTGTATGGGTGGTGAGGCTGGGAGATGACCTGTCGGACCGGGCCGTACTCACACGTCTCCCCGGCGTAGAGAACCAGCATCCGGTCGGCGTATTCGGAGACGAGCGCGATGTCGTGGGTGATCAGGACGAGGCTGATGTCCTCCCTGTCGGCAAGCTCGACCAGCTGCCCGAGGATTTGGGCCTGGGTGGTGGTGTCGAGGGCGGTTGTGGGCTCGTCGGCGAGGAGCAGACGGGGGCGGGCGGCCAACACCATCGCGATCATCACCCGCTGGTTCATCCCGCCCGACAGCTGAAACGGATACTGGCGGCTGATCCGGTCGGGGTCCTTGATGTCGACTGCCAGCAGGACCTGGCGGGCGATCTCGCGAGCGGTGCGCCGGTCTTCCCCCGTAACGTGGCGAATGGCCTCACGGAGTTGGAAGCCGATGGTGAGCACGGGGTTGAGCGAGACTGCCGGGTTCTGGAATATCATCGCTATCTCCCGTCCCCGCAACGACGCCATCCGCCGGTCGGAGGTCCGGGCCAGGTCCTCGCCGTCGAAGAGGATCGCTCCGTCGGTGATCCTTCCCGGCGGGTCGAGCAACTGGATGACCGCGGCAGCAGTGACCGACTTGCCGGATCCGCTCTCTCCGACAATGCTCAGGATCTCGCCCGCGTCCAGGTCGAAGTCGATCCCCCGTACCGCCTTGACAGCGCCTCCTGGTGTGGGGAACTCGACCCGCAGGCCCCGCACGGCCAGCAAGGTGTCGGCGTCGGGTTCGGGCATTGCAGCCACTCCCACTTTGGGGCGATAGCGACGAAATCCGCCCTCGAAGTGACGGGTGTTGAACACCGCCGCCAGGCCGTCGCCGACGAGGTTGATGGAAAGCACCGTGGCAACGATCGCGAGGCCGGGGAGGATGGGGAGCCACTGCGACACGACCATATTGCGCCGTCCGTCAGCAAGCATCCCGCCCCAGGTCGCCGCTGGCGGCGGGAGGCCGAGGCCCAGGAAGCTGAGGGTCGACTCCATGATGATCAGGAAACCGACGTCGAGAAGAGCGATGACCGGGACGACCTGCCACACCGATGGGAACACATAGCGGAAGAGGCGCCGCCAGGGCCCAGCTCCGAGGGCGGTTGCGGCAGCCACGTAGTCTTTCTCCTTCTCGGCCAGGACTCGGCTTCGAACCACCCGGGCATAGACGATCCACCCGGGAATGCCGAGCACGACAATCAACAGCCAGGCGGGGCGAGCAGCCACGACTCCGAGGATGGCGATGGCCAACAGGATGAACGGGAAGGCGAGCTGGACGTCGCCGAGGCGCATCAGAATCGAGTCGACCCGGCCGCCGAAGAATCCGGCCAGGAGCCCGGTGATGAGGCCGAGGCTGCTACCGAGCAGCATGGCGGAGAAGGCAACCAGCAGGGAGTTCCTCGCCCCGAAGAGGATGCGGCTGGCGACGTCGCGTCCGAGAACGTCCGTGCCGAGGAGATGCTCGGCGGTGCCTCCGGCCCAGATGGGGGGAGCGAGGATGTTGGCGAGATTCTGGGCGGTGGGATCGTAGGGGGCAATGAGCGGCGCAAATAGAGCGGCGCCTCCGATTACCGCCACGCCCACCAGGCCGACGACGAGGAGAGGGGTTCGAAGGATGCGCCTTGCTGAACCGGCGGCGATGGCGCCCGAGCGGGGAGCGGTGTGCTCGGCGGTGGCGAGGACGTCGCTCATGCCTGGGCGGCTCTAACTCGGGGGTCGAGCACGGCATAGAACATGTCGACGACGAAGTTGAGGACCACGAAAACGACTGCAGCGACGAGGATGCCGCCTTGGATCATGGGAAAGTCGCGGCTGGCGAGGGAATCGAGGATGAGCTTGCCGATGCCGGGCCAGTTGAAGATAGCCTCGACGACCACCGCGCCGGCCAGGAGGAACCCGAGTTGGAGACCGATGAGGGTGACGAGCGGCAACGACGCCGCCTTGACGCCGTGGATGGCGAACACCCGCCACGAGGGCAATCCCCGGGCCCGGGCCGCCTTGATGTAGTCCTCTCCCAGTGTCTCGATGAAGGATTGGCGGGCGGTGCGAATGAGGATGGGGCTCAGCGTGACGACCAGGGTGGTGACAGGAAGCACGAAGCTGCGCCAGCCGGCCATGTCGATCGCTGGGAACCAACGCAGATTCAGTGCAAAGACCAGCACCAATAGCACGGCGAGCCAGAAGGCTGGTGTCGCCTGGGCAAGGGCCACCCACACCAACACCACCCGATCGAAAATGCCGCCCGGTCTCCTGGCGGCCACCGCTCCGAGCGCAATGGCAAGGGTGGCGGAGACGACGACGGTTATTCCGGCGAGGTAGAGGGTGTTTGGCAGAGCACTGAAGACCGCGCTGGCAACGGGTTGAGCGCCCCGAAAAGACGTTCCGAGGTCGCCTTGAACGGCGTTCCAGAGGTATTCGACGTATTGGACTGCGACCGGCTTGTCGGTGCCGATGCGCACCCGGGTCTGGGCGATGATTTCTTCGGGTGTACCAGGCGGGTTGACCAGTCGCGCGGGATCACCGGTGGCGAGACGAAGCACGAAAAAGGCAATGGTGACCACGGCCAGCACCACCAGGACCATCTGGCCGAGACGAATGAGGAGGACTCGCCCCCTCATTCGCCGTGACCGGGTTTGGTGTCAACCCCCGACGACATCCGATCAGTCGCTGAGACTGGCCGGGTAGAAGTCAGTGCGGAAGACGTGGGGCTGAACAAGCACACCCTGCAGCTCGCTGACGTGGGCGAGGGTGAAGTCCGAGTTGTACAGGGGCACATGCCAGGCCTGCTCCCACATGTGAGCCTGGAGCTCAGCGTAGACCTGCTCTCGTTCGACGGGGTCGAGGGTGGTCCGACCCTGATCGATCAGCGCTTGCAGTTCCTCGTCGCCGAAGTACCAAGCAAAGGCCGATGAGTAGACGGCGGCAGCCTGGTTGGGGTCACCGGCAGTGGCCCAGCTCAAGTGGTACATGGCTCCGGTACCGGTATCGCTGAAGGCGTCGTCGATCAGCCCGGCAACGTCGCTGGTGACGATGGTGGCGTTCAAACCGATGGCCTGCATCTGGGCGACCATCGCCTCCACCACAGGAACAGCCCGGGGAAGAAAGCCCTCAGCGACCCAGATCTCGAAGGGCGGTCCGCCGTCCGGAACGCCGGCGGCCTCGAGGGCGGCCCGGGCAGCTTCAGGGTCGGCGGTGAACGGGGGCTGCTGCTCTTGATAGAAGAGGGTGTTGGTGGGCAGGAAGCTGCCAGCCGGAGCACTAGCACCCATCACCAGGTTCTCGACCAGGGGCGTGCGGTCGAACGACAGGTTCACCGCCCGGCGGAAGTCGGCGTTCTCTTCCCAGATCGGAAGCCGGCCCGGCCGGACATACAGGTTGACCGACTCGATCCCGGTGACGCCTACCAACTCGATGCCAGCTTCAGCTTCGAGGGTCTCGAGATGCTCGGGCGGCACCCGGTCGATGGCTTGCGCGTCACCCCTCAACAGCGCATCGAGGCGGGTCTGGGGATCCTGGATGAACTCCCAAATCAGTGTGTCGATCGTGGCAGGTCCCTGCCAGTAGTTGGGGTTCGGTTCCATGGTCTTGACGTTGACCGTGTCCTCGACGAGACGGAAAGGCCCGGTGCCGTTGGGGGTGTTGGCCAGCTCTTCGGAGTCCCCTTCCAGCCACTGGGCCGAAACGATCGGAGTCCACCACAGCTCCACCAGCATGGGGGCAAAAGGCTCCGCGGTGATGATGCGGAAGGTGTAGTCGTCGATGATCTCCACCTCAGCCGGAGACCAGGTGAGGGCATAAGCGCTCTCACCACTGAAGCCCGACGCAAGCTCGACCGAGGCTTTGACATCGGCGGCGGTCAGGGGTTGACCGTCGTGGAACACTACGTCGTCGCGCAATGTGAATTCCCAGGTGGTGTCGTCGATCTGGCTCCAGCTGGTGGCGAGCGAGGGTTCCGGCTGGCTGAGGTCGCCGGTGGGGAAGTCGACCAGGAAGTCGTAGATCTGCCGCTCCAGTCTCTTTTGGCTGAGAGCGGTGGATGAGAACGGGATCCAGTCAGCCCAGAAGTTCTCCGCCATCAGGAAGCGGACCGTCTCGCCCTCGTCCGCGCCGTCGTCAGACGGGGCGGTGGTTTCGGTGGGTCCCTCGGTGGTGGTGACACCGTCGTCGGCAGAGGTCGTGGTCGTGGTGATCTCGGCCGGATCGCTCGTGCAGGCCACGGCGACGAGACAGAGGACCAGCAGGTAGGCCCAGCGACGGCTCGGAGTATGAAGGTCGAACATGGACTCCTCGTTTCGCCTGGTGGAATAGTCGTTCCACTACTGGACTCCTGTTTTACTAGGGGGCCACGTGGGTGTCAACCGCGGGAAGCGCCTCCTCCGGGGGGTATCGGGTGGA
>CAZLEQ010000034.1:0-25812 GCA_964558575.1 uncultured Acidimicrobiaceae bacterium | reverse complement strand
GGGCATTCGGGCGGAGTCACCCGACTGTAAGCGAGCAACCTCATGACTGCGACAACCAAGCCGCCCGATAACAGGACGAGCACTCGTCGTCAGCTCCGCTTCTCGTCCCTGGAGACTCTCGGGTTCTCCGACGCCACCACAACATGGTCCGAATCGCCGTTGAAGACAGTGGAGACGGCGGACGAGCCCCAGGTTCAACGACGCGGCCGACATGAAGCCGAACCGGACCCGCTCTCGGATTGGCACCCCGAGGAGATCGGAAGGCGACTCATCGGAGGCAACGTCAGGTGGAGTCTCGTAGCCGTCCTGGTCCTGGTCGTGGCGGGAGCCGTCGCCCTTGCATACTGGCTCTACCAACACCCCTCTGCCATCGAGCAAGCCTCCCTGGCCACGGTCACCGAGCACGCCCTCGCCCTGGATGCGTCGTTGTCCGTCCTCGAGGAGTTCAATGCCGCCCTGCTCGAAGACACCGAGTCGACCGGGACCGCAGATCTCTTCGCCCTGCAGGGCGAGGCACGCACGCTGTTCAACTCGTCGGGAGCACTCGACGGGTCGGCCACCGACCTCCGCGCCGCGGCACTGCGGGCGGCGAGCTCGACACTCGACGGCATCCGCCTCGCCGACACCGCCCACTCCTATCGAGCGGCGGTGCTCCCGATCCTCGTCGCTCCCAGGCTCGAGACCGATCCGGCCCTGATTGCCCTCGACGAGGCCGCCCGTCAGTTCGGAACCTGGCAACTCTCCTTCGACCAAGTGCGGACCGCCCTCCCCGACGAGGTGCTGCCCAACGTCACACAGCAGCTCGACATACTGGCGGGTGACCTCACCTCGATAATGGGACGATACGTCGACGCCCTGCGCGAAGACGACGCGAACGCGGCCAACGGCGCACTCCTCGAAATGAGCAGCCGACTGGCGCAGATCCACAGCGTGCTGAACAACGCCATCGCCGACATCCAGGAGAGGGTATCGGAGCGGGTGGACGAGTCGAGAGAGAGCCTCGACCGGATTCTCGGGCGCTGAGACCACCCTCGAGCGCGAAGACTTCGACAGAACCGACCGGCAGGGCGATCCCATCGACGACTTCGCCGAAGGGAGCTGATCGGTCTCTAGTCAGCCGCCTCGAGTTCGGCCATCTCCTTCTCGAAGTCGGCGGCGCCCTGGAACTCCTTGTAGACCGAGGCGTACCGCAGATAGGCCACCTCGTCGAGATCGCGGAGCCGATCGAGGACCAGCCTCCCGATCTCCTCGGACGTCACCTGAGGGCCGGAAGCCCGCATGGTGTCGTCGATCTCGTCGACGATACTCTCGACGTCGGAGCCCGAAACCGGGCGGTCGGCCAGCGCCGCGGAGATACCCGATGCCAGCTTCGTCGAAGAGAACGGCTCGAGCCGTCCTGAGCGCTTCACCACCATCAGCTGTGGTTCCAATCGTTCGTATGTGGTGAAACGGTGGGAACAGACCTCGCATTGGCGGCGGCGGCGTATCGCATTGCCGTTCTCGGCAGGTCGGCTGTCGATCACCCGGATCTCGGTGGCGCCACATGCGGGGCAGAGCATCGCCCCAGCGTAAACGTGTCCGTGCCTTCAGGGCTGTGGAATCCGAAGAACCTGACCCACCTGGAGCGAGCTGGAGGTGATCCCGCTCCTCTCCTTGATGGCATCGATGGTCACCCGCACGTCCTCGCCCTCACCAGTGTGCCCGGAGGCGATCTCCCACAGGGTGTCTCCCTTGACCACCACATATTCGGTGGCCGGGCCGGGTGGCTCCTCGGCACCCGCAGCCCCTCCGATCAGGAGAAAGACGACGCAGACCGTTGCAAGGAGCACGGACAGCTGAACGGAAAGCTGTGATCGTGTGGTCTGCATGTCTCCCTCCTGATCGGGCCCGCTCGGTTGCTTGCTTGATGAAATTCGGAGGAAACCGAACGTGTGTTCGATACTGTACCGAACAGTTGTTCGATGTCAAGCCGAAGCTTCCACTACCGATAGCCTGACAGCCGTGTCCGACAGATTCGACCGATGTGGGGTCCCCCGAGCTTTCGCCTGTGTGATTCGCAAGCAGGAGGAAGGTCCTGAGCTGTTGGTCTTCGATCACCCGGTGGCGGGGACTCAGATACCGAAGGGCCGAGTCGACGAGGGTGAGGCGCATCGTGATGCTGCCAAGAGAGAGTTGTTCGAAGAGTCGGGTTTGGATCTCGAGCCCACCCATCTCATTGCACGAATCGGTTATGAGTTCGATCACCCCCATACAGGGGAGAGAGTCGAAGAGGTCGGATACATTTTGCTGTTCGAAGCCCCGAACGGAATCGGCGAGTCGTGGGTGCAAGAGCCTGATGAGGAGGCGGTTCCCTTCACCTACCGCTGGTTGTCCCTCGATGAGCGAGCAACCGAGAGCGTCCATCCCCACTTTGGCGATGTGGTTCACATCACGATGTCGTTCATCGACCGTCGCCAACAGCAGATCGAACAGGTGTTTGGTGAGCAGAGATCGAGCGACTAACCTGGCGAACATCCGTTCGAAGAGGAGTCAGGATGCTGACGGACAGACAGCAGCAGGTTCTCGAATACATCAGGACCACCGTGGCCGAGAGGGGCTATCCCCCTTCGGTGCGCGAGATCGGAGACGCCGTCGGCCTCAGCTCACCGTCCTCGGTGCACGCCCAGCTCAATTCACTGGTGGCAGCGGGCATGATCAAGAAAGATCCGTCGAAGCCGCGCGCCATCGTGGTGGTGAACGAGGCCCCGGCCCCGGCCTTCGAGGACCGTCGCCTGCGCGACGTGCCGGTGCTCGGCCGTATCGCAGCCGGCACTCCGATCCTGGCCGCCGAACAGGTCGACGAGTTCATGCCCCTCCCCACCGAGCTGGTCGGTGACGGTCCCGTTTTCCTCCTCGAGGTGAAGGGCGACTCCATGATCGATGCCGGGATACACCAGGGCGACTTGGTGGCGGTGCACAAGCAGTCCGACGCCCGAGATGGCGAGATCGTCGCTTGTCTCATCGACGGGGAAGAGGCCACCGTGAAGCGTCTCCAGCGCAAGGACGGGAAGGTGTATCTGCACTCGGAGAACCCCGCATACCAGCCCATGGTGTTCTCAGAAGGCGTCGAGTTGATCGGCAAGGTCGTCAGCGTCCTCCGACGCTATCCCTGAACCCCGACACGCGCCCTCCCGATTGACACCCGCGGAGAAATGGGGTGTTCACCCGATGCTGTGTGACGGGATCTGGCGGATAGTGGGTTCATCGTCTGAGAGGAGATGAACCATGATGGGCACCGTGGCACGACCGGGAGCATTCACGTTCGCCGCCTTTGCCGGCGTCGTGCTGCTCGGTGGCGGCAACTTCCTCGCCGTCAGAGTCAGCAACGGCGAGCTGGCCCCGTTTTGGGGAGCGGGTTTGAGGTTTTCCCTCGCCGCCTTGATATTCGTGTTGATCGCGGCATCGATGCGGCTCGGCGTCCCACGGGGGAAGACCCTGGTGCTGACCGCGCTGTACGGGTTCTTCGTGGTCACCCTCAGCTACGCGCTTATGTACTGGGCCCTGACCAGAGTCACCGCCGGCACGGGCGCCGTGGTCCTGGCGATGGTCCCGCTGGTGACCACCCTGCTGGCCGCCTCACAACGTCTCGAGAAGCTCAACTGGAAGACGCTGGTCGGAGCGGTGATCGCCTTCGGGGGCATCATCTGGATGACGATGGGGGCCGACGGTCTGGTGATCCCCCTCGACGGCCTGATAGCCATCCTCGCCGCCTCGTTCACCATTGCCCAGAGCGTCATCTTGGGAAAGCGCGTGTCGGGCAACCACCCCGTGATCACCAATGCGGTCGGCATGAGCTTCGGTGCCCCCCTGTTGCTGGCACTGTCTGCGATAGTCGGCGAGCAGTGGGCCTTGCCCTCCCAAGCGGAAACGGTAGCCGCGGTCTCCTACCTGGTACTGCTCGGTTCGGTCGGCCTGTTCGTCCTCACCCTGCTGGTCGTCCGCTACTGGACCGCTTCGGCCATGTCGTACGCCTTCGTGTTGTTCCCAGTAGTGACGATGCTCGCCGAAGCCTGGCTCCTCGATGAGCCACTCACTGCCCGCGCCATGATCGGAGCCATTGCGGTGATGGCCGGCGTCTGGTTTGGGGCACTGAGCCAGACCGATCCCGAGCCGTCGACCGAGACCCTGGCGATTGCTCGAGCGCGGTGAAGGGGATGTCAGGTCGGAGAGCCGATCAGCGCTCTCCGACACGGCCCCGAAACGAGTACTCGGCGGGTCCGATGATCCAGGCCATACCGTCACGGATATCGACACTCGCCTCGCCACCGGGCACCGACACCGCGATCGGACTGGAGAGCCCATAGCGCTCGGCGGCGACCGCCGCCACCGCCGCCATGCCGGTGCCGCAGGCAGGGGTCTCGCCGACACCTCGCTCCCACACCCGCATCTGTACTCCGTCGTCGCTCCGTGATGCGAACTCGACGTTCGCCCCATCCGGGAACTCGGTCTGAACCGACCTCCCCACACTCTCCACCTCGGCGGCGGCCGGATCTTCGACGAAGGTGACCGCATGCGGGTTGCCCATATCCACCACCTGGTAGTCAAACCCGTCGAGCGTGAGCACCTCTCCCAGCATCGGGCGACCCAGTTCGGCCTCGACCCTTTCCTCGAAGACCCGCACCCCCCGGATGCCGACCCGGGTCTGGATGGAGAAGTTCCGGTCGATCGCCCACCCGCGGTCGTACGCGTAACGAGCTACGCAGCGAAGACCGTTGCCGCACATCTCCGCATGGCTCCCGTCGGCGTTCCAGTAGTCCATTCGAATCGGGTCGCCGTTGGTCACCACGAGAACACCATCGGCGCCGATGCCAAACCGCCGGTCGCATATCTCGGCTACCTCGGCCCGATCGAACTGCTGAGGTCCTTCGAGCACGACGAAGTCGTTGCCGAGGCCCTGCATCTTGGTGAACTGGAACGCCCTCAACTCAAGATCTCCAATGCTCTCTCGACGCGGCCGGCCGCATCGTCCATCCAGGGTATCCAGCGGATCCTGGGATCACGCTGAAACCAGGTGCGCTGTTTCCGGGCGAGACGGCGCGTGTTGTGACCTATCGCCTCGAAGGCATCATCGATGGTGAGCTCACCGGCGAGATGGTCGAGGATCTCCCGGTATCCCACCGCCGACCGGGCCGTGCGTCCCAACCGATGCCGCAGGCCCTTCACTTCCTCGACGAGACCGCCCTGTCGCATGTCGGCGAGACGTCGATCGACCCGTTTCTGTAGGGCGCCACCCGGATCGACCCCGATTGCGGTGAACTCGACATCGGCCACGTATCTCCTCAGGTCCTCGGCTTCCGCCGATCGGGCCCGACGCGACGGAATCTCTCCGGTCAACTCGGCGATCTCGAGTGCCCGCACCACCCGTCGCTTGTTGACGAGGTCGACATGAGCCGCGGCCTCCTGGTCGGCCGCGAGCAGTCGCGCCACCAGCTCGTCGAGGTCGAGCTCCTCCAGGTCGGCGCGCAGCTGCTCGTCGGTGGGAGCGAAGCTCATCGGATCGACCAGGGCTCTGAAGTGCAAGCCGGAGCCACCGGTGATGATCAGCGGAGTCTCCGTCGAATCGATCACCTCTCTTCCCAGACGGCGGTACTCGGCAACGGTGAACTCGTGCTCGGGCTCTACCACGTCGATCAGGTGATGGACCACTCCCCTGCGCTCGATGACGGTGGGCTTGGCCGTGCCGATGTTCATGCCCCGATAGACCTGTATCGAGTCCGCGGAGATGATCTCCGCCCCCAGGCGGAGCGCGATCTCTATGGCCAGTGAGGTCTTCCCGGAAGCCGTCGGCCCGAGGACGGCCATTATCTGTACGCTCAGACCGGAGTCCCCATCAGGTGATACGTCGCCGCCGACTCCAGCTTCACCTCGAAGAACACACCGGAGCGATGGAATCCGTCGACGTGCACCACCTTGCCGGTCCTGGTCCTGGTGGTGGCCACCTGCTCGTTTTTCTTCGACGGGCCCTCGGAGAGGACTTCGACCACGGAGCCCACCATCTCGGCGTTGCGCTCACCGGAGATCCGGTTCTGGGCCACGACCAGTCGAGTGAAACGTTCCTGGATCACCCCGTCGGGGATGAACCGGTCGCTCATCTCCGCGGCGGCGGTGCCGGGACGCGGCGAGAAGATGAACATGAACGCATGATCGAAGCGGGCCTCCTCGATCACCTCCATGGTCATCTCGAAGTCCTCATCGGTCTCACCGGGGAATCCGACGATGATGTCTGTCGACACAGCCAGGCCGGGTATGTTCTCCCGGGCCATGGCGAGTCGCTCCATGTACTTGCGGCGGTGGTAGCCGCGGTGCATCGCAGAGAGGATGCGATCGGAACCAGACTGGAGGGGGAAGTGGAGTTGCTCGCACACCGCTTCGGTCTCGGCCATCGCCCGGGCAACGTCCTCCCTGAAGTCGTTGGGATGGGGACTGGTGAACCGGACCCGGCGTATGCCCTCCACCTCACCCACGCGCCGTAGGAGATCGCCGAATATAGGCCGACGACGTCCATCGATGGCGAGGTCACGGCCGTAGGTGTCTACGTTCTGTCCCAGGAGGGTCACCTCGACCGCTCCGTCGGCGGCGAGACGCTCGACCTCGCGGACGATGTCCCCCGGGCGTCGCGAGACCTCCACTCCACGTACCGAAGGGACGATGCAGAAAGTGCAGGTGTTGTTGCATCCCACCTGGATGGTGACCCAAGCGGAATGCTCCAGCTCCCGCCGCACCGGAAGAGAGGACGGCATCGCCTGCAACTCATCGACCACCTCGGTGATCGGCCCCCACTGCTCGGCGTGGTCCATCAGGTCGAGGACTCGGTCGAGATTGTGGGTCCCCATCACCACGTCTACCCAAGGCGCTTTCTCTCTCACCAGGTCGCGATCCTTCTGGGCTGCGCAGCCTCCGACGATTAGGAGCATGTCGGGGTTGACGTCCTTGATGGCCTTGAGCTGTCCGAGGTTGCCATACATCCGGTTGTCGGCGTTCTCCCGGATGGTGCAGGTGTTGATATAGACGACGTCTGCTTCCCCGTAGCCGTCCGTCGACACCATGCCGTCCTGCTCGAATAATCCGGCGATCCGCTCGGAGTCGTGCTCGTTCATCTGGCACCCGAAGGTGCGGATGAAATAGCTCTTCCCCGCCCTGGTGGCAGGGCGGCTCGACCTCTCGCGGAGAGTCGGCTGGGGAAGCAGGACGGTTTGGGTCATGACTGTGCTCGGTTAGCGGGCGTAGTCGGTCGCTCGGAACTCGCGGATCACCGTCACCTGTATCTGACCGGGATACTGGAGGTCCTCCTCGAGTTTACGGGCGATCCTTCGGGAGAGCTCGCGCGCCTCGAGATCGGACACACCTCCCGGATCCACCACGACTCTGACCTCACGCCCGGCCTGAAGGGCGAACACCTCCTCCACTCCGGAGAAGTCGAGGGCAATGCTCTCCAGTCTCTCGAGACGTTTCACATAGCCCTCGAGTGTCTCCCTGCGGGCTCCGGGCCGCGCCGCCGAGACGGCGTCGGCGGCCTGAATGATCACGGCCAGCACCGTGCGTGGCTCGACTTCGTTGTGATGGGCCTCGATGCCGTGGACTACCGCCGGATCCTCGTCGAATCGGCGCGCGATCTCCGCCCCGATGAGGGCGTGGGAGCCCTCCACCTCGTGCGTCACCGCCTTGCCGATGTCGTGGAGCAAAGCTGCCCGCTTCACAGGGGCCGGATCGACGCCGAGCTCCGAGGCGAGCATGGAGGCGATGTTGGCGGTCTCGACCAGATGGTTGAGCACGTTCTGTCCGTACGAGGTCCGATACTTGAGCCGGCCCACGAGCGTTATCAACTCCGGGTGCATCCGCGAGACTCCCACCTCGACCAGGGCCCACTCCCCCGCATCCCTGATCGACTGCTCGACCTCGTCCTTGGCTTTCTCGTACGCCTCCTCGATGGATGCGGGATGGATTCGGCCGTCGGCGACCAGCTTCTCCACCGTGAGTCGCGCCACCTCTCGTCGCACCGGGTCGAAGGAACTGACCGAGACCGCCTCCGGAGTGTCGTCGACGATGAGACTCGTTCCGGTCACCGACTCCAGGTGGCGGATGTTGCGCCCCTCCCGACCGATGATGCGGCCTTTCATCTCGTCGGAGGGCAACTCGATCACCGAGACAGTGGTCTCGGTGACCACTTCACCGGCGAGTCGTTGAATGGCAGTGGCCAGGATGCGACGGGCGCGGCGATCGGCTTCCTCACGAGCCCTAACCTCCATGTCGCGCACCAGGATCATGGCATCCCGCCTCGCCTCGTCCTCCACCTGGGTGAGCATCTCGGCCTTGGCGGCGTCGACGTCGATGCCCGAGATCTTCTCCAGCTGGTTACGAGCCTCTTCCTTGAGTAACTCCAGTTCGCCACGGGTGGCCGTCACTTCATCCTCCCGGTCGATCAGGAGCGACTCGCGCTGAGCCAGGTTCGATGCCCTCTGCTCCAGGGTCTCCTCACGCTGACCGAGTCGAGTTTCGAGGTTGCCCAGCTCCAGACGGCGATGCGCCAGGGCCTCCTCTTCCTTCTCGCGATAGGCCTCGGCCTTGGCGCGTCCCTCTTCTTCCGCCTTGGCCAGGATCTTCTGGGCGTCGAGTCGGGCAGAGGTGACCATGTCCTCCGCGCTGACGCCATCGCGCTCGCGGCGTCGGGTGATGGCGAGTCGAGCAATCAGATACCCGAACCCCAGCCCGACGACGACTCCCAGGACTGCTGGTCCTGTCGCCTGAGCGATATCCATTG
This sequence comes from uncultured Acidimicrobiaceae bacterium, assembly GCA_964558575.1. Taxonomy (GTDB): domain Bacteria; phylum Actinomycetota; class Acidimicrobiia; order Spongiisociales; family ZC4RG35; genus JANQRA01. The sequence continues at coordinate 17,015 of CAZLEQ010000034.1, read as the reverse complement.
TGGTCCCTTCCCCGAGGACCTCTAAGACAAGAGGTGCCGGCACCCCCACCGGGGCCCGGCACACGAAACGAAGCGCTTTCAGAATCGAGGGATCAGCTCACCCTGTATCTCTGCGCTCCTCCTGACATGTCTCGTCGGTACCGGTTGGTGTCAAAGTCATTTTCGTGTGTAGCCACCGATGCTAACGCAAGACGGGGCACGCCGATACGGATTCTTTCGCTCGACGCTGCATCAGGGTGTGAGGAACGACCCCTGATGCAGCGTCGAAGGATGAGAGCGAGGCGCTCAGTCCTCCTGTGACGCCTCCGCGGTCTCCTCGGCGGTCTCTTCCGCCTCCTCGTCACTCTTGGTGACCAGACCGACCGCCTCGAACACCTTGGCCTGGAGCTGCATGGCCAGCTCGGGGTTCTCTCGTAGGAAACGCTTCGAGTTCTCCCGGCCCTGGCCGAGTTGGTCATCGTCGTAGGTGTACCAGGCCCCGCTCTTCTTGACGACGCCGTTGTCGACTGCCACGTCGAGAAGGCTTCCCTCCCGGGAGATGCCCTCGCCGAACATGATGTCGAACTCGGCGAGCCGGAACGGCGGGGCCATCTTGTTCTTGGCCACCTTGACCCGAACCCGGTTGCCGACGTTGTCGGCGCCGTCCTTGATCGACTCGATGCGACGGATGTCGAGACGCACCGACGAGTAGAACTTGAGCGCCCGGCCACCGGGCGTCGTCTCGGGACTTCCGAACATCACTCCGATCTTCTCCCGGAGCTGGTTGATGAAGACGGCGGTGGTCCGCGACTTGTTCAGCGTCCCGGCCAGTTTGCGGAGCGCCTGGCTCATCAGCCGGGCCTGGAGACCGACGTGGGAGTCGCCCATCTCGCCTTCGATCTCGGCGCGGGGCACCAGGGCAGCCACCGAGTCGATCACGAGGACGTCGAGAGCGCCGGAGCGAATCAGCATGTCGGCGATCTCCAGGGCCTGCTCCCCCGTGTCGGGCTGGGAGATCAGCAGCTCGTCGACATCGACGCCGATCGCCTTGGCGTAGATCGGGTCGAGGGCATGCTCGGCGTCGATGAAGGCGGCGATGCCCCCGTTACGCTGTGCCTCGGCGACGATGTGGAGGGCGAGGGAGGTCTTGCCAGAGCTCTCCGGGCCGTAGAGCTCGACGATGCGGCCCCGGGGCACCCCGCCGATCCCGAGAGCCAGGTCGAGGGACAGCGCACCGGTTGGGATGACGTCGACCTTCCGTTTGGCGGCCTCGCCCATCTTCATGATGGCCCCCTTGCCGAACTGTCTTTCGATCTGACCGACCGCCATGTCCAATGCCTTCTCGCGTTCCACGTCGCTTCCTTCCTGACTCATTGCTGTGAACCGTATCGGGGGCCTGTGACAGAATCGATGTTACCGAACATGTGTTCGCACCTATGGATTTATCCGATCAGATTCACCGAGTCAAGGGGTTCGTATCGCGCCGGGCCCCGACCGAGATGACTGCGGTAGACGACGACACGATCGCATCGCCACCCGAGGTCGAGGTCCTCCTCCACCAGGTCGCCCACGTCGGCCGGGGGCCGGATCCGGGCCAGGGTGAGATGGGGGTGGAACGGGCGCTCCTCGGGCACCAGCCCCGCGGAGACCGCGGCGTCCTCGGCGAGCTCGTTCAGCAGCGATATCTCGGGAGCCCCTCTCCCGATCCCCGCCCAGAAGACCGTGGCCTTCCTGGGTCTCGGGAATGCCCCAAACCCGTCTAGGGCGATTGGAAACGAGAACTGCTCTCCGAGGCTCTCGAGGGCGGACAAGAAGCGCTCATAGCTGATCCGGTCGATCACGTCGAGAAACCTGAGTGTGACATGCCAGTTCTCCGGTGGGCCGACCCTTCCCGGGATCGGGATGTCGGCGATCCTCTCGGCAAGGGCGAAGCGCACATCGGACGGGAGTGGTGCCGCCACGAAGACCCGCCCCACCAGGTCTGCGGCTAGATCGTCCACCATCGCCCCGAGATGGCCAGTCGCGCCATGTGGAGGGCACTGGTGGTCCCGAAGACGCGTACCCTCTCTCGATCACCCGGCATGCGCATCTCACGCGCCCTCACATCCTCGGGGGTGGCGACGGCGATGATGACGGTGCCGGGGGGCTTTTCCATCGGATCCGGGCCCGCCGATCCGGTGACCGAGACGACCACATCGGCTCCGAGGAGCTCTTGGCCACCGCGCGCCATCTCGATCGCGGTCTCGACGTCGACCACCTCGCTAACGTCGGTCACTCCGAGGAGCCGACCTTTCAGCTCCTCGTCATAGGCCACCAGACCTCCGCGTACGAACTCCGCCGCCCCCGGCTCAGAGGTCAACTCGGCGGCAACCAGACCACCTGTCATCGACTCGGCGGTGCCGATGGTCCAACCTTTGTCTTTGAGCAGGCCGAACAGGACCCGATGCACGGTCTCGTCGTCGGTGCCGAAGTACCACTGTGCTACGCGCTGTTTGATCTCGGCTTCCGTCGGCTCGATCATCGCCACCGCCTCATCCCGGCTGGCGGCCTTCGCCGTGATCCTGATCTTGATCTCGCCACCGGAGGCCAGGAAGGCAACGGAGGGATTGGTCGACCCCTGGTAGAGATCGTCGAGCAGCTCGCCGATCATCGACTCGCTCTGACCCCACGTCCGCAGCATTCGACTGACCACCACCGCCGACCCTCCCGCCCTGGCGGCGACACGGGGCATCACCTCGCGTTGGAGGAGGTATTCCATCTCCTGGGGCACTCCGGGGATGCAGAACACCACCGTCCCCTCGTGATCGAGCATCAACCCGGGTGCGGTGCCCTTGGGATTGATCAACAGCTGGGCACCCTCGGGGTGTTCGGCCTGTCTCAGATTGGACTCGGGCATCTCCCGGCCCCGCTGCCGCCACCACTCACGGAGACGGTCGGCGTAGTCCTCGTCGAAGACCATGTCACGGCCGGTGGCTCGACACAGTCCCTCACGGGTGAGGTCGTCCCGGGTCGGTCCGATCCCACCGGTGATGATCACCGCGTCGGAACGCTCCATGGCAGTGGTGATGCTGTTGGCGACCCGCTCCAGGTTGTCACCCACCACCTGCTGGTAATGGGCATCGATCCCGTGGTCGGCGAGCGTGGATCCGATGAACGCGGCATTGGAGTTGACGATCTGACCGAGGAGGAGCTCGGTGCCGACCGCGATGACTTCGACGATCACTCGGGGCAGGTTAGGTCCGGGAGAACTCGACCACCGCCAACAGCTCGGGTGAGTCGACGGCGTCGGCGAGGATGTTCCAGGTGGCGGTGCTCACCCCCTCGTCGTTCTCGATCTCGGCGCAGGCGAGATAGACGGCGTCGGCCAACGCCCCGATCTTGTGATCGACATCGAAAGCCTGGCTGATGGCGGTGCGGGCCCCGGCCGCATCGAGGCGGCCCAGGGCACGGATCGCCTCCTCGGCGAAGAGACGCGCTTTCTGCTCCAAGATTGCCCAGTCGCCTAGATCTCTTCGAAGAGATACCGGCGGAGGATGTCCATTCGGTCGTCCATGGTCGCCGGATCCAGGTACCACAGCATCGCCGCGATCGTCGAGAGCAGCGGGTTGCCGTCCTGGGGGGTGAAGGAGAAACCGACGATCTCGTTGCCGTTGCGGACCGCCAACGTGTCGAGCGCCACCACCGCCTGGCTCATGATGCGGCCGTAGTAGCCGTGGTCACGCCCGAACGAGAACACCTGGTTGGCCGATCTCTTGTGTGTGGTGGCGACACGGGTGTTGGCGGCGAGCCGATCCCTGATCTCGCTCGGATCGATGTCTCGGTCCAGGGTCAACGAGAAATGCAGCGAGTGCATGTACTGGGTGTTGAGCTTGATCGCCGACGAATGGATGTTCATGTCGTAGCCCAGAGTGGTGAACAGGTCGTGGGCGTCACGGGCGTGGTGAGTGCCGAAACGGTCGTCATCGTGGCCCTCGACCACCGGGCTGGCGATGAAACCGGTGTCCTGGGAGATGTCGTTGGCCCGCCTCATGCAGAGGAACCGGCCGTTCTCGAGATGATTGGTGCCGTCGGGGTCCATCGCCAGCGACTTGATCAACACCGCGATGTTGTGGGTGTTGCAACTCACGATGTGGAGGAACCTGTCCTCCTCGCGGTTCAGGGCGTCGTCGTTGATGCCCCGGGCGTACATCTTCCCGAATCCGTACTCGGAGCCCTGGGCCATGAAGCCGACCGGGCCGACGGCGTCCTCGTAGAACTCCATCTTGTTCTCGTTTCCGACTGGCGTGCAGTCGATGACCACGGTGGCCCGCTCGATGGCCTCGTTCTTCTCGTACTTCGGCGTATGCCCCAACTCTTCGAACTTCGCCTTCCGGTCGTCATCGACGGTGAGCACCGCGCCCCGTCGGACCAGGTCTTCGACCTTGGCGAATTCGGTGACCAGAGGGGTGCGCTTGTGGAAGGTCACTTCGTCGATCCCGAAGTGCTCCTTGTTGTCGGCGAGGAGACCGATGAGTGGCTCACCGATGGTGCCGGTGCCCACGACGTGGATGATCTTCATGAGGGATCCCTCCGGAGCGGATGCAACTGGTTCATGTCCGGGATGTGATGGTACCCGCCACACACAGAGTTCAACCCTTCAGGCACCGTTGTCGAGGTTAGAACTGGTCCTCTTCGGTGGAGCCCTTCAGGGCGAGGGTCGACGACTGGCCGCCGGAGATCGTCTGGCTGACCAGGTCGAAGTAGCCGGCCCCCACCTCGCGTTGGTGCCTCGTAGCGGTGTAGCCCTGGGACTCCATGGCGAACTCGCGATCTTGGAGGTCGACGTATGCGGACATCCCGCGCTTGGCGTACCCCTTGGCCAGCTCGAACATCGTTGCGTTGAGGGCGTGGAACCCGGCCAGCGTGATGAACTGGTATCGGTAACCCATCGCCCCCAGCTCCTTCTGGAACCGGCCCACCGTCGCCTCGTCGAGGTGCTTGCTCCAGTTGAACGAAGGTGAGCAGTTGTAGGCGAGCAGCTTGCCTGGGTACTCGGCGTGGATGGCGTCGGCGAAACGGCGCGCCTCGTCCAGGTCGGGCTTCGCCGTCTCACACCAGATCAGATCACAGTATGGCGCATAGGCCAGCCCGCGTGCGATGGCGGACTCGAGCCCTCCGGTCACCTGATAGAAGCCCTCGGAGGTCCGCTCCCCGACGATGAACTCGCGGTCTCTGGGGTCGATGTCCGAGGTGAGGAGGGTCGCCGAGTTGGCGTCGGTGCGGGCGACGATGACGGTGGGCACGCCGAGGACGTCGGCGGCGAGACGTGCGGACTGGAGGGTTCGGATGTGCTGGCTGGTCGGCACCAGGACCTTGCCGCCCATGTGGCCGCACTTCTTCTCCGCGGCCAGCTGGTCCTCGAAGTGGGCCCCGGCAGCCCCGGCCTCGATGAAGGCCTTGGTCAACTCGAAGACGTTGAGCGTCCCGCCGAAACCGGCCTCGCCGTCGGCGACGATAGGGACGAACCAGTCGATGTCGGTGTCCCCTTCCGCCCAGTGGATCTGGTCGGCCCGTCTCAAGGCGTTGTTGATCCTCTTCACCAGGGCAGGAGCCGAGTTCGCCGGATACAGGGATTGATCCGGGTAGACCTCGCCGGCGAGGTTGCCGTCACCGGCCACCTGCCATCCCGAGAGGTAGATCGACTTCAGCCCGGCCTTGACCATCTGCACCGCCTGGCCACCACTCAACGCCCCGAGGGAGTTCACGTAGTCCTCTGACTCGAGGAGAACCCACAGCTTTTCCGCCATCCGATAGGCGAGCGTGTGCTGCTCGCGGATACTGCCCCTCAGCCGCACCACCTCCTCCGCCGAGTAGTCGCGCGTGATCCCTTCCCAACGCGGGCTGTTCTTCCACTCCTCGGCGAGGCGGGTGGCTTCCTGTTCGGTGTGTGTCACGTGCTCTCCTAGTTGATCAGCTGGTAAGCGGGCAGTGTCAGGAAGTCGACGAAGTCGTCTGACAGCGCCACTGCCTCGAAGACCTTGCGGGCGGAGTGCACCTCGTGGTTACCCTCGCCGTCGAGCTCGTCGACCACCTCACCGGCGATCGAGTGCACGAGTGACTCCGTCACGTCGGTGCCGTCGGAGGTGGTCACTTCGTGGTGGACCCACTGCCAGATCTGAGATCGACTGATCTCGGCCGTGGCCACGTCTTCCATGAGATTGTCGATGGCGGCGGCTCCCACGCCGGACAGCCACGCGGCCAGATAACGGATCCCGACCGAGACGTTGGTGCGGACCCCGTCGAGGGTGACCTCGCCGGGAAAGTCGAGGTCGAGGAGGTCGCGGGCGGCCACCGCGACGTCGTGACGCTGACGGTCGATCTGGTTGGGACGGTCGCCGAGGATGAGATCGAACTGCTCACGTGCCACCGGGACCAGGTCGGGGTGGGCGACCCAAGTTCCGTCGCAGCCCGCCTCCGCCTCACGCTTCTTGTCCTCCGACACGGCCGCTATCGCCCGATCGGTGACTTCCTGATCGCGACGGTTGGGGATGAAGGCCGCCATGCCCCCGATGGCGTGGGCGCCGCGACGATGACAGGTCTTCACCATCAACTCGGTGTAGGCGTGCATGAAGGGCACGGTCATCGTCACCTGGGAGCGGTCGGGCAGGACGAAGTCGGCATGGTTACGGAACTTCTTGATGACACTGAAGATGTAGTCCCAGCGGCCGGCATTGAGGCCGGCGGCATGCTCGCGCAGCTCATAGAGGATCTCGTCCATCTCGAAGGCGGCGAGGATGTTCTCGATGAGGACCGTGGCCTTGATGGTCCCCCGTTCGATGTCGAGGCGGTCCTGGGCCCAGACGAAGACGTCGTTCCAGAGACGAGCCTCGAGATGGGACTCCAGCTTGGGGAGATAGAGGAAGGGTGCGGTTCCTTTGGCGAGGGCGGCGCGGCCACCGTGGAACAGGTAGAGGCCGAAGTCGAAGAGCGACGCCGACATCGGCTGGCCGTCGACGAGGAAGTGCTTCTCCTCGAGATGCCATCCCCTCGGCCGAACCACCAAGGCGGCAATATCGTCGTCGAGCCTGTAGTCCTTCGCGGCGGTCTTCAACTCGAGTGTCCGGTCATAGGCCTCGACCAGGTTGCCATGACCGTGGAGCAGGTTGTCCCAGGTCGGTGAGGTGGCGTCCTCGAAATCGGCCATGAACAACTTGGCCCCCGAGTTGAGGGCGTTGATCATCATCTTGCGGTCGACTGGGCCGGTGATCTCCACCCGACGGTCGGCGAGGTCCGGGTGCACGGGGGCTATCTGCCACTCGCCGCGGCGGACATACTCGGTCTCGGAGAGGAAGTCGGGCATCTCGCCTTCGTCGATGCGCCGCTGGCGGGCGGTGCGCTCCTCGAGGATCTGGCCCCTCCGCCAACCGAACTCGTTCTCGAGATCGATCAGGAAGGCGACCGCGTCGGGAGTCAGCACCCGACGTTCGATCTCGCTCTCCTGAAACTGGTTCATAAGAATTTAGTGTCTTGTTGGTAGCCTTGAAATGTTGGCTGTCGACAAGATAAGATCGGCTCATCTTCTGGATAGGAGCAGAAATGAGCGAAGCTCAGCCACAGCAACCGCTGATCTTGGGGCGTCGGGTGAGGCACCACCGCAACCGGGCCGGCCTCACCCTCGACCAGCTTGGTGAGCTGGTGGGCAAGCCTGCCCCCTACCTGTCTCTGCTCGAGAACGGCAAGAAGGAGCCAAGGGTCAATCTCCTCGTCGACATCGCAAGGGCCCTCGACGTCGAGGTGGCCGACCTGTTGGATGGCACCCCGCCGAGCAGACGCGATGCGCTAGAGGTAGCCCTGATCCGCTCCCAGGAGAGCTCGCTGTTCGAGACGCTCGACATCCCCGCCATCAAGCCTTCGGCCAAGGTGGACAACCAGATCCTGGCTCACATCGTCGGGCTCCATGACGCCATCAGGGAACGATCGAGCCTGGAGAGCGCCGGTTCGGAGGAGGTGAGGAGGGCCAACGGATCGGTCCAGGACTACCTCATGGACAACGATGGTTACTTGAAGGAGGTCGAAGTGGCTGCCCGGGATGCGCTGGAATCGTCGGGCTACGCCGGGGACGGCCCGTTCTCGTCGCGCAATCTCATGGATCTGACCGCCAGTATCGGATTCGAGCTGCGGCCGATCGACGACATGCCTTCATTCGCCCGCTCCATCATCGACGCCCTGAATCGACGCATCTACATCGCCCAACGCAACGAGCTGCGCACCCGACAGGCCCGCAAGGCCGTGCTCCAGACCATCGCCGGTTTCGTGCTCGGCCACGAGAGCCACCCCGACCTCGACACCTTCCTTCGCCAGCGGATGGAGACCGCCTACTTCGCCGCGGCCGTCCTCGTCCCGGAGGACTCCGTAGTAGCACGACTACTGGTGGCGAAGGAGAATCACGACATAGACGTCGAGGATGTGAAGGAGCTGTTCTACGTCTCGTACGAGATGGCTGCCTGGCGGACCGCCAACCTGTTGACCCGACACATCGGGATCGACTGTCATCTCCTGATCAGCGATGAGATGGGGGTCGTGGTGAAGGGCTATGCCAACGACGACGTTCCGGTGCCGCGTGACGAGTACGGGGGAATCGAGACCCAGCGTCTCTGCAAGCAATGGGGGGCACGGGTCACCTTCGAGTCCCAGGACAAGTTCGGCACCCACCACCAATACACCGACACCCCCTCCGGAACCTACTTCTGCACCACCCACATAGAGGCGGTGCGGGAGCCAGCCCATGCCATCACGCTGGGAGTTCACTTCGACGACGCCCGCTGGTTCCGGGGCCGGGACACCACGAGACGAAGGACGTCGACCTGTCCCGACCCGTCGTGCTGTCGCATGCCGCCAGAGGAGCTGGCGGAGCGTTGGTCGGATCATGTCATCGTGTCGGCACGCTCGCAATCGAGGATCCTGGGGCTGATGGCACCCGACCCCTACCCCGAGTTGGACATGCCCGAGGTGCTCTCGCTGGTCGACACCCACTCGCGTCCCTGATCGCCCGGCCGGTCACACGTGAGCCGCTTTCTGTGTGCTCTGGAGCCGGATATCCGGCTCCAGAGCATTAGGAAGTGGATTCCACGAACCGCCGCAGGTCGGCGGCGAGCTGTTTCAGGGAAGGCTCGTGGACATACATCATGTGGCCGGCCTCGTAGTAGGTGAGCTCGATGTTCTCCCTCACCTCGGGGTCGAGGCCCATGTGCGACACGGTGTACTCGGTGGCGAAATGGGGCGTGGCCAGGTCGTAGTAGCCGTTGGCGATCAGCACCTTGGTGCCCCGTGACCTCGACAGCACCTCGCGGAAGTTCTCCGAAGTGTCCGCGTACCGGCCCTTGAAGTCTTCGTAATCCCAGTTCTTCCACACGTCCATCACCATCACGTTGTAGATGTCTTCCGACTCGAAACCGATCTCCTCGCGCAGGTACTGATTGAGCGCCGAGGCGGCCACACCTCCGGTGGCGTCGATGCTGGGATCGGCCTCGAGGTTGTCTCCTGCCGAGACCCGGTCGATGCCGGTGAAGCGGGAGTCGATCCGACCCACGGTGCGCTTTCGTTCCCTGAGCAGCTCCTTGCAGAACCGCATGATGTGGATACGCAGGTTGTAGTGATCGATGAACCCGGCGTCGAGACCGGTGTACTCCGCCAGCCTGTCCGCCACCATCTGCTGCCGGGTCTCCTCGAGCTGATCACCTTGAGCCAGCGCCGACCAGTACTCACCGAGGGCGAACTCCTCCACCTCGTCGAGGAACTCCCGCAGCGGCCTCTTCTGATGCTTCTTGGGCAGTCGGCCGTGGTACCAGGCCGTGGCCGCATAGGTGGGCAGGTAGACCGCGAACGGCAGGTCGTTGCCCGGATGCACCAGCATCGTCCCCCGATCGATTGCCGACGTCTGGTAGTTGAGGATCATCGAGATGAAGACGATCCCGTTGAACTCGACGTGGTGCTTGGCGAACAACTCATGAGTCAGCCCTGCCCCGCGCAGGGTGCCGTAGCTCTCTCCTGCCAGGTATTTCGGAGATGCCCACCGCCCGTTGCGGTTCAGGTAGTGGACGATGAACTCTGCGAACGCCCCGATGTCTTTCTTGAAGTGGTGGAACTTCTTCTCGTCGCCTTTCCTCGCCGTGCGACTGAACCCGGTGCCGATGGCATCGATGCAGACCACGTCGGCCACGTCGAGGATGGAGTGCTCGTTGTCGACCAGCCTGCCCTGCATCCCGACCTTGAACCCCTCGTCGTCGAACTGCATCCGCTTCGGTCCGAACAAGCCGAGGTTGAGCCACACCGTCGACGATCCCGGGCCGCCGTTGAAACAGAAGAGCACCGGACGGGTGGCGGGGTCGGCCCCGTCCTTCGTGTAGGAGACATGGAAGAAGGAGACCGTCTCGTCGTTGCTCTCGAACGACTGGGTCCCCGCGGTGGCCGTATAGGCGATCTTGTCTCTGCCAAACTTTCCGGTGAACTGCTTGCTCGCCTTGCGGTCCTCGAGCTTGGCTTGCTTCGCCTTCGGTTTCTTCTTCTTCTCCTCTTTGGCCTCTTCTTTGTCTTTGCCCATGAGGTGCGAGGCTAGATCTCGCGGGGAGTTCCGTCGGCGTTGAGCCACTCTTCCATGGGCACTCCCAGCCCTTCGGCGATTCGATTGATGTAGTTGAAGTATGCAACGACCTGGGTGGCGCTGGAGATGCCCTGATCGTCGAAGCCCGCATCCCGGAGCCGGTCGGTGTCCTCGGGCCCTACCGCAGCAGGGGTTCTGGTCAACTTCTCGGTGTACTCACAGAGGGCTACGTCGGCGGGCCCCAGGTCGGCGGTGCGCCAGTCGACCGCGATCTGGTCAGCTATCTCCTGGTCTTCGATCTCATCCCGGAGATCGTGCAGGTGAGCCGCGATTCAATAGTGACAGTCGTTCGCCTGGGAGGTGACCACCGCCATCATCTCCCGCTGTGCCCTCGTCAAGGGTGACGGCCCGAACATGATCGACTGATAGATGCGCATCGAATCGCGCATCACCTCGGGAAGCTGACACTGGATGGAGACGATGTTCCAGATTCGCCCCGCCCGGCGGAGCGCGGCGTCGTACTCACGTCTGGCGACGCCGGTGGTCTCGTCGTAGTCGAAGACGTGTACGTGGGGCATCAGCCCGCCAGGAAGAGTGCCGGCTCCTCGAGGTTCTCGAGCAGCAGGGCCATGAAACGTCGGCCGACTGCCCCGTCGACGACCCGATGATCGTATGACAGGGAGAGCGGCATCACCGGGGCCACCGCGAGGTCCGCGTCGTGAACGACGGGACGGAGCCGGGCGACGCCCACCGACAGGATGGCGACGGTCCCGTGAGGCACGATCGGGGTGCCGTGGCCGCCGCCCACGGCGCCGATGTTGGAGACGGTGAAGGTCTGACCGCTCAACTCGTCGGGATCGAGCTTCCGGTCCCGGGCACCCTCACCGAGCCTGCGCACCTCTGACGCCAACTCCATCACAGTCTTCTCCCCGGCGCCGCGGATCACCGCCACCATGAGGCCGTCGGGAGTGTCGACCGCGATGCCGATGTCCTTCGAGGCGTGAAACACCAACTCGTCGCCGTCGATGCTCGAATTGAACTCGGGGAACTGGTCGAGGGCGGGAACCACCGCCTTGACCACCAGCGCCTCCATAGGGATCTTCATCCCGTGGCGGTCGCCGAGAGCACGGCGCACCTCGAGGAGACGGCTGGCATCGACATCGTCGAAGGTGGTCACATGGGGGATCTCCGACCAGCTCCTGGCCATGTTGGCGGCGATGGTCCGACGCAGGCGTGACATGGACCGGCGCTCATCCTCTCCCTTCGTCTCGACCGGTGCACGCTTCGGCTCGGGTGCGGGCTCCGACTCTCTGGCCGGTGGCGATGAAGCCACCTCGGAACGGTCCTCGTCATCGAAGTCGGCGACTCCATGCCCCGCTCCGACCGGCTCGTATTCCACGGCATGCTGCACCTCTGACGGCGCTGACTCCTGTCGGGCGGCGATGACGGCTTCCACGTCCTCGCGCAGGATCCGGCCACCCGGTCCTGACCCTCCGATGTTCTCGAGATCCACGTCGTTGTCGCGGGCCAGCTTGCGGACCACGGGCAATGCCTTCACCGCGGTCGGCGCCGAAGGCCGAGGCCGTGACGACTCCAGCGTCTCCACGTCGTCTCCAAGCGTACCGATGATGGGCTCCGCATCCCTCGCCTCCCCAGAAGCGCCCTCCTTCGTCTCTGGCGACACCTCCCCCGACATGGCTTCGTTCCTGGGAGAGGAAACGGTCGCCTCACCCGGCTCGGCGATGGTGACCAGGACCTGGCCGACCTCGATCACGTCACCTTCGTTTCCCCCGTGGGAGACGATCACCCCGGCGAAGGGCGAGGGGATCTCGACGACGGCTTTGTCGGTCTCCACCTCGACGATTGGCTGGTCGGCTTGGACCTCTTCACCGACCTGGACCAGCCAACGCACGATCTCGGCTTCGGTGAGCCCTTCTCCGATGTCGGGGAGCCTGAACTCGCGGGCCATCAAACCTCCAGTGTCTCGTAGGCGGCGTTCACGATCCGCTCCACGTCGGGAAGGTAGTGACCTTCGGAGCGCTTGAGCGGGAAGACTGTGTCCCATCCGGTGACCCGCCGTACCGGCGCAAGGAGCGAATAGAGCCCTCTCTCCTGGATCGTGGCGGCGACCTCGCCGCCGAAGCCTCCGGTGAGAGGAGCCTCGTGTACCACCACGGCGCGGCCGGTCTTCTCCACCGAGGCGAGGATCCCGTCACGGTCGAGCGGGGATAGGGTGCGTACGTCGACGACTTCCACGGATACACCGTCTTCTTCGAGTCGGCCGGCAGCAGCGCGGGTCTCCTTCATCATCGCCCCCCAACTGATCAGAGTGATCTCATCGCCATACCGCTCGACGCGCACCGGGCCGATCTCCACCGTGTAGTAGATGTCGGGGATTTCCTCCTTCACCGCCCGGTAGAGCCGGATCGGTTCCAGGAAGACGACGGGATCGGGGTCCTCGATCGCCGCCAGCAGGAGACCACGGGCGTCGTGTGGCGTGGAGGGCACCACCACCTTCAACCCCGGGATGTGGGCGTAGATCGCCTCGGTCGACTCCGAGTGGTGCTCGGCGGCTCCAATGCCGCCGCCGTATGGCATGCGGACCACCATCGGTGCGGTGAAACGATGGTTGGTGCGGTTCCTGATCCGGGCGACGTGATTGATGATCTGGTCATAGGCCGGATAGGAGAATCCCATGAACTGGATCTCGGCCACGGGCCTCATCCCGGCAATGGCCATGCCGAACGCCGACCCGACGATTCCCGACTCGGCCACCGGTGTGTCGTACACCCGGTGCTCCCCGAAGCGATCGCGCAACCCATCGGTGATCCTGAAGACACCCCCGGTGCGCCCGATGTCCTCGCCGAGGAGGACCACTCGGTCGTCGGTCTCCAGGGCGGTGGCCAATGCCCCGTTCAACGCCTGCGCCAGGTTGACCTCAGGCACGATCACTCTTCGCGGGTGGACGCTCCCGCAGCTGTTGCTGTAGCGGCTGGGTCGGCTTGGCGTACATCCGCTCGAGCATCTCTCTGAAAGTCGGGGGCGGGATCGACTCGGCCCACTCGACCGCACTCTCGATTCGTTGCGAAGACTGCTTCTCGAGTTGGGCCTGCCAATCCTCCGACCACGCTCCCTGCTGCTCGAGCAGCCTCCTCACCCGGACCAGGGGGTCTCTCTCCACCCATGCTTCCGTCTCGTCCTGGTCGCGGTAGCGGGTGGGATCGTCGGCCGTCGTGTGGGGGCCCAGTCGATAGGTGACCACCTCGAGGAGGCTCGGCCCCTCCCCAGAGCGGGCAAGAGCGGCAGCCTCACGGACCGCGACGAGAACCGCGACCACGTCGTTGCCGTCTACCCGGATCCCCGGCATGCCGTACGCCTCCGCCTTGATCGCGATCGACTCAGATCGGGTCTGTTCCGAGATCGGGTAGGAGATGGCGTATCCGTTGTTCTGACAGAAGAACACCGTCGGAACCTGGTAGACGGCGGCGAAGTTCATCGCCTCGTGGAAGTCGCCTTCCGATGTGGCTCCGTCCCCGAACGAGGTGAGAGCGATTCGCTCGCTACTCGACAGCTTCTCCGCCCATGCCAGCCCCACGGCGTGGATCATGTGGCCCCCAACCGTTATCGAAGGGGGAAGGACGTTGACGCCATCGGGGACCTCTCCCCCACGCTCGTCTCCGATGCGGCCGAGGATCAGCAACTCCCACGGATAGCCGGCCCGCCAATTGAGGGCGGCGTCCCGATAGGTGGCAGCGACCCAATCGTCGTCGCCCAGCGCCGCGGCGGCACCGATCTGGGCGGCTTCCTGACCCCGAAATGGGGCGTAGGTGGCCAGCCGACCCTGGCGTTGCATCGCCATCGACTTGGAGTCGAAAGTGCGTGCCTCGACCATGTCGGCGTAGAGCGCCTTCATCTCGTCGACGGTTATCGGAAGCCGGTCCCGGACCGACCCGTCGGGGTTGATCAGACCGAACATCCCTGGCCTGTCATTCTCTTCAGTCTGCCGTGTCACGGCGACCGATGTCGGGCCGGCGGTCGGAATCAGAGCGTCCAGCCCGCGACCGAGCCCCGACTTGCGTGAGCTCACGCTTCTCTCCTCGTGATGATCAGCCCCTGGGGACGCGAGCTTAAACGCGCCACTGGGTCATCGATTCGCCCTCACACACCGGCCGATTGGGCGTCGAGCGCCTCTTCGAGCTCCTCGACCGTCATCAGGACATCACGCGCCTTGCTCCCCACTGACGGTCCGACCACACCCATACGCTCCAGCGAGTCCATGACCCTGCCGGCTCGGGCGAACCCGATGCGGAGCTTGCGTTGCAGCATCGACGTCGAGCCGAGCTCCGACCGCACCACCAGGTCCATCGCCTGTCGGACCAGCTCGGCGTCTTCGTCGTCCTCCTCGTTGGCCTGGGCAGCCGCGGCGGCTGCCGCCGCCTCGAGCACCTGCTGGTCTTGATACCGAGCCTCGCGCTGCTTCCTCACCCAGTCGACCACGGCGTGCACCTCTGTCTCGCGCACCCAGGCGCCCTGGATGCGCTGCGGTCTGGGCTCCTTGGCGGTGACCACCAGCATGTCGCCCATGCCGACCAACTTCTCTGCGCCGGCCCCGTCGATGATCACGCGGCTGTCGGTTTGAGAGGCGACGCTGAAGGCGAGCCGGCTGGGGACATTGGCCTTGATGACACCGGTGATGACGTCCACCGAGGGACGCTGGGTGGCGATCACCAGATGGATACCCACGGCGCGCGCCATCTGGGCGATGCGGACGATCGACTCCTCGACCTCGCGCCCGGCCACCATCATCAAGTCGTTGAGCTCGTCGATGATCACGACCACGTAGGGGAAGCGGTCGAAGCCTTCGGGGTCGAGGCCCCCGGCGTCCAACTTCTCGCGGTATCCCTCGATGTCCCGCACACCGCCGTCGGCGAGTAGGTCGTAGCGGCGATCCATCTCCGCCACTGCCCACTTCAGTGCCTCGTTGGCCTTCTTGGGGTTGGTTATCACCCGGGTGAGGAGGTGGGGCACCCCGTTGTACTGACCCAACTCGACCCGCTTGGGGTCGACCATGATCACCCTGACGTCGTCGGGGTGGGTGCGCATCAGCAGCGAAGTCACGATCGAGTTGATGCAGGACGACTTTCCGGCGCCGGTGGCGCCTGCGATCAGGACATGGGGCAGCTCGGAGAGGTTGAGCAGCTTGGGCTGTCCCGAGATGTCCATCCCCAGCCCCACCGTGAGCGGGTGAGCAGGCTTGGCCGCCTCGGGGCTGGAGAGGATGTCCCCGAGGGAGACCAGCCGTCGCTTCACGTTGGGCACCTCGACCCCGATCGCCGACTTCCCGGGGATCGGCACCAGGAGTCTCACGTCGGGCGTGGCCAGCGCGTAGGCGATGTCGTGGGACAGGTTGGATACCCGATTGACCTTCACCCCGGGAGCGAGTTCGATCTCGTAGCGGGTGACCGTGGGGCCGGGCACGATCTTGGTCAGCTGGGCGTCGACGCCGTGCTGGAGCAAGGTCTCCTCGAGCTGGCGGGCCGTATCTTCGAGCGACCGCTTGTTCACCTCCCCGCCGGTGCCCCCGTCGAGGAGCGACAGCGGGGGCAGCTCGTAGTCGCTGTTGGTCAGATCCAGGGTCACCGGCACCGGCTCGGGCTCGGGTGCCTTCTCGATCGGGACGGCTTGCTCGGCGCCGTCCTCTTCCCTCTGGGGTGGCCTCCGGTCGGCGGGCTTCTGGTGTCTTCCCCGCGGGCGCTGCTCCACGATCTGAGGCGGACGTGCGAGATGGGCACCGCGCTGGTCCGGATCGGCGGCAATGAGCTCACGGGCGAGCCGGCGCAGGCTCCGCCACAAAGCGGCTATTCCGTGGGCGAGCTCCCTGACCGAAGTCTGGGTCATGATCAGCACCCCCATTCCCATCGAGGAGGCGAGCACCACGAAAGCTCCCCAGTGACCGAGGACCCTCCGCATCGGAAATGCGATCAGGGAGCCCACCGCACCACCACGCTCCTGGACCAGTTCCAGGGAGGAGCGGAAGGCAACCGCCCCGGTGAGGAGGTGGAAGAGGGCGAGGGTGCCGATGAACGTGGTGATGCCACCGAAGACCAGCTTGCGCGCCCCGTCACGCGGCTTGCCGACGATCAAGGCGATGCCGACCCCGGCCAGGGCGAGGGGTAGTGCATAGCGCCACACTCCGAAGAGGAACCGCGACCCTCGCTCGAACCCGTCTCCGACAGGCCCGGCGAGCCCGAAGAAGGCCAGCGTGACCAGGATGGCGAGAACCAGGAGCACCAGACCCCAGACGTCGTCGGTCTGACGACCGAGCGTGCTCCTGACCGAGTCGCGCACCGCAGCCAGCGTCTGGGTGAGGGACTTCGTCTGAGGCTTCTTGTTCTTCTTCGAGGACACCCGTCTCCGCCCGGAGCCCTTGCGGGTGGATGTCCGGGTTGGCATGTGA
>CAZLEQ010000033.1:0-27889 GCA_964558575.1 uncultured Acidimicrobiaceae bacterium | reverse complement strand
ACCCACGACCCCCGGCTTGCAAAGCCGGTGCTCTTCCAACTGAGCTACGTCCCCGAATCTGTCAATCAATAGTTGACGATTTCCTGATGGCAAGGCCGGTGCTGGCTAGCACGCCGCTCGAACAGCAACCGGCCCTGGTCGCTAGTTTAGTTTTCATGCTCACCTGCGAGGGTTAGGGCTGGCGGTTGGCGGCCAGACATGTGACCTCTCAGACGCCTCTGGGATAGACCCATTCTCACCGATTGCTCGAGGGATGGAATGTCAGGCTGCATGGCCACCCACCTCGGCCCAGTGCAGCTGCTACCGCGACGATGAGCGTGCGGGGGTTTAACCCCCGCGCCGCCTGGAGATGACTGCGTATTGTTCGGGAATCGGCGCGCGATATCACCGCACGTCGGGAGGCGAGGAAACATGGGGCGCTCAGAACGTGAGGGCTCGAGGCAACCGCAGTTGTCCCTCCTTGGCAGCTTCCAGCGCCTTCTAGGAGACGAGGTGACACGGCTCCCGATGCCGTCTCAGCGCATGGTCGCACTCCTCGGCCTGCAAAACGGCCGCCCGGTTGGTCGCTCCTACGTGGCTGGGACGCTCTGGCCAGAGGTGGAGGAGGCGTCCGCCCGCTCCGATCTTCGTTCCGCTCTGTGGAAGCTCGGGCAGCTCCGTGACGTCCTGGTCGAGGTCACCAACGACGACCTTCGGCTGCGGCCGGACGTCACCATCGATCTCCGCGAGATGCGGGCCACAGCCCAGCGCGTTCTCGATGACTCCAGAGACGGCGCCGAACTATCACCGGAACTCTTCGCTGACGACCTTCTTCCTCACTGGAGCGAAGCCTGGGTGGAGACCGAGAGAGAATCGTACAGGCAGCTTCGGCTCCACGCCCTGGAGCAACTCAGCGAGCGGCTGACCGTGGCGGGCAGGTTTGGCCCGGCCGTTGAGGCAGGCCTCCTCGCGGTGGCGGGGGCTCCCCTTCGGGAGAGCGCCCACCGGGCGGTCATTCGGGCTCTGGTGATGGAGGGGAACCGCGCCGAGGCTCTCCGGCGATACGGAGAGCTATCCGATCTTCTCCGGGACGAGATGGGTGTCGAGCCCTCATTCGGGCTGGAAGAGATCATGGAGGGCATTTGACGCCTCAGAAGTTGTCGCATCAGATGTCACTTCGTCCGGTGGTATCGGGGCCCAACGCCTGGACAACGCCGCGAGGACGGATCACCGATACAGCGTCCTGTAAGGAATGACTACTGAGGCGAACGGGGGGTTCGTCTCCCAGCAGAAAGGAACCGATATGAGGCGAGCCACAGTGATGTTGGCTGCGATCGCCCTACTAGTTATGACCGCGGCGCCCGCATTTGCACAGAGCGGGCACTTCCTCACGGGGGGTCGCAACGCACCCACCTGTACGGACATCGGGACGCAGGTTGAGTGCACCGGGGCGGTGGCCGGTCTCGGCGGGACCACTTTCGAGATCACCATCGAGGCCGACGGACTAGCTGAAGTGGTCTGCATCAACCCGGCCGGGCACCGCGCTCCGGGCCAGGACACCGAGGTGACCGTCGAAGGAAGCACTGATCCGCTGCCGACACCGAGAAACGGGCGGTATAACTTCACCGTCACCACTGACAGCCCGGATCCGCTTGACCCGACACCGACCTGCCCCAACCCCCAGTGGACACCGGAGATAGTGGACCTTCACTTCACGACGGCCACACTCACCCTGTACGAGGACGGGGTTCAGGTCGATCAGGTGACCGTCCCGGTCAACTAACCGGCTGATTGCTCGAGACAAGGAGGGCGGCACCGGGGGCCGCCCTCCTGTTTGTGCATGTTTCTATCTGTACGCAGATGAAGCGGCCGGTCTCGAAATGTGGCCCGGGGAGCCGAACTTCCCGTCGGATCTCGTGCCGAAGACCACTCGCGCCGATATCGAAGCACGGAGACTGTGGGATCCACGCAACGTTGAGATCGAATATGAGGCGCAGTTCGCCTCCGCGATCAATGCCTACCTGCTTCCAGACAAAGTCAGCGACGGGTTCGGATTGTACGAGGGCAGACGGTTGTCCTATCTGACGGCTAGAAAGTCCGGGGTCTCATACGTCGCCCATGTCGACCCAGGCAAGACCGAGGCCAACTGTGCGATCTAGATCGGACACCTTGTCTGGGATCAGCGCCGGCCACATGTCGTCGTCGACCGCATTCAAGTCTTGAAACCCTCCGACTTTCCCGACGGCACGGTCGACTACATCCAGGTCGAGGAAGAGCTTCTTAGCTTGATCAAGGAATTCCGGATCAGCACGATGTTGTTCGACCAGTTCAACTCGATCGTAACTATTCAGAAGCTCCAAGCGCGAGCGGTCGACATAGCCTTTGGCGTCCACACATCAACGAGCGGACCGCCACGGCGGGACTCAACTGGAAGTCCGCCGAGATATTCAAGAAGGCCCTTCACCTCGGTCTGTTCCATGCCCAGCCCACGAGCTGGCGCAAGCCGAACTGAGCATCTCGTTGTCCTAGGCGAATAGGTGAGCGCGCCTGCGAGCGGGGAGGTGAAGACAGACGATGTTGCCGATTGTCTCATCGGCGTGACATACCACGCTCCTCCAGGACCACCTCGACGCCTTCAACGACCTCGGTCGACTACGACCAAGGGCGGCGCTTCCGGGAGGGATTCCCATACGCGGCGCACCAGCTCGTGACCCAATCGCCCAGCAGTTCCAGGATTTCACCAACGCCTTCGCCCGCCGCCGAGGCGCCGGACACTACAACCCCGCAAGAGGTTTTCGGAGGCCGAAATGAAACCATATTCAGTGCAGAATTCGAAAGAGCTACCGGCACAACCACTGTTGACATCAGTCTACGAGCCAGTGTCCTCATAAGCAGATCGCCTTCGATCCTGGCAAACAGACGTCTACTCATCGCCATCTGGATTGGGGTCACGGCTTGAAAGGAGAGGTGCGCCGTACCGACTCGTGAACGACTCACCACTGGCTGAGGAGCCAGACTTCCGGTTCCCAGTCACCCGAATCGATGCCGGCAAAAAGAGTGACCGCACGGGTCAGGGACTCTTCGGCCTCCGCGACCCGTCCCGCCTGGTGGTGGAGGTCGGCGAGGTGATTGAGGAGAGCCGCTTGATGGTGGCGATAACCGGTACGGTCGGCCAAGGCGACCGCCTCCTCGACCAAACCGATGGCTTGGTCGAGGTCTCCGCCGCCTGCCACCAGGTGCGCCTTGTTGTTCAGGGCGGCAATTCGGGCCGGCTCGGAAGAAGCAGCCATCTCCATGGCATCGTCGAGGTGTCTGGACGCCCGCTCCGGATCGGGATCGACCACGGCGAGGATGTTCAATGCGCGGGCCACGAGCAACGGATCTCCCTCTCCCCGGGCCGCGTCAAGGGCGGAGGCCGCCAATGACACTGCCGTATCGGTGTTGCCTGTCCGGTGCTTGAGTAGCGCCCAGTCGGCATAGAGGTCGGAAGGGTTGGGGTGGTCGGCGCGGGCCCGGGCGAAGCTTTCCTCAGCCAATTCGAACCGTCCCAGGATACGGTTCAGGCTTCCGATTCTGTGCTCGACCAGAGCCAAGGCGGCTCCGGTGCATTGCGACGATGCGGTACGCAGCTCTTGTTTGGCGGTCTGATATTCGCCACGGTCCATGGCCAGTTCACCGAGGGCCAGACGAAGCCGCCCGACGTCGGAATGACCGAGGGCGATGGCCATCTCATATGAGGCAACGGCCTCATCGTTGGCGTAGACATCTCGGGCCAGGTCACCGGCCAGCTGGTACCAGGAGGCCGCCTCCTCGCTTCCGGCGGCC
Source organism: uncultured Acidimicrobiaceae bacterium (assembly GCA_964558575.1). GTDB lineage: Bacteria > Actinomycetota > Acidimicrobiia > Spongiisociales > ZC4RG35 > JANQRA01. The sequence goes on along the minus strand of CAZLEQ010000033.1, from coordinate 24,085 downwards.
TGCAACTGGGCGGCGGCCGCGGTGGCCAGGCGGGCGTCTGAGCGAACCCTGGGTTTGGCCATGAGCGCCTCCCCGGCGCGCTTGTGGAGGAGACGTCGTCGCACCAAGGAGGTGGACTCGTATGACATCGCTTCCAGGACGTCGAGCGTGAATCCCAGCCTGCCATCCTCGTGCTCGCGAAGGAGCCCCGCCGACATCAGTTCCTCCACCGCGTCGACGACCTCCTCTTCGGTGCGTCCGCTGGTGTCACGGAGCAGTTGGGCGTCGCACATTCCGTCGAGGACCGCCGCGGCCGCCATGACCTGCGAGGCGAGATCGGAAAGGCGGCGACGCCGGGATTCCATGTACTTCTGCACACTCTCCGCCTCGGGGCTGACGACTCCGTCGGAGTCCAGCGCATCTTTGACCAGGAGTGGTATGCCACCGGTGGCTGAGACGATGGCCGTTAGATCGGTATCAGGGAAGCTGTCGACCAGGCTCGGTGCGGTGAGAGGACCGAGTTCCACGGTGTTGTCCAATTCGCCGGCGATCTCGCGCATGGCGGGATGCAGGTCGCCCACCTCGCGGGTGGTCACGACAACGAGGAGCGGCTGCTTGGAGGCACGCCGATAGACATAAGAAAGGAGATTGGCCGACGCGGCGTCGAGCCATTGCGCATCGTCGATGGTCAACACCGTCGGCCCGCTCCCGGCACAAGCCTTGACCAGCTCGAGAAAAGCCTCGCGGATGCGGAGCTCACCGAAGTTGCCTGTGGCTTCCCCTCCGCCACCGGGAAAGAGCTTCGGGTCAAGTTTGGCGAGCTCAGTGAGCGCCCAAGCGGGGAGGTCTTGTTGAACTCCATCGGAAGACGACACCAGGCCGTCGAGCAGTTGGGTTGCCACCCCGTAGGGGAGGTTTGACTCGGGACTGAACGCCCGGCCCGACACCACAGGGACGTCAAGGTCGTTGCAGACCTGAACCAGGTACTCGATCATCCGGCTCTTTCCCATCCATGAGGCTCCGGAGATGACCGCAAGCCTGCAGGGTGGAGCGATGGTCTCGATGAGCCGTCGTAGCTCCTTCATCTCCTCGCCACGACCGATCACCGCGCTCGGGGGTTCTTGGAGGCGATGTACCTGGACCGGTCGCTTCACCGCTGGAGCTGGTGGTAAGTCCTCATCGAGGATGGCCTCGAAGAGCTCGGTGGTCTCCTCGAGTGGTGGCACACCGAGCTCTCGATCGAGTACCGCCACACAGTCCCGGTAAGCCTGGATGGCTCCGGGGCGATCACCAGCCCAGGCATAGAGCAGCATGAGAAGCCGATAAGCCGGCTCATGGAGCTCGTCGAGGTCGATCCATTTGCCGGCAGCCTCGATGGCTGCGTTGTACTCACCGGTACCTGCCAAAGCCATGGCGAGTCGCGCATAGGCGTCCCCAGCTCTGAGTCGATACGACTCGGTCATCGAGCGCGCCCAGTCTTCGAAGTCGGGGGCGTCCCGGACCGCAAATGCACCGAGGAAGTCGCCCCGATAGAGGTCGGCGGCTCTACTCAGAGGCGCGATGCAGCGCTCGCACACCTCGTTGGCGTCGTGACCGTGTGATCGGGTCTCCTCGATGGCCGAGTCGAACTGGTCGACGTCGCTGCGAAACCGCGTCACCAGCTCCACCCGGTTGCGATCGGCTCCGATGACATCGGTGCCCACCCCACCACGGAGAGCAGAAAGGGTGCGACGAAGTGTCGCCCTGGCTCGTTCCGGCGACGAGTCCGCCCAGAACAGCGCGGCGAGGGCCTCCCGGTCGGCGCTGTGCTCAATGGCGAGATAGGCGAGCATGGCAATGGCCTTGCGCGTGTCTACCTCGACGTGTGCCGAGTCGACGGTCACCTCCGGCGACCCGAACAACCGTATTTCGAGCATGCGACGACTCTCCCCTCCAAAATAGTCTATGCGTTACGGCAACCGGTTCTCAGCAACCTCGTGACGGTCAGCGCCCGAGGTGGTTCCGTTGCGCTTACGTAACGAAGTCATGGCAATGTTTCGCTGTGATCGATCCTGAGAGAGAGGTCAGTCAGCGGGCAGGCCTGCACACCCGAGTCGTTCTGATCGCGGCATCGACGGCGTTGATCGCGTACATCCTCGGTGCGGCGCTCGGATGGTGGAGCGCGTTCAACGAAGTCGAGTCCTTGGTGGTCATCGGTGCATCACTGATCTTCGTCGTTGTTGGTTCCCTGATCATCGGCAAGGCGGGCTCGAACCGAGTTGGCTGGGTATTCGCCCTGGTCGGGATATCCATCCTGCTGTCAGGGGTGACCGGAGGGCTAGCCGACCGGGGCCTACTCGTCTTCGACGCGATCGGTGGGGCGTTCTGGCTCTCCTGGCTCGCCGCGGTCGGGTTGGTGGTTCTCTGGTATCCCACCGGACGACCACCCACTTCGCGATGGATCTGGGTCCAATGGCTGGGACTTGCCTTGATCGGGCTCGCCTTCGTTCTCTATGTGTTTGCTGAAGAACTGTGCTCGGAGTTTTCGGAGCCCCAAGGGTGCATTGGCTATGTGGCCAATCCGATCGGTATCCACCGTGTCCCGAATCCGGAGTTTGGCTGGATATCGAGTCCACTCTTCATCGGCGTCGCGGTTTTCCTTTTGGCATCGTTGGCATCCCTGATAACGAGGTTTCTCCGCGCCAGAGGCGTGGAACGACTTCAGCTCAAATGGTTCCTGCTGGCATGCGCGGTCTTTGCAGTCGCGTTCACCGGGACGATCTCCTACGAAGCGTGGACCGGTCGGCCTTCTCCCTTGTGGCTCAGCTCTCTGTTTCAAATGGCGATTCTGTCCATGCCGGTGGCGGCGACCGTGGCCATCCTCCGCTATCGCCTCTATGAGATAGACCGGCTCATCTCACGGACAGTGTCCTATGCGCTGGTGGTGGGACTACTCGGTCTGGCCGTAGCCGGGGTGGCTGCCGTCGCTGGCTCCCAGTTCGAGACCCCATGGGTGGTGGCGGCCACCACGCTGGGAGTGGCGGCTTTGTTCAACCCGGTGCGGCGGTGGGTGCAAGTCTGGGTCGATCGCCGCTTCAACCGGTCGCGATACGACGCCGAGCGGGTGATGGATGAGTTCGCCGGCTCATTGCGCGATCGTGTCGACGCTGACGAAGTAGTCAACGGGTGGGTCGAGGTCGTGGGCGAGACCATGCAGCCATCGGCGGTAGGCGTATGGGTGCGGGCATGAGGAAGGCCCTGCTGGTCGCTGCGGTTGCGCTCTCCACCGTCGGAGTGGTCGCGGCCGCGCTCTGGGGTGGGCTCGAGGGAGGCGACCGGTTATGGCCGGTGACTTGGGTCGTCTGGGCCCCTGTAGGAGCACTGATACTCTGGAAACGCCCTGGCAACGGGGTGGGGGCCACAATGTTGGGGATCGGTCTGACATGGGGAATCTGCTTTCTCTGCCTCGCCTTCGCCCATGTCTCGAGCGGTCCACTGGTAATCCGGGTCTGGGTGGAGCTGGTCAACGTCCTCTTAGGAGTCATCCCATGGCTAGGGATCATCTGGCTGCTGCTCATTTATCCTTCAGGCCGACTCAAGGGGCGTCTCGAGCGGGTTACCGCAGTCGCCCTTGGAGTCCTCGGCGCGGTGGCGCTCTTCGCTTTTCTGGTCAGCTCCGAACCCATGGAAACGACCGGTATGCCCAGTCCTCTCGCCACGGACTGGTTGAGCGGCGTTGTCCTCTGGTTCGTCACTGGCGGATTCGTGCTGGTGCTCGGGGTCACCCTGGTCGCCATGATCTCATTGGGGCGTCGCTGGCGCGCCAGCGACGGTGTTGAACGGCATCAATACCGTTGGCTCTTGCTCGGTGCAATGGTTTTCGTGGGCATTCTGGCCATGGGAAACTTCCTTCCCGAGGACAATGCCGCCATCTACCTCTGGGTCGTCGGAGGTGTGGCAATCCCCGTTTCAGTTGGAATAGCTGTGACTCGTTATCGCCTCTTCGAGATCGACCGGATCATCTCGCGGACGGTGACGTACGCGCTGGTTGTGGGGTTCCTCGGTCTCGCCGTGGCTGGCGTCGCCGCGATCGCCGGTTCTCAGTTCGAGACTCCGTGGGTGGTGGCGGCGACCACCTTGGGGTTGGCGGCGTTGTTCAACCCGGTTCGGCGCAGGGTGCAAGTCTGGGTCGATCGTCGTTTCAACCGGTCGAAGTATGACGCTGAGCGTGTGGTATCCGAGTTCGCCGGGTCGTTGCACGATCGCGTCGACGCCGAAGACGTGGTGCAGGGTTGGCTCGGGGTGGTCGACTCCACTTTGCAGCCAGCATCTGTAGGCGTGTGGGTGAGGCAGTGATGGCGCCAGACTCGATACGTCGCCTCGGAGGAATCGCCATGACTGTCGTGGCTTTTCTGCTGGGTGGGGTGAGCTTCGTGTCGGCCCCGGACGAACCGGTGGCGGTCGTGGTACAACAGTTGGTGTTTGCCCTGGTCACAATGGGAGTTGGGCTGCTTCTTGTGCTGAGACGACCCAGGCACAAGATTGGCTTCGTGATGCTGGCAATTGGCCTCTCCTTCTCGATGATGGGCACGGGTCAGGCCCTGACAAGCGTCTCGTTCCGGGTCGGTGACATGAGCCGAGCTGTCATCTGGAGTCAGTTCGAAGGGATCGGTTGGGTGTTCTTCATCCTGACCCTGTTCAACCTGCTCCCTCTGTGGTTTCCTACGGGGAGGACGGCCAACGCCTTTGGGCAGTGGGTCCTCAGAATCGCGCTGGCCGTTGCGATGGTGGGGGTGTTAGGCACGATCTTTGCCGAGCGAACTTGTGTTTCCTGGCCGGCTGGGGGTGTCGGTGACGACTGCCTCGAGCTCGCCGCCAGCTCCTGGGGGTTCCTGGAGCACTGGGTCGGTGAGGTTGCCGGTCAGGCCGTCTTGCTCTTCACGGGTCTCATTTCGCTCCTCACCCTGGGACATCGCTTCGTCCGCGCCGCCGGAGCGGAGCGACAGCAGCTGAAATGGTTCGCTTTCGGATTCGCTTTGTTCGTCGGGGCCCTAGGTGCATCCCTGGTCCTGGGCACCAACATGGACTTGGTCATCTGGACCGCCATCGGTGTGGTGCCAGCTTCGATAGCGCTGGCGGTGCTTCGATATCGCCTCTACGAGATTGACAAGATCATCTCCCGAACTGTCTCGTACGCACTGGTCGTCGGCCTCCTCGGTCTGGGCGTCGCCGGGGTTGCTGCCGTCGCCGGATCCCGATTCGAGACCCCCTGGCTTGTAGCAGGATCGACATTGGCGGTGGCGGCGCTGTTCAACCCGCTACGGAGGAGGATCCAGGACTGGGTGGACCGTCGTTTTAACCGGTCCCGCTACGACGCGCAACTGGTGATGGACGAGTTCGCCGGTTCGCTGCGTGATGAGGTTGACGCCGATCAGGTGACGGAGGGCTGGCTGAATGTGGTGGAGTCCACCATGCAGCCTGTATCTGCCGGCATATGGGTCAGGGACCAACGATGAGCAGTCGGATGGTTCTAGTCGTTGTCGCCATCTGGGCCGCACTAATGGTGATGCTCGCCATCACCTGGTACACGCTATCTGTCGACAGTTTCGATTCCATGGCCGGGGTGCAGGCGGCCGCGTTGTGTTGGGTGATTGTCGGCGCCATCTTGACCATCAAGGTTCCGACCAATCTGGTGGGACCGCTGGCCCTTGGTGCCGGTTCCGCCTGGGTGATCTACCTGTTCGGGAACAGCTACGGCGCCTACTCGTTGACTACAAGCGGCTTGCCGGGTGACTACTTTTCAGCCTGGCTGGGCGCCTGGGTCGGTGCACTGCTTCCGATCGGAGTGAGCATGCTGATCCTGGTGTTCCCCACGGGCAGGACGGTGGGATGGTGGGGCCTGGTAATGACTGCTCCACTGGCCGGGCTGGTCTCGACGATTGTCGGTGCGGTCCTTCTCTGGGGCCTGCCCCTCCCGACTCTCATCAACGTGGAGATGATCAGCCAGGTCGATATATACAGCTTTGTCGATGCCGGTTTCATCATCGGATTCGTCTCGACCATTCCTGCTGTTTTCTCGATGGTGTCCCGTTATCGGCGGGGCGGACTTGATGAACGACAGCAGATCAAGTGGCTCCTGACCGCCACCGGTCTCTTTGCTCTTGTCTATTTGATCGCGGCGACGCTCGACGACAGCAATGGGACATTCTGGTGGCTGCTATCAGCAGCACTCGCCGCCATCCCCCTGGCGATCATCTTCGCCGTGCTGCGTTATCGCCTCTACGACATCGACCGGATCATCTCCCGCACGGTGACCTATGCCATGGTCGTCGGTCTTATCGGTCTGGGCGTTGCAGCTGTGGCCACCATGGCCGGATCGCGTTTTGAAACCCCGTGGGTGGTTGCAACGACCACCCTTGCGGTGGCGGCGGTATTCAATCCTCTGCGGAGACGGGTCCAGAATTGGGTGGACCGCCGTTTCAATCGGTCCCGCTACGACGCGGAACGTGTGATGGACGAGTTAGGCGATTCGCTGCGTAGCCGGGTCGAGACCAGCGAGGTCATCGAGGGCTGGGTCGATGTCGTGGCGACGACGCTGCAGCCTGGTTCGGTCGGCGTGTGGATCAAGCCTTCGTAGCAAATCGACCACCTCACTGCCACCGCGCGGGGAACCAGGCTGAGGCTCAACTGGTACGTGTCATCCACGAGGCGCTGGACGAACCTGGCCGCCACCTTGGCCCAGCCTGTGCTGGCTTGGGCACATGACCGAGTAATGCGAGAATGAGTCAAGGCGCTGGCCAGCCATCCTGGCGCTCATATGTTCACTCCACACGGTTCGTGCATGCTCCGACCTTTGGTGCTGCCGCCTCCCAGAGGTAGATTCATGGATTTCGTAACGGTTTCGGGACGGTTGCGGGTAAGGATCCAGGAGTGATGTTTCTGAGAAGACGCTCGGAAGAGGGCAAGCAGACCCCAAAGTCCGCCTCGGTCGCGGAGCCGGTGTCGACGCGGGCACTCGATCCGATCGAGATACCTCCCGGCGACGTACTGGAGACGGTACTCCTGTCCACCGGCGGTCCTGTCGAACTGGCAAAGCTCGAAGTCCAGTCGGAGACCATCGACGAGCTGCGCGCGGCGGAGATCGAACTGGTCGTGCCGCTCGTAGGCCAAGGCGAGCTTCTCGGCGCCCTCTACCTCGGTCAGAGGCTGTCCGATCAACCCTACTCGACTGACGACCGACGTTTGCTTGGCAATCTCGCCGCTCAGGTGGCTCCTGCCATGAAAGTGGCACAGCTGGTACGTGAGCAGCAGGCCGAAGCCAAGGAGCGAGAGCGGATTCAACAGGAGCTGCAGGTGGCAGCATTGATCCAGCAGACGCTGCTCCCAAAGGAACTGCCCTCCATAGCCGGATGGAACATCGATGCCTTCTATCGGCCGGCACGCGCTGTGGGTGGCGACTTCTACGACTTCATCGATCTAGGTGATTCCCGTCTCGGAGTGATCATCGGCGACGTCACCGACAAGGGAGTCCCCGCCGCGCTGGTCATGGCCACTTGTCGCTCGATGCTCCGGGCAGCGGCACTTCGTCTCGACTCCCCGTCGGCAGTGCTCGCCGATGTCAACGACGCGCTGGTCCCAGAGATCCCCCCGGCGATGTTCATGACCTGTCTCTACGTCATTATCGACACCACGGCCGGTGAGGTCGTCTTCGCCAATGCTGGTCACAACCTCCCATATGTCAGGACTGCCGATGGGGTGATCGAGCTGAGGGCGACCGGGATGCCGCTGGGTCTCATGCCTGGCATGAGCTACGACGACAAGACGTACCGTCTCGAGAGCGGTGACCTCATGGTCCTGACGAGTGACGGGATCACTGAGGCGCACAGTGCCGAAGGTGAGATGTATGGGTTCTCACGTCTGATGGGCCGGGTGGCGGCCAGCTCGAAGAACGACGACATGGTCAACACCCTGGTCGGAGATCTCGAGAAGTGGACCGGATCCGATGCGGAGCAGGAAGACGACATCACCCTGGTCGTCGTGCGCAGAACGGCCTCAGCAGAACACTCCGCGGTTGCATTCCACGATGCCGGAAACGAACAACTCCTCACCGAGTTCAGCGTGGCGAGTGTCGAGGGCAACGAAAGAGTCGCTATCGAAAAGGTCGTGGCGGCTGTCGAAGCGCTCGGTTTCGAGAACGCCCGTCTCCAACGGCTCAAGACCGCCGTCGGCGAGACAGTGATGAACGCCATCGAGCACGGGAACGAGAACAACGCGGCCCTGGAGGTCAAAGTCGAGGTGTTGACTGACGAACGCCGTTTGATCGTGAGGGTGATCGACCAGGGCGGCGACAAGGACATCCCGGAGGCCACCACTCCAGACATCGAATCCAAGGTCGCAGGGGAGCAGACACCCCGCGGGTGGGGTTTGTTCCTGATCGGGAAGATGGTCGATGAGGTCAATAGAGCCAACGAGAACGGCTCGCACATTGTCGAACTGGTGATGAACCGGGAAGGAGAGGCCTGATGTCAGGCGAAGGATTTGAGACAGCGGTCCGTGCTACCGCCGAGGGAACGGTCGTCGATCTCAAGGGGACCATCAACCGCGGTGCCAAGGAGCAGATGGAGGCGGCCTTCGCCGAAGCGGCCAGGAGTCCCGGTGAAATCGTGCTCGACTTCTCCGATGTGGACTACATCAACTCCACGGGGATCGCGGTGATCGTCGGTGTCCTGGCGGTGGCCAGGTCGGAGAATCGCCAGGTCGGAGCGTTGGGGCTGACCGATCACTACAGGGAAGTCTTCGAGATCACACGTCTCGCCGACTTCATCCACATCTACCAAGACGCCACCCGGGCGGAATGAAAGGGGAGGCAGGAAATGCCCACCGCAAACTCGACAATGGACATCAGGGAAGTGTCGGACGGTATCCGCGTGATTGATGTCCAGGGTGAGATCACAGCCCTCTCAGAGGAACAGATACGCCTGGCCCACGAGAAGGCCGGGAAGGACGCCAAAGCGGTGATCCTCAACTTCGAGGGTCTCGAGTACATGAACAGTGGGGGCATCGGTTTGTTGGTTACCACACTGATCAGGGCACAGCGAGTAGGGCATTCGCTGAGGGCTTACGGACTCAGCGACCACTACCAGCAGATCTTCACGCTCACCCGCCTCGACGAGGCCATCGGCATCTACCACGACGAGGCTTCAGCAATTGCGGGCTGAGTCTCAGCCTGGTAAGAGCAATGACAAGACTGGATTCTCAACGCGTGGGGATGCTCCCCCTTCGCTTTCTGCGAAACATAGAGGGCGCTGTCGAAGCCTCCGGTATCGGCGCCACGGGCGGGAATACCTCTGTCGTCGCCAGGATCGTCCTCGCCATCAGTTCCCTTGCCCTGGTCAACACCGGCGCCCTCTCCACAGTCTTCTTCACTCTGGGCGAGCCGGTGGCAGGCTGGCTAGGACTTTTCACCTTCGTCGTCTATGCGGGCGCCTTTGCCTTTTTCGTGGTGACCGGGTCGATCAAGCCGCCACTTCATCTTGTTGTCTGGTTCGGTCTGGTAAGCGTGCTATCAATTCACGTCGCTCTGGGGGGCTACGCCTGGTCGGGCGCATTCGTTCTCTGGGGCATTGCCAACTGCGTGGTTGCCGCCCTTTACCTCGACCAAGAAAGCACCTACGCACTCATCGGCACCTATGGACTCGGCGGAGTCGTGCTCGTGCTCCTCGAAACGACTCTCCAGTCGCTTCGAGACCGGCCTCACCCTGGGATCACCGGCTTTGTCATCGTTGACATCCTCCTTGCGACGTTGCTCCTCACTGGCTTGGCCACACTCATGCTGCGTAATCGAATCGATGACGAGCAGGCACGATCTCGAGCCTTGCTGCTCAATGTGCTCCCCGAGTCGATCGCGGACCGGCTTCAGACATCATCATCAGGCTGGATTGTCGACAACTACGACGAGTCCACGATCCTCTTCGCCGATCTGGTCGGCTTCACCGCGCACGCCCACTCGATCTCCCCTGAGCAGCTGCTCGCCGAGCTCAACACGGTCTTCTCCCGTTTCGACGAACTGGTCTCTGTTCACGGCGGAGAGAAGATCAAGACGCTCGGGGACGGCTACATGGTGACATTTGGCGTGCCCGAGCCAATGAGCGGGCACGCTGCTGCAGCCTGTCGCCTCGCCATCGACATGCTCGCTTCGGTCACCGAAATAAATCGGTTGCTCGAGACCGACTTTCTTACCCGCATCGGGATCAGCTCCGGCCCATCCATCGGTGGGGTGATCGGGACCAAGCGGTTTGCGTTCGACCTGTGGGGAGAGGACGTCAACCTGGCGAGTCGACTACAAGGTGCCGCCAAGCCAGGAGGGATCCTGGTCTCACAACGAGTGGTCGACGCAGCCGGCGACGGCTTGGTTTTCGAGCCCCAAGGCCCAATTGCGCTCAAGGGGATGCCGGACACGGTCGCGTACACCCTCGTGCCTGAGGCGCGACAGCCAGTTTAGGTTTTTTGCCCACCTGCGTGGTCGAGGCGCGCTGGGCAGGCCAGATCCTGGCCTAGGTCATCATGTCCTGGCCAATGTGGGTTTGGACCAGGCCCCTGACCGGGAATAGATGATCGGCCATGCATCGGTTGCTCGATCTGCTGATCCAAGCGGGGAGGGAGTGGGTCGAGGACAAGGCCCCACGTCTCGCCGCTGCTCTCTCCTACTACACCGCCTTCTCGTTGCCGCCACTCCTGGTGTTGCTCATCGGGATCGCCGGCCTCGTCTACGGCGCAGATGCAGTCAGGGACAGGATGGTCGACCAGATCGCTGGTCTGATCGGAGCTGACTCTGCGCGTCTTCTCGGAGAAGCTGTCGTCGAGGCGCAACAGACAACCGGGACCGGCGGAGCGGTGATCATCGGGTTCGGGGTGCTCCTGCTTGGTGCGACCGGAGTCTTTGGCCAACTCCAAGACGCCCTCAACACCGTATGGAATGTCGAAACCCAAAAGGTCGGGGGGATATTGAGGTTCTTCCGTTCGCGATTGCTGTCACTAGCTGCGGTCTTGGGTGCCGGGTTCCTCCTGCTGGTCTCCCTGGCGGTGAGTGCCGCGGTCGGTGCACTCGTCGATATGGCGTCGCAGATTCAGGCTATGGCACCATTCCTCGTCGCCCTCGACCTGGTCACCTCGCTAGTGGTGATCACAGTGCTCTTCGCCCTCATCTTCAAATACTTGCCCGACGTCGAGATCGGTTGGAAAGACGTTTGGGCAGGGGCGGCGATCACCGCCCTCCTCTTCGTCGCCGGGAAATTCGGCATCGGGGTATACCTGGGAGCCAGTGACGTCGGATCTGCGTACGGCGCCGCTGGATCCTTGATCGTTGTATTGGTTTGGATCTATTTCTCGGCTCTACTGCTCTTATACGGAGCCGAATTCACACAGGCGTGGGCGGCCCAACGCAATCCGCCTTCGGCGGCAGCGGCAATCGACGAGTCCGACTCAGACCACGAGGGGACCCCTCATTACCAGGGTGGTCAGCGGGAGCCGTCAGGCGTGATCGTCCTGGGGGCTTTCCTCTCTGGATGGCTGGCCGGAAGAAAGAGCTCGTAGCTCAGGTGGCGATTCTGAAGTGTGCTCTGGTCCCGATTCCAAACCAGGCTGCATCGTGATCCACCACGAGACCCGCCCACTAGCAAAGGGAACGCGGCCGCAGCCGCTCGGGCAGGCCGTTGCCGTCTATGGTCCGGCGGCGACAGGATGACAGAGATCTAGAGACACGATGCATCCGACCGAAGATCTTCTCCGGCAGGCCTATGGGCTGCGTAACGAAGGACAGGTGGAGTCGCTACGAGAGATGATCCACGCTGAAGTCGTCTGGCACGCACGAGGCGGCGATCTGCTTGGTCCGGACGAGGTGTTGGGAATGCTGGAGGACTCCGATGAGGTGGCGGGAGGAACCACCTCCCGTGAGGTCCATGCTCTCTTCGCCAACGACGAATACGGCATGGTCCTCGTCACGATTCGGGCGCAGAGAGGAGACAACCGATTCGAGGACCGCCAGGTTCACGTCTTTCGGTTCGAGGACGGAAGGGTCATCGAGTTCTGGGAGTATCTGGGCGACCCCAAGGCCCACGATGAGTTCTGGTCTTAGGCCGCCTGGCCGCATCCGTCCGACCTACGCCCCGCCTGCGGGTTCCGCTTCCATGTCGAGGATAACGAAGATGTTCTCCGGTCCGAGCTGGCCGCTGGCCCACTTGAATCGCTCGACGTACAAGCGCACCAGGGAGGCATCTCCCTCGACTACTTCCGCTCTGGCGCTCCGCCATCGCCCCCTATGGAGCACCTCCACCTCCGGCCCTTCCTGAACGTTCCGCCACCACTGCTTCCTGTCGGCGGCGAATGCTGCCACCACGACACGTTCGTCATGCTCGATGTACTGGACCGGAATCGTGTATCTACGACCACTACGTCGGCCCCGATAACGGAGCAGGACCACCATTCCGCTCAACAGCGGGTGCAGCGGCGATCGCAGGATCGCCGAGATGACCACATTGTCCGGGCGTGGTATTCGCAACTCCACCTCCGTGTTCGGAGAAAGGATTAGCACAGCCGACTTGTCTGGAGTCTGACCGGGCCGAGATGGCCTCATAGCCGGTTGCCTCGGCTGGCAGCAAGCAGAGCTCGAGAGCGGCAACCGCAGCGAAATCGCAGTCAACGAGATCGAGTGCAGCTCGTGTAGCTTGCCCGGGTGGAATCGCGACGTCCTGAGCCAGTGACCGATCTCGCTTGGTCCCCGGAAAGGGCCGTTGCCTTCGCCGACAGAGCTGTTTCATTGTGGGCCGAGCTCCTCCGCGGATTCCAAGGGGGACTGCCGGTGGCGCGACATGAGACCAGCACCGAGGTGCGGGCTGCGGTGACCATCGACATCCCTAGGGAGCCGCTGTCCGATGAGGAGCTCGAACGGCACCTTCGGTCGTTGATGTTCGAACACTCGATGTATCCGGGGCATCCAGGGTTCGTTGCCTACGTCAGCGGGGCCGGGACGGTGCCCGGGGCTGTTGCCGACCTCCTCGCCGCGGGGTTGAACCAGAACACCGGAGGCTGGCGTCTTGGGCCGGCCGCTACCGAGATCGAACAGCTCATGGTCGAGTGGTTCGCCCACAAGTTGGGCATCGACGGGGGTGGCGGGTTCATTGCCTCGGGTGGTGCCGCGGCCAACATGGTCGGCATCCAGCTGGCCCGACTGTCGAAAGCCGGCTGGGATGTCCGGGAGTCGGGCCTCGCCGGCGGCCCGCAGCTGAAGGTCTACTCGTCGACCGAGACTCACGTGACCGTCGACCGGGCGGCCGAGATCGCCGGCTTGGGCAGGGCAGGGGTTACTCAGATCGCGGTCGACTCGGACATGAGGATGGATGTCGGTGCTCTTCGGGAAGCGATAGAGATCGATCTCGCCGCGGGACACCGACCGATCGCCGTCGTGGCAACGGCCGGTACCACCGGGACCGGATCGATCGACCCTCTCGAGGAAATCGCTGACCTGTGCGACGCATACGACCTCTGGTTCCATGTCGACGCCGCATACGGGGGAGCCGCCGCCCTGACCGACTCGATGCGACACCTGTTCTCCGGTCTGGAGAGAGCCGACTCCCTTGGCTTCGATCCACACAAGTGGCTGTACACGCCGCTGGCAGGAGCATGTGTGATCGTTGCAGATCCTCGAATACTGGTCGAGGCATTTGGCCTTCATGCCTCCTATGTGGTCGAGGAGACGGAGAAGACCGGCTGGGGAGCGGACCTGGCACTCATGAGCCCGAGCTTCTCCCGCCATTTCTCGGCCTTCAAGATATGGGTCTCGCTTCTCGCTCACGGGTGGGATGCGTACGAACGGCGGATCGCTCACGACGTCGAACTGACTCGTTACCTGCAACGTCTCGTGGAGGCGGAACCGGAATTGGAGGTCGTATCGCCGCAGCGCCTTTCGATAGTCACCTTCCGGTACGTGCCTGCCGATCTTGCCGGTGATGCTGGAGCCGAGCCCTATCTGAATGAGCTGAACGAGCAGATCATGTTCGAGGTCGAATTCGGCGGTCGGGTGTATCCGTCGAACGCAGTGGTCGGTGGACGGTTCGCCATCCGGTCTTGCATCGTCAATTTCAGGACCGAGGCCGAGGAGATGGAGGCCCTGGTTGCCGAGACACTCCGAATAGGCAGGGCTAGAGATGCCACCCTCAGGGGGACCGAGGTCGAGACGTAGCCACGTGGTATCTCGGCGGGTCTTCGCTCCGTCTGTCAACGGTTGGAATCGCCTGCAGGGATGCGCTTCCGCCATGCAGCGGCGGCGAGCCCGGCCCAGGTGTCCCGGAGTGAGCCCTCACCAGGTTTCGTGGTGAACCAGATCGTCGAGTGTCCGCCGATCCGGTTGGCGGATCGGCCGCAACGGCCGGTCCACTGGATACCCGAGACCGATCAGCCACCACACCCGATAGCCGTCAGGCAACTCGAGCACCTCACGGCCGACCTCCAAGTCATGGGCGGAAGAGTGCCCGCTCCCGATGCCCAGGTCGGCGGCGGCGAGCATGATGCTCATCGTCACCTGGCCCATGTCGTAGGCGATCGACTCCCTGACCCGTGCCTCGTCGGGGTCGGGACCCACGAGAGCGATGGTGACGGCCGATCCGGGGATGTGCCTCGCCCCACGCCAGATCGCAGAGAGCCGCTGCAGCCGCCGTCGATCGCGAACCACCACCAAGTGCCAGCGCTGCTCGTTCTTCGAAGAGGGCGTCCTCCTCGCCGCCTCGAGGATGAGGGTCAGGTCCTCGTCGTCGATCGGTCGGTCCTCGTACTCGCGCACGTTGCGTCTCGAGCGAATTGCATCCCATGTCTCCATGGCACCCATACTGGCGCGTTCGGACAGACTTGGCCGCTCAGCCGTGTCGCGAGCGCAACCGATCGATCCGCCGCATGGCAGGCGTGGCGGTGACTCCATGCACCACGACCGAGATGAGCACCACCAGACCCACGATCGCCCAGAGACGATCGATGTCACTGAACCCGACCTGGTTCAAGGAGTGGGACAGGTAGTAGAACGACCCTACGCCCCGGATCCCGAAGAAGGCGATGGCTACACGCTCCAGTCGCCCCGCGCTGGTTCGGAACAGTCCGAGCCAGCCGGTGACCGGTCGGATCACGAGAACGATCGTCACCGCGGCGAGAATGTCGGACCACTCCAATGCATTGAGCAACCCGGTGGTGATGGCACCACCGAAGAGGATCAGCAGGACCGCGGTGACCAGCCGCTCGATCTGTCCGACGAAGTCATGCATCACCTGGTGATACTCATGCTGGCGCTCAGAGCGCCGGATCATCACCGCGGCAACGAACACCGCCAGGAAGCCATACCCGCCTGCCACCTCCGCTCCGGCGAAGGCGATGAGTGTGGCGGCGAGAGCCACCATCCCGTCCATCGTCTGCGTCAGTGGCGAACCCCGGCCGAAGATGGCGAACGCCAATAGCCGCCCCACCACCAATCCGGTCACGGTGCCCACGGTCAGTTTGTAGAGCACCTCGACGAAGAGGAAGTCGGCCCACCAGTTGCCTGGGGAGACCCCTGCGATGGCCATGAGAACGGCCAGGTTGGCGAAGGGGAAGGCGAGTCCGTCGTTGAGGCCGGCCTCGGAGGTCAGTGAGAAGCGGACCTCGTCCTCTTCCTCTGCCTCCGGCCCTACGACCTGGACATCGGAGGCCAGGACCGGATCGGTCGGAGCCAGCACGGCTCCCAGGAGGACTGCCGCCGCCGGTGCCAAGCCCAACGCTCCCCATCCGACCAAGGCGACTGCCGCGATCGTCAACGGCATGGTGATGCCGAGGAGCTGCCAGGTGGTTCGCCATCCCCGCCAACTGAACGGACGGGAGATGCCGATGCCGGCCCCCATCAGGGCCACGATGACGCCGAGCTCGGTCAACCTCTCCGTGGCGTCGCTGAACCGAATCGGGTTCGGGCCATCGAACCCGAGAGGCAACGAGAAGAGGAGCATTCCACCGATCACATAGATGATCGGATACGAGAGCGGTCGGTCCGCCAGGAGCCGTGGCAGACCCACCACGCCGAGCGCTGCCAGACCCATGACCAGGAGAGCTATGTCGTACAGGTCGAGGAACTCGATCATGGCGAGGAGACCGTAGCCGACCGGCACATCATCTCATTCCCTCGATCGGGACTCTCGTCTTGACATGAACTTAACTTGAACTTGTAGTTTCTAGGACCATGACTGGTACTCACGGACAGGTAGCCATCGTCAGCGGAGGGTCACGAGGCCTGGGCCTGGCGACCGCTCGGGCCCTGGTGGGACGGGGGTGGGTGGTGATCGCCGACGCTCGCAAAGGCGAGGACCTCGCCGCCGGTTTGGGGGAGGAGGTGCTCGCCATGCCCGGAGACGTGACCGACCCCGCGCATCGCAGAAGCCTCGCCGAGACCGCCCATGCGATGGGAGGGCTCGACCTGCTGGTCAACAATGCCTCGACTCTGGGGCCGAGTCCGCGGCCGAGACTGCACGACTACCCCCTCGATGCGCTGCGACGCGTCTACGAGGTGAACGTCATCGCTCCCCTGGCCCTGATCCAGACTGCTCTCCCGCTGCTGAGACGACGCCACGGGGCCATCGTCAACGTCACCTCCGATGCGGGGACCGAGGCATACGAGGGGTGGGGTGGGTACGGATCGTCCAAAGCGGCGCTCAACCACATGACCGACATCCTCGCCGTCGAGGAGTCGGAGGTGTCGGTGTACCGATTCGATCCCGGGGACATGAACACCCGCATGCACCAGGAGGCTTTTCCCGGCGAGGACATCTCCGACCGACCCGACCCTGAGCTGAGCGTTCCCGCCCTTCTCGCCCTGGTCGAAGGGAGACCCGGGTCGGGGGCCTACCGTGTGGGGGACGCCCTCCTCAGCGCATGACCCTCCTCGACGCCCCGTTCACATTCAGCCTCTCCCCGTCACAGATTGCGACGGCTCCTGCCGAGGAGAGAGGCTCCGGGCGTGACGATGTCCGGATGATGGTGGCGCACCGCAGCTCCGGGATCCTCGTCGATGACCGCTTCCCAAATCTGGCCTCCTACCTGAAGCCTGGCGATGCCCTGGTGGTCAACACGTCGGCGACGGTCCCGGCCGCCGTCGACGTGATCGCCGAGGACGGGACTCCGCTCAAAGCCCACATCGCCGGCCCGGCCGCCGGAGGACTGTGGCAGGTCGAAATTCGCTCACTCCGAACCTCGGGAGGAACCGAGCAAGGTCCGGACCTCGTACCCCAGACCCTGCGCATGCCGGGTGTCGCCACTCTTCAACTACTGGCGAGAAACCCGCGCACGCCGCGTCTGTGGGTTGCCGCCTTCGACGGCGCCGAGGAGATGACGGAATACCTCGCGCGGCATGGGCACCCGGTGCGCTACGGAACGGCAGCGGATTGGCCGCTCGAAGCACATCAGACTGTGTTTGCCACTCATCCCGGCTCAGCCGAGATGCCCAGTGCTGCCCGACCGTTCACTGCGGAGGTGGTCACAAACCTGATCTCATCCGGGATCACCGTGATCCCGGTCGTCCTCCACGCCGGGGTGTCGTCTTATGAGACCGGGGAAACCCCGGGCGAGGAGCGCTTCGAGGTCTCCCTGCCGAGTGCGGCCTTGATGAACTCGGTGCGCTCTTTTGGGGGACGGCTGATCGCGGTGGGAACCACAGTGGTCCGTGCCCTGGAGACGGTGGCCGATGATATGGGCGGCCTCCATCCGGGCCGGGGCACCACCGAGGTCGTCATCACTCCGGCCCGTCCCCCGGGCGCCGTGGATGGGCTGCTCACCGGATGGCACGAGCCCCGCTCATCGCATCTCGAATTGCTCGAGTCGCTGCTCCCCCGGCCTCAACTGCGCGACGTCTACGACGAGGCCGTAGCCCGCCACTACTTGTGGCACGAGTTCGGCGACCTGCTCCTGGTGCTCCCCTGAGCCATGCTATTCCTCGGGACCGACGGCGTAGATGTTGCCGTCGCCGCTGGCGATGTAGACGGCGCCTTCGATGACCACGGGAGAAGCACGCACGAAGTTGCCCGTCTGGAAACCCCAGAGAAACTCACCCGTGTCGGCGTCGAACGCATAGACCCGTCCCGACTCGGTGCCGAAGTAGACGGCGTCACGGGTGACCACCGGAGGGGTGGAGATCTTGGCATCGGCATTCACCTGGCCCGGGCTCCAATGGTGGACCTCGTCGGGGCTACTCACCGCAGTCCCTACGGCGTTTAGGTTGATGGCGTTGAGGAATTGTTGGTTCGGAACATACATCAGGTCGCCGACGACGGCGGGGGCCACGTCGACAACGCTCTCACTAAGAAACTGAACCGACTCGGTAATAGGCACTTCGCACACGCCCGCGGGGAGCAGCTTGATGAAGTTCCCGGTACTGATAAAGGCGGTATCGCCGACAACGATCGGGTTGACGGTGATCGGCCCATCGACAGGCGCCTCGCAGTGGAGAGTGCCATCGACGTTGATCAGGTGGAGCGTCCCGGTCTCGGTGCCGACGTAGAGGATCCCGTCGTGGAGGGCGAGACCGGCAGTGACGGCGCCCAGTCGCTCTTCCTCTGCCTGCGGGTAACGCCAGATCTCGTTGCCGGAGGCCAGGTCGAGGGCGTGGATCACGCCGCCTGTGGTGGCCACGTAAGCCACCCCATCTGTGATTACCGGGGACGACTCGATCGAGTCTCCCAGCCGCGCCGGTGGTGACCACTCCTGGCCCTGAGCGACGCTGATGGCGTCCCGGGCGCGGACCACACCATCGTCGCTAACCACCACCACCAGCCCGGGGTTGCGCCCCTCGCCGAGGCTCGCCGTTCCGATGCCAGCCGAAGTGGCGATCGGCGCACCGGGAGGCAGAGTCCACTGAACCCGACCAATAGTGAGGTCGATGGCGCGGAACACCCCGTCGGATCCCCCCACCAGCAGGTTGTTCCCGTGAGCGATGGGTGTGGCCGTAATCGCGTCCGCAGTCGATACGATCCAGTAGTAGCCGTTGACAACACGGGGACCAGTGACATCGACAAAGCCCGACCTTCCGTTATCACCTCGATCGGGCACGGAGCCAGGGGCGAAGAGCCGGTCGACAGGCACATCGATCTGAGTCTCCTCCACGGTGAGCGGCGGCGGCACGGTGGTGTCGGGAGTGACCTCAACCACCACGGTGGTAGGCGTCTCGTCCTGGTCCATCATCTGGGCGACAGCGAACGAAGTGGCTCCGGCGAGGACGACGACGCCGAGGGCGGCGGCCACCAGTTGCGCCAGACTCCGTCGTCGGGGTCGGTGCCGTACGAGACCCTTGCTGCGACGCTGTGCCGGGCTGAGGATGGTGTCGGCGGAGGAGAGACCCGCCCTGCGTAGGGCAGCTTCCAGGACCTCGACGTTCTCCGCTCCGGTGTCGTCTTCCACCGGCTCGGGGGCGGCCAGGGCCGCCGCCACCTGGGGCAACTGCCTCCACTCGTCGTCCCAGTCGTCGGGGAGACGCTGCTCCGTCGCCCGGATCGCCCTGATCACCGGAGCCGTGCCCGACTCCTTCCACAAGTCACCGGCGTGAGCGGCGCGTGCTGCGAGCATGGGGTTGCCCACCTGAAGGGCCAGGACCATCGCTTCTCTGGCCGCCTCGTCGTCATCGATCTGCTCGGCGATCACACAGGTGAGCTCCGCCGCCCATCCGTAGTACTCGGACTGAAGGAACAGATCGGCCAGGTCCTCGGCCTCGCGTTTTCGGAAGCCACCTCCCGCGGCGGCATCGACTTCGATCTCGATCGCATGGCATCGGCTCCGCCACCTCCACCCGTTCGAGCCGGCTGGAGTCGCCTCGAGCGCTGCCCGGACCTCCTCCGCCGCTTCGTCGTGTCGCCCCAGCGCCAACAGAGCCCGGGCGCGACTCGACCTGACTACGTTTCTCCAGGCGGGCAGTTGCCGCTCGACAAGATCCCAAACCCGGTCGGCCGCCTGCAACGCATCCTCAGGGCGTCCGTAGAGCAGGCCTCCTTCGGTCAAGGCGAGGTCGGCGAGAAACAGGGGGGCCTGAACTTCGGCCTGCTCCGCCAACCGGCGGGCCTCGTCGACGGCAGCCATCGCCTCAGCTGGCCTGCCGGTCCCGAACAGAGCCCGCGCTCGACATGCCTCCTTGTCGGCAAGACCGGCGAGATCGGTGGAGTCGGTGTGGTCGCGAAGATGGGTGAACTCCAACTCGGCCCTCGCCATCTCGCCCCGATCGAACAGGATCCAGGCACGGTTCTGACGGGCGAAGAACTGCTGGATCGGCGCGGCGTGCTCTTCGATGGTTGTCATCGCCTTCGACAAGACCACGTCGGACTCGGCGGCGAATCCGATCCTGTTGAGGGCTCTGGCACGAAAACTGGCCAGTGAACCGAGCTTGGCCAGCTCACCCTGGCTCACCGCCTCCCACTCCGCCATCGCGAGAATCCTCTCGGCGTCCTGGGGATGCTGGCGATCGTCAGCCACCGCAGCGGCGAATCCGAGGGCATCGATCAGTTCGGTGCCCTCGAGAAGCGAGACCGCCGCATCGAGGTGCTCCTCCGCGGCTTCCGATCGACCTGCGGCTCTGAGATATCGGCCGCACACCAAGTGGAGATCTCCCAGTTCGCCCGGGGACCCCGAAGACGCCTCCTCAGCCGCAGAGAGGGCTGCACTGGCCAAATGGAACGCCTCGCCGGATGCTCCTCGCTCCTGAGCCGCCGCAGCTGCCCCCCGTAGTTTGGGGTAGGCAGCGGCGGCATCTCCGGCCGCCATCTGCAAACTTCCCACCACGCCAGGGTCCTCTCCGAACTCCTCCAAGACGTTGGCGAGACGAGTGGCGAGACGCCCCCGGCGGGCTTCGCCGACGTCGACCATACGCCCCGCGGCGGTGGCGGTGAATCCGTTCCTGGTCTCCGCCAAGAATCGCCGAGCGACGAGCCCTTCGGCTCTTCGCAATGCCTCTGCTTCGTCGACGCCGAGGAGTTGCGCCGCGATTGGGACACCGATCGGCTGAGCCACCAACGTCGTGGCCAGAACGAGATCACGGTCGGCGTCGTCGGTGATCGGCTCCATCTCGGTGTCGCTGACCTCCTGTACTCGTGTACGAATCACCGAGCCACGCGAGAGGGCGGCCACAGCCAACTTCTCGAGCCACCAGGCGTCTTCGGGTGCGAGGGGCTCATGGGCCAACACGATGAACGGGGCGGCACCGTCGGCCATCAGACGCTGCAGCCGACCAAGAGAGGTGGGGTCCGCCCACTGGGTGCACTCGACGACGACCGCGGCCCGACCGAGCGTGTCCAACTGCAACTGGTCGGCGATACCACCGACCTTCGCCTTGGTCGGCTCGCAGGCGATGGCGCGGTGAAGGGGTTGGGACGTGCTCGGGATCAGATCGAGCACCGAGCCGGCCATCCCGGACTCGGACTCGACCAAGATCAGCGTTGGTTCACCAGCCGCTCGGGCCCGCTCGACCGCCTCGGCGAGGTCACTCTCGGCGACGAACTCGTCGCCACCCTCGGTTGTCATCTCACCCGGGTCAGTCACTGGTCGCTCTTCCGCCTGCCCACGATCGATCCACCCCAAGATTCCACTTCGTCGTTCCTCGAATGGATCAATCTAACGACGTCCGGTCGGTCGCGCGGGCCCTTGGAGCCGACATCCCCCAACGCGACCTCTTCGTCGAAAGTCGGAGGACCGGCAACGACAGTTCGTGAACCGCAGCCGTGAAGATGGCGATGATGCGGCCCCCGCCCCGGGGCGGCGGGGGGCGATGATGGCGAGAGCCGAGATGAGGGCGGTGGTGTCGACGAGAAAGCGTCCGCAGTATCGACCCGGGCCGGCGTCTCTGCTCGGCGGCATGAAGCCCCACTCAGGCGGCGACGAGCGAAATAGAAGGCTGGAATCCAGCCCTATAGG
This sequence comes from uncultured Acidimicrobiaceae bacterium, assembly GCA_964558575.1. Taxonomy (GTDB): domain Bacteria; phylum Actinomycetota; class Acidimicrobiia; order Spongiisociales; family ZC4RG35; genus JANQRA01. The sequence continues at coordinate 2,179 of CAZLEQ010000033.1, read as the reverse complement.
GCCCCCAGAGCCGAGATGGCTGCACAAGAGAAGCCCGCAGCCATCAGTCGCATCGTGTGATATCGGGATCCAGACGGCCGATGTCCAGGGGACCGTTTCGGTTGTCACCCCCGGACGTGCATCCACTGTCCACCAGGACGTCGAGCGTGCCGAGGGCTACTGGAAGTCAGCATCGACACGCTCGTCCCCATCGCTCCCGGTGGCTAACGCGGGCCCCTCACTGGCTCGGTGTATTGGGGCGTAGCATATTCCAGGGCGGTTGTGTTCCACTCGAGGAACGCGTCGTTATCGCCTCCGAGCGCTGCCTCGATGGGCACCAGGGCGGGGATGGCAATTGTGTTGACACGGATGAACTCCTCTTGTGCCCACCCGCCCGTGGTAACCGTCGACGACGCCTGTGGCTCGTTGTTCGATACCAGTGCGGCGAGAGCGACAGCGGCAATGAGACTCGCTCCGGCGATCATCCCGACCGTCCTGGGAGAGAGTCGTCTCTCCGTGATCCGTGCCGGGTGTTGTACGGCTCTGAGTTGCGACATCGGCTTCTCCTTGCTTGTCGCCTTCACATGGCTGTTGCCATGTCTTGCCCGCAACGTATGGATGCCTGCTCCAGATCCGACCCAGACCCTCTCCAGAAATACTCAAAGGCTCGATCCTTCGGGGCGGGCCTGGATCTGGATGGCCGCAACCACGTGGGACATCTGAATTACCCGGATTTGCGAGCAGGTTGAGGCCGGCGCGATCGGTCCCGGTGAACTCGGTGTAGTCGAACCGGCCTGCCCGGGACCCTCGGGAGTGAAGGCCAGTCCGGTGCAGATAATGGTCTCAGGCCTCTTGCCGTCTTCCTTCCGACGGTGCTCTCTCGGGGGGTGACAGTGGTGGACGCGGACGTGGACTGACCAGAAGTGAGCGATGGTCGGACCTTGCCGCTGAGCTCGACCATCCCGATCTGTGAGTCAGATGGTCACCGCAAGATCCTCGATGCCGAGAGAGTCCCAGCTTCGCTTCTCGATTGGTACCTGGCTCTCGTGCGTCAAGATGAGCAACGCCGGCGACCTCATCGAGGCGGTGGTCCACGCCGCGCCGCCCTGTCCCTGACCCAGAACCTGCTCGCCGAGACGGCGGTACCGACTCTGTTCCTCTGGGGGCCGACCCTCGGGCTCGCTTTAGAGGCAGGGATCGGGCAGCTGCTGGCGTGGGGAACTTCATAGCCTTGAGCAGTCAGGAGCAGCGTCTAACTCGACTTTCCCGAAGCTTGGTGATCCCGATAGAATCTCCCGTCCTTGACTACCAGTCGGGGCCCATAGCTCAGCCCGGTTAGAGCGCATCCCTGATAAGGATGAGGTCCGTGGTTCAAGTCCACGTGGGCCCACAATTCACCGACCTGGGAAGACTCAGACACTGCCTTTGACCAGGGGGAATACCTCGGACTTATAGCCCCGTTGCCGGACCCGTTGTGACCTGGAAAAAGGTTCTCGCGCGCATCCCCGAAAAGGATGAGGTCCATGGTCGTGAGACTCGGTGAGGCGCGGATAAGGCGTATTTCTCCTGGTGACACCTCGTTTTTCTAAGTGTTATCGAGGTCGGCGATCTCCAACTGTTTCACAGCTTGTGCAACACCGGTGCAACAGACAGGGAACAACTCGATGGGATCATCAGGCCAGCGCGTAAGCCCCTCCAAAGCTGGCGGCGATGAGCGAGGAAGGCCTTGCCCCGTCCACCCTCTTCAACCACCGCCGAGCCCTCGCACAGATTCCCGACCAGGCCGTCGATGACGGCCTACTCGTCACCAACCCACGGAGAGAGCCAAGGCGCCTGCGATGCGGTCACGGATTCAGCTGTCTCTCACCGCTGAGGAGCTCCGGAAGCTCGCCACCACTGCGGCGACCACGAAACCCTGGTGTGGTTCCTCGGTTGGTCACGGTTCAGGTTCGGAGAGGCTTTGGCGTTGCGAACCGGACGGGTGACCCGTCTCGGCGAAGAGTCCGAGTCAAGGAAGCCCCCACCGAGGTCGGAGGCCGGTTGATATTCGGCCCTCCCTTCGGATAGTGGCCTCCGAGCCAACAGTCGGACGGCAAAGCGACGCGCAGGAAAGCAGCTGGGGGCTGCCTACAGCCAGAACTCGCCGGAGTTCGAGGCCCTCTCCAACCCTTGGGTGCTCAGGGGCAGCGCATAATGCCGG
>CAZLEQ010000032.1:0-28678 GCA_964558575.1 uncultured Acidimicrobiaceae bacterium | reverse complement strand
GGGTTCGAGGAGATCGGTGGCCGAGGCGGATGGTTTCGATCATCCAGGTGGAGAAAGTGGTGAACCCAGCGAGGAACCCGACGGCGAAGAGGATGAGGGTCGAGTCGAGAGGTCCGGTTCCGACGATCAGACCCAGCCCGAACGAACCACCGACGTTGACGGTGAGGGTTCCCACCGGGAAGTCGGAGCGGACGGCGTTCTGGACCCATCCAGAGATCAAGTAGCGGCAGACTGCTCCGGCTGCTCCGGCGATTGAGACGGCGACGATCGTCATGAGATGGTGGCTCCGATCCGCTGGCCGGCGAGAGCCAGGCCTAAACCGCCGAGGATGGAGACTCCAAGGTAGCTGGCGGCGGTGAGAGGTCGCCCCGCCGCCAGCAGCTGAAGCAGGTCGACGCTGAAGGTGGAAAAGGTGGTGAAAGATCCGAGCATCCCGATGGCCCAGAATTGGAGGGAGGTTCGCCTGCTGATAGCCCGCTCTCTGCGTGCCAGGTAGAAGCCGAGGAAGAGCGACCCGGTCAGATTGATCAACACCACCCCGGTTGGGAACCCTGCTTCCAATGTTGGAATCCAGACTCCGATCCCGGTGCGGGCAGCCGAGCCCACCAGACCGCCGCCGGCGACCGCGGCCGCCGAATGCCATCCGCCGGTCCTGTGACGGACGGAGGTGAGGGACTTGGAGAGCGGAAATGATGGGGCCATGGCTGATGATCTCTCGGTAGGAGCCATCAGCCACTGAGGCGGTTAAGGCGAGCTCCATCGCCAGGATCCAGCCTAAAACCATGTCAGGACTTAGAGAAGCCGGGTAGGCGCCTTACGACGATGACCTCGCCTCTGGCACATGCCGTCTGATGGCCAGAACTCCGACCACAGCCACGGCCATTGCGCCGGCGGCGAAGGCAAAGGCGGCGAGGGGCTGACCAGAGTCCAGAGCACACCAGCGATGCCGGAGGCGGCCAGGTTGCCGAAACTTTGGATAGCGGCGAGCAGCCCGAAGGCACCGGGCCGGAGGATGCCCAGAGCGAGGACACGGTTCCAGTCGTCGATCCGGCCGCCGATCAGGTCGCGCTGGAACTGGTCGGCTTCATGGCTCAAAGACTTAGGGCCATCCTCCTCGGCGCCGCCTGCCTGATCGGGCGCCGCATCGACGGAATACGGCTCAAGTCAGGCCACGGAGGCGTGTTCACCATCCAGGTCGACGACGAGCAGATCTACGACAAGACTCGCGGTTACGGCCTGGCCAGCATCCTCGAAGACGCCGAAACCCGACTCTGAACGCCAACCCGTACAGTTCTGCGCCATGACCATCCTGAGATCGATCGGGCTCTTCGTCCTCGCCGCCGTCGCCGAGATTGGTGGCGCCTGGCTCATCTGGCAAGGCTTCCGAGAGAAACGCGGGCTCATCTACATCGGAGCCGGAGTCATAGCCCTCGGCCTCTACGGGTTCTTCGCCGCCTTCCAACCCAGCCTGCACTTCGGACGCATCCTCGCCGCCTACGGAGGGGTCTTCGTCGTCGGTAGCCTCGCCTGGGGCATCGTCTTCGACGGCTTCCGACCCGACCGCTACGACCTCATCGGTGCCGCCATATGTCTCCTCGGCGTCGCCGTCATCATGTACGCGCCAAGGTCTGTTTCCTGAAGAATCGCGGGCACACCCGCGGACTCTCGCGGACTTTTTGCGGACTCTCGGCCGATCCAACGTCTGGGAGACCACCGGTGAAACGCGCGAACCACCAGGTCACAGCTAGTTTTTGGAAGTGGAGCTGAGGGGATTTGAACCCCTGACCCCTTGACTGCCAGTCAAGTGCTCTGCCGAACTGAGCTACAGCCCCTGGAAGGCGCCAGGTTACCGGATCGCTTGGGCTGATAGAAGTCACCCCGGAGCAGCCAAACAGCGATGAATCTGATCACCCATCAGTGACGACCGGCTCCTCCCACTTGATCCGGGGGGCATCGCCCCAGAGACGTTCCAGGGAATAGAACTCGCGCGGTTCCGCCTGGAAAATGTGGACGATGATGTCACCGAAGTCGACGAGCACCCATTCCCCCTGTGTTCGACCCTCCACTCGCAGCGGCTTGACGTTGTGGGTCTCCTTGAGCTTCTCCTCGACATGGTCGGCCAGGGCCTGCACGTTGGTGATCGAAGACCCGGTGGCGATGACGAAGACATCGGATAGGAAGAAGGCTTCCTCCACATCGAGCAGGGCAATGTCGTTTCCGTTCTTGGCGAACAGGGCATCAGCCGCCGCACGCGCCAGTTCGACACTGTGCTCTATGACGTGATCTCCATCATTCTCAGGGTTCCCACCATATTCGTCTCAACGGACTTGCGCATAGAGGTTGGTCACCACGATGTAGCCGTGGACTGGGCCGGTGACCAGATATCGGTACGGCTCACCGGCGGCGATGCGGCGGCGGATATCGGAACTGGAGATGTCGAGGAGCCCCATCTCCAGTTGGATCGCATCCCACTCGACACCCACCCCACGCTCAACGCCGGCTCGGGGCGCTTCGATGATCGTCACCCGGTCCAGCACCTCCTCCCACCGCTCCCACGTCCTGATACCGGACAACGAGTCGGACCCGAGGATCAAGAACAGCTCTTCGTCAGCTGGGAAGGTCTCCAGGGTTTCGATCGTGAAGGTGGGCCCGTCGCGGTCCAACTCACGTAGGTCCACCTCGATGCCCTCCACCCCGTCGACGGCCAGGTGGCACATCTGCAGCCGGTGCTCGCCCTCGGTCACCTCGTGTCCCGACTTCTGCCAGGGGTCTCCGGCCGGCATGATCAGAACCCGGTCGAGTGTGGCCTGGTGAAGCGCACACTCGGCGGTGTGGAGATGGGCGACATGGATCGGGTCGAAAGTGCCGCCGAGTATCCCTGTTCGCACGACGACGAGGATAGGGCTGCGGAGGGGTCACCAGACGCAGACCACGCGAAATGTCGGCGTCGCGACATCCCATCTGGTCGGCCGGGTCGACATAGATCCCGTCGATGCGGATGGACAGATGCACCCCGGGCGCACCGTGAGGCGCCCCGGCCCGGCCCACCACCTGTCCCCGTCGCACATGGGCGCCCGCAATGACCCCAACCTCAGACAGATAGGACAACGACACCTTGAATCCGGCGATCGGCTCGACGGTCACCGTCCTCATCCCGGCAACGGAGCCGGCGAAGCTGACCCTCCCCGACACCGGCGCGGCAACCGGTTCCCCCACCCCGGCGGTGTAGTCGATGCCCCAGTGCCCGCTGTACCGTCCGGTCGGGGCGAAGCCTGCGTTGACCGGGCCGTCGACCGGTGGGATCAGACAGACTGCAACTATGGCGAAGACAACCAGCATCTCTCCCCTTCGCCCTGAACGTACCTTCCGCCGGTTTCCGAATCCAGAGCCTCGATCACTAACTTCGGTGTTGATCAAAGGAGAAAGATGACTACTGCCCGGATCGGGCTCATGGGGTTCGGACGGATCGGACGCAATGTCTTCCGACTGCTCCACGACCGCGACGACATGGACGTGGTCGCCATCGCGGACATCGCCGAGCCCGAAGCGCTCACCTACCTGCTCAAGTACGACTCGCTCTACGGAAGGTTCCCCACCAGGGTCGAATACCGCGACGGGATCCTCCACTACGGGTCGAAAACCGTCACCTTCGGTGACAGCCGGACGCCCGCTGACACGAATTGGTCGGCGGACGACGTCGACATCGTGCTCGACACCACCAGCCGCTACCGCTCCCGCGAGGCCCTCCAAGGGCACATAGACGGCGGGGCGGCGAGTGTGGTGCTCACCTCGAGCCCGGAGACGCCAGGAGAGATCCCGCTACTGCTGCGAGGCATCAACGACGAATTGCTCGACGAGCGGCCAGAGATGATCGCCATGGGCTCCAACACCTCCAACGCCGCGGCGCCGATCCTGCGCATCCTCGACGAGGGGTTCGGCCTCGAGCGCGTCTACATGACAGTGGTCAAGGCGATGTCCAACGCGGGCCGTCTCGCCGACGTGCCCACCGACTCCTACCGCACAAGCCGTGCCGCCGGCGAGAACATCATCCCGGCGGAGACCAACTCGGCCGAGATCATCACCCAGGTCCTGCCCGAGCTCTCCGGCAGGCTCTTGGTGACCGCCCTCAACGTTCCCGTGCCCGATGGATCCACTGTCGACATGGTCGCCGAGACTTCGAAGCCGGTCACCGTCGAAGGTGTGAACCAAGTGGTCAAAGCCCAGGTGGAAGAGCGCTATAGCGTGGTGATCGAGTACGTAGACGATCCCATCGTCTCTTCCGACGTGAGGCTCAACTCCCATTCGGGGATCTACGACAGCCTGGCCACCATGGTGACCGGGGACAACATGCTCAAGACCATCACCTGGTTCAACAACGGGTGGGGATACTCACACCGGGTGGTCGAAGCCGCCGGTTCGATCGCGGCGAGAGGAGGCTCACGATGACCAACGTCGCCATCAATGGATTCGGGCGCATCGGGCGCAACGTCTTCCGCATCATCGCCACCCGTCCCGATACCGACATCAAGGTTGTCGCCATCAACGATCTGTCCGACGACGACATCCTCGCCTATCTCCTCGAGTACGACTCCGTGATGGGCCGGTTCGACCAGGAGGTCAGCGTCTCCGATGGGGTGATGAGGGCTGGGGACCACGAGATCCACATGCTGATCGAACGAGATCCCGCCCAGCTCCCCTGGGCTGAGCTCGACGTCGACGTGGTGATCGAGGCCACAGGCGTGTTCCGGGACAAGGCATCGCTGCAGAAGCACCTCGAGGCCGGTGCCAAACGGGTCATCCTCACCGTCCCGGCGAAAGACGAGATCGACGAGACCATCGTCCTCGGGGTGAACGACTCAGAGCTGGATGCGAGCGATCTCATCGTGTCGAATGCATCGTGCACCACCAATTGTCTCGCTCCCCTGGCCAAGGTGCTCGACGAAGAGTTCGGCATCCGGAAGGGTGTGATGACCACCGTCCACGCCTATACCAACGACCAGCGGCTCGCCGACGTCCCCCACAAGGACTTGCGGCGGAGCCGGGCCGCCACCGAGAACATAATCCCCACGACCACCGGTGCGGCCAAGGCGGTGGGTGAGGTGCTCCCTGGTCTGAAGGGCAAGCTCGACGGCATGGCCATGCGGGTTCCGGTCCCCGACGGGTCGACGGTGGACCTGGTCGTGGAGCTGGAGCGAGACGTCACCGCCGAGGAGGTGAATGCCGCGGTCAAGAAGGCGGCCGAGGGGCCGTTGGCGGGAATCATCGAGTACACAGAGGATCCGATAGTCTCGACCGACATCATCGGCAACCCCCACTCATCGATCTTCGACGCCAGCGGCACCCACGTGCTCGGCGGCAACCTGGTGAAGGTGATGTCCTGGTACGACAACGAGTGGGGATACTCCAACCGTGTCGTCGACCTGATCGAGCGTCTCGCCGAGGTGATCGAGGCGGAGGCCTAGGCCAGACGGATCAGTCCGTAGACCGGATCACTAGGGCCGCCGCCACCATGATGGCGGCGCTGATCGAGATCGGCAATGCCCGCGACCCGCTGGAGGCAGACAGCCAGGCGGCGCCAACCGGGCCTACCGCGCTGGCGCCGAGGAAGACCAGGCTCACCAGGCCCATGGCCGTTCCCATCGAGGGTCGACCGAAAACGTTCTTCGAGTGCATCCCGATGAGAGGCGAAACCGCCCCGATGCCGAATCCGGCAAACACCGCGTAGGTAGCGGCGAGCACCTGGTTGCCGGAGAACGCCAAGGCGACCGAGCCGACGGCGATGGCTGCATACGCGACCCGCAACGAGTTGGCGACACCGAAGCGACGGACCAGGGGCATGAGCGGGAGACGCCCGCCGAGTTGGGCGAATCCGCGGAATCCCGCCCAGAACGAGGCCAACCCGAGGGCCAGGCCCGCCCCGGTCATGGCGGGCACCTGATAGACGAGGATCGTCCCCACCGCGATCCCGGCCAGAGCCTGGCTGGCCATCAGGCGGATCACCGGCCCCGACCTGACGGCGCGGCCGACATTGCGGAAAACGGGTGGCGGGGCCTTGTCCTGGTGTGGCCTGGTGTCGATGGCGAACACTCCAGCAACGAGAGCAACCGCAGTGCTCAGCCCCAGAATCCGCAGTGTCACCCTCCAGTCGGTGATGGTGACCAGCCAGGCGGTGAGGGGGATGTAGAGAACACTGGCGAACGCTCCCCAGATGGTGAGAACGGCGATGGCGCGGTCCTCGGACCCCGGGCTAATCCGCACCGCCGCGGTCTGGGTGACGTGATAGAAGCCGAGCGAGCCCAGAACACCCCCGCCTATTGCACCCCCGATCGCGAACAGCGCCGGTGTGGTCGCACCCGATGCCAGCACCAGGGCACCGCCGCCGGCAACGGTGGCCAAGCCGAAGACGAACCGGCTCCCCCATCGGTCGAGGGCCCATCCCCCGATCAGAGCACCACCGGCCGCGATCACCGACGAGAGGCTGAACACCGCCGCCACGGCGGGCTCGCCCCATCCGGTGTCCTCGATGATCGGATCGAGAAGCACGCCGAAGCTGTAGAACCACGATCCGTAGATCGCGATCGTGATCAGGCCGAGAACCGCGATTCGACCCCTCGGGATCGCTGGAGCTCCTTTGCGTGAAGACCTACGGATCCTCACTGGCGGCGGGTCTTCACGGATCGGTCAGGTGCCGTTGAGAATCCGCCAGATCTGCTCCGGCTTCACGGGCACCTGCACCTCGACGCCGCCCAGAGCGTTCGATACCGCATTGAGCACCGCCGGCGTGGAGCCGATGGCACCCGCCTCCCCGATCCCTTTCGCCCCGAGAGGGTTGGTCGCGGTCGTGGTCACCGTGCTCGCCAGCCCGAACGAGGGAAGAGTGGTCGCAGTCGGGATGAGATAGTCGACGAACGAGCTGGTCACCAGGTTGCCGTCCCCGTCGTAGATGGCCTGTTCGTACATTGCCTGGCCGATCCCTTGGGCGAGCCCACCATGACGCTGCCCCTCGGCCAGCATCGGGTTGACGATGTTGCCGGCGTCATCCACTGCCCACATGCGGTCGAGCCGGACCGACCCCGAGCCGGGATCGATCTCCACCACGGCCAGGTGGACACCGAAGGGATAGTTGAGACCGCCCGACTTGAGATGGATCTCTTCGTCGAGACCGGGAGTCAGGCCCTCGGGGACGTTGCCACGGATCGCCGCGGTGACCACCTCCTCCCAGGTCACCGAGACATCGGTTCCGGCCACGGTCGCCCTCCCGTGGGCGAGGACGATGTCCTCTGGAGACGCCTCGAGTAGATGGCCGGCGATCTCGACTGCTTTCTCGGCCACCTTCTCCGCCACGGCGTGGCTCGCCGAGCCGCCTTGGGCAATGGAACGAGAGCCCGACGTTCCCCAACCGTACGGCGAGGTGGCACTGTCCCCCTGTTCGATGCGGACCCGGGACACATCCAGGCCGAGAACCCCTGCGATCAGCTGGGCGAAGGAGGTCCGATGGCCCTGACCTTGGTCGAGAGTCTCGACATAACAGGTGACCGAGCCGTCGTTGTGGACCTGGATCCGGGCTGCGCCCCAGTCCTCGAACCCGCACACCTCCACATAGGCGGCGAGCCCGATACCCACCAGCCGTCCGGCCTCCCGGGCCTCCGCCTGCTCTCGCTGCAGACCCTCGTAGTCGGCCACTTCCAAGAGCCTGTCGAGCGCCTTCTCGTAGTCACCCGTGTCGTAGGTATAACCACCCATCTCCTTGCCGCCGGAAGAGGCGTAGGGGAACTGGTCGGGCTGGATGAAGTTGCGTCGTCTCACCTCGGCCGGATCGACTCCCGTGGCGTGGGCAACGGCGTCGATCACCCGCTCGATGGTGAGGGTGGCCTCGGGACGTCCCGCCCCGCGATAGATGCCACGCGGGGCCCGGTTGGTCCACACACCCCGCATCCGCCAGCCATAGACGGGAATCACATAGTTACCAGTGCCCATGCGAGGGGTCAGCTCCATGAACGACAGGTAGCGGTGACGACAGCCGAGATCGACGAGGCTGTCGATCCACAGTGCTTTGATGGCGCCGTCGTCGTCGGCGACGACCTCGTAGCGGTGACGCTGGGCACGGCCGTGCCCGATGGTGAGCAGATGCTCGCGGCGGCTCTCGGACCACTTCACCGGTCGACCGGTCTTTCGGGCGGCGACGATCGTCAGGTACTCCTCCTCGGCGAGGTCGAACTTGCATCCGAACGCACCGCCGACGAACGGGGTCACCACCCGTACCGAGGACTGGGGAAGCGCGAAATCTCCGGCCAGCCGCTCTTGCATGAGTTGTGGCGCCTGACTCGAGAGATAGACGGTGAGACCGTCGTCCTTCCATTCGGAGAGAATCACCCGGTTCTCCATCGGCGCAGGCACGACCCTGGGGTGCTCGACCAACCCGGTCAGCCTCACCGGCCCATCGACGGCTTCGAAGGCCTGCCGGTCGCCCCTCGACCGGTCATAGGCCACGTTGGTGTCGGAGCCGAGCCCCTCATGGATCGGGGGAGCCTCGATCGCCTCCTCGACGTCCCCAACGACGTCGAGAGGCTCGTAGTCGACGAATACCAGATCGGCCGCATCTCGGGCTCCGGCGGGCGTGTCGGCGACCACCGCCACCACCGGATCACCAGGCATCAACGCCCGACCCTGGACCAGGGGGAAGCGGCGCGGCACGTTCCGCTCGGGACGAGGGGCGGGAGGCATGACCACGGCGGATACGTCATCGGGGGTGATGATCGCCCAGACACCCGGTGCCGCCTCGGCGGCCGAGACGTCGATCTCGGTGATGTCGGCATGGCCGAAAGGAGATCTGACGATCGCCAGGTAGAGGGTCCCGCTCGGGGTGAGGTCGTCGACGAACCGGGCGGTGCCGGTCACGAGGGCAGGATCCTCGCGCCGCTGAACGGGCGCGCCGATGAACGACGGAATGGCGGCTTCGGTAGTCACGAGCGGCAGGTTAGATCCGCACCGGTGGAACCGCTGTGAGGTGGCGCCAATCAACTGGAACGAGGGAGCTGCGCCCTTGCCCAGCTACTCCAAGAGAGACAGGACCGTGGAGCGGAAGTCGTTGGGCTGGAAAGGCTTGGTGACGAAGGCGTCGGCGCCACCTTCGTTGGCGCGCCGCCGCGATTCCTCTTCGGCGTGAGCGGTGAGGACAACCACCGGGATGTTCCTGGTGGTCTCGTCCTTCCTGATCCGGTCGAGGACCTCCCAGCCGTCCATGCCCGGGAGTCCGATGTCGAGAACCACCAGGTCAGGAGACTCCGAGCTGACCGCGGTGAGCCCAGTGCGTCCGTCATCTCGGGTGATGATCTCCAGATCTGCCGCCCGGAGACACACCTCGATCAGACGCCGGATCACTGCGCTGTCCTCGACAATCAAAATGCGTGCGCCCACTTGAACACCTCGTCTTCGAGCCCTTGAGGGCCAACCTCGGTATCGGCACCCAGACGATCAGGGTTTAGACATTCTGAATTGGTCTCTTCGAGGGGAGAGTCAGGGTCTCCACGAATTCCTCGAGTTGACGCAGGGTGCGGACCTCGTGCACCGAGGTGCAGTGACGACCGTACTGCGACATCGTGGAGTCACCGGTGTCCCAGTAGGCCCTCGGCTCGGGATTGAGCCAAACCAGAGCCCGTGACACCCGGGCGATCTCCGCCAACACGCCATCGCGGGCCGGCCGGTAGTTGTTGCGGGCATCTCCAGTGATGATCACCGTGGTCCGGGGTGACAACTGGCTCCCGTACCGGTTGTGGAACGTCTCGAGCGAGTTTCCGTAGTCGGAGTGACCGTCGAGCCAGACGACTTCGGCTTCGCTGGTGATGCGTGACACGGCCGACCCGAAGTCGATCCCCGGGCCGAAGAAGTCGGTCACCTCGTCGATGGTATCCACGAAGGCGAAGGAGCGGAGCCTCGAGAAGTGCGTGGACATCGCATGGGTGAACTGGAGGGTGAATCGAGAGAAGGTGGCCATCGATCCCGAGATATCACACAACAACCACACTTCGGGGCGGTGGGGTCGGGGATGCTTGAATTGTGGATCGGCGGGCACTCCCCCCGTGGCCAGTGACTTCCTCACCGTGCGACGGAAATCGAGTCGGCCGGTGCGCTTCTTGCGCCGTCGCGCCAGCCGCGCCGCCAGCTTTCGCGTCAGGGGGCCGATCGCAGCTTCCATCTCCGCCAGATCGCTGCTGGTGGCATGCATCAGGTCGATGTCCTCGATTAGAGGGCGCCGCAATGTCTTGGCCACCGCCTCCCGGCCCCGGTCGGCGACCAGCCGGCGTCGTATCTCCTCCTGCACCGCTTCTCGGAGCCGCTCCATCAGGGCTTCGACTCCTTCTCGGAGCAGTCGCTCGTCGAACGCTGACAGCTCCTCGTCTCCGATGAGGGCCTCGATGAGCGCCGCCTCCAACCGGGCCAGGTCGAGCCGGCGGAGGGTGCGATACAAGTAGTACGTTCCCCCGACCGGCCGGCCCGGCTCCATCCCGGCCAGCCCGTCGACGGCTTCTCGCACTCTCCTCCGCAGAGCCTCGTCGTCCATTCCCGCCAGCGCGTCTCGCAGCGCCTCCAACAACGCTGACTCGTCGAACTCACTCGAGCCCGAGCCTCCCTGGCCGCTGGGCCCCTCTCCAGCGCGCTCCTGGTCGATCGATGATGAACCGCCATCGTCACTGGGGAACGGCATGGTCGAGAAATAGACGTCGAAGGCAGTGTCGAAGGCGCGCTCGTGACGCAGGTTCTTCACCAATGTCGCCCGGAGGGTCTCGCGTAACGCCGATCTCTGCCCGATGTCGATCGCCTCCACCGCCTTCAGGGCATCGATCGTCTCCACCATGGACACCGGCACCCCCGCTTCCCGGAGCTCCTCGATGAACCCGGTGATGACCGAGAGCATCAGGTCGTCGGCGTCGAGGTGAGCTCTTTGGCCGCTCTCTCGATGTCGGTCTGATACTTGAGCAGCACATGGAGTGTGTCGGCGAGCACCGCCTCGTCGACATCTTCGACCGACAGGGCGATGAGGGTACGCGCCCAGTCGATGGTCTCGGACACCGAGGGTGCCTTCTTCAGATCGAGGCTGCGGACCGAGCGAGCCACCTTGGCCACCTGCGCAGCGAGGTGTTCGGACAGCCCCGGAACCTTGGCAGCGAGGATCGACTTCTCGCGGTCGACGTCTGGATAGTCGATGTGGAGGAACAGGCATCTCCGCTTGAGAGCCTCGCTCAGCTCACGGGTGTTGTTGGACGTCAGGAAGACGAGCGGTTGGGTGTTAGCAGTCATCGTCCCCAACTCGGGGATGGAGACCTGGAAGTCGGACAGGATCTCCAACAGGAGCGCCTCGGTCTCGACCTCGACCCGGTCGACTTCGTCGATGAGGAGCACAACCGGCTCGGTGGCTCTGATCGCCGCGAGCAGCGGACGGGTGAGAAGGAACTCCTCGGAGAAGATGTCGTGGCTGATCGAGTCCCAATCGTGGTCGACGTCCGCCTGGATCCTCAGCAGCTGTTTCTTGTAGTTCCACTCATAGAGTGCCTTGGCCTCGTCGAGACCCTCATAGCACTGCAGCCGAATCAGCTCCCGTCCCGTGACCGCGGCCATCGCCTTGGCGAGCTCGGTCTTGCCCACCCCGGCGGGGCCCTCGACGAGCACCGGCTTGTCGAGCCGCTCGGCGAGAAATACCACCTGGGCGATCCGCTCGTCGGCGAGATAGTTGGCCGTGCTCAGGGCATCCGCCACCTGATTGGGTCCTTCGAAGTGCATCGGTCTCCTGGGTCAGCGGAGCCATTCTACGGATGAGGAACTTCGATCCCTAAGCGACGTGACCTCGCTTTGGTCCAGGGTTAGCCTGAGCCGTCTGTGGGCAAGACCAGATGCGAATAATCATCATCGGCGCCGGAGCGGTGGGCTCCTATCTCGCCGAGAGACTCTCCTCCGGTGGCCAGGACGTCGTCGTCATCGAGGACAACGAGGAGCGCGCCGCCGAGCTCCAAGAGTCGATCGATGCTCTCGTGCTGCGCGGGAACGGGGCCAGCGTCCACATGCTGGAGGAGGCGGGAGCCTCTGAGACCGACCTGCTGATCGCAGTGACCAGCTCCGATGGCGCCAATATCCTCGCCTGCTACACGGGGACCCAGCTGGGCGCCAAGACCACCATCGCCCGCATCGAGGACGGCGAGCTCCGGGAGGGGGCCGACCGGCTCGGTGTCGACATGATCATCGATCCTTCGGCGACGGCCGCCGAGGAGTTGGTTGGGATCGTCGGCCTCGGCGGTGCCAGCGAGCTGATTCAGTTCGCCGAGGGCAAGCTGGTGATGGTGGGGAGCAGGGTCGCTCCCAACGCACCGATAACCGCCGCACCTCTGAGCCAGTTGCGGATGCGCCGGGCGGAGTGGGGGTGGGTGGTGGCTGCACTCGTCCGTGACGGAGGGACCATCGTGGCCCATGGCGACACCGTCGTCCGGCCCGGAGACCACGCCTTGCTGATGACCACCGACGACCGCGTCGACGACGCCACCCGCCTGCTCGGGGTGAAACGCCGCCACTTCGACCGTGTGATCATCGTCGGCGCCACCCGCCTCGCCGAGATCACCGCAGACCGCATGGCGGACGTCGGTCTTTCCGTAGTGATCATCGACGAGGAGCCGGCCCGGTGCCGCTACCTGGCGGAACGTCATCCCTTCGCCCTGATCATCAATGGTGATCCCACCGACCCGGATGTCCACAGCGGCCTCGAGGTGAATCCCAATGACGTCGTCTTGGCCCTGTCCGGATGGGACGAGGTGAACCTGATGAGCTGTCTCGTGGCCAAGGCGAGCGGTGCCGGGATGGCGGTGTCGCGATTCAATCGCATCGCCTACGTGGGGCTCCTCGCCGGACTCGGTATCGACGCCGCCGTGTCCTCGCGGCTCATCGCGGCCGCAGCGATACTCCGTTTCGTCCGCCAGGGCCAGGTGGAGCAGGTGGCTACCTTCTCCGACACCGACGCCGAGGCGATCGAAATCGAAGTCGAATCCGGCTCGAGAGCGGTGGATCGATCGCTCATGGAGCTCGATCTCCCCATCGGTGTCATCATCGGCGGCATCTCGAGGAACGGCACCACCTTCGTCCCGGACGGGTCGACCGTGGTCCGGGCAGGGGATCACATCATCTTCTTCGCGTTGCCTCGCGATCTCGCCGAGTCGGCAGCACTGTTCACGGCATGACCACCAGGTCGGGTCGAGCCCGCCAATCGCTCGCATCGAACCTGCTCAAGACGGTCGCTTTCGTCCTCGGGTCCGTCCTCATCTTCATCGCGGTCGCGATGACGCTGGCGGGCATGGTCTCGGCCTTCTACGCCGAGTACGAGGCCGCGGCGTGGATCGCGATCTCGGCGGCTATCACAGCCATCGTCGGATACGCCACCAGGCGCACCGTGAGACGGCCGAAGACAATCACCGTCAAACAGGGTTTCGCCACGGTCGGTCTCGCCTGGTTCGTGTTCTCGATCTTCGGGGCGCTCCCCTATCTTCTCACCGGCGCCATCCCCAGCATCACCGACGCCGTCTTCGAGACGGCGTCGGGCTTCACCACCACCGGAGCGTCGATACTCCCCGACCCCGGTGAGCTTCCCCGTGGCATCGCTTTCTGGCGAGCGATGACCCAATGGCTGGGTGGCATGGGTGTGATCGTCCTCGGTGTGGCCATCCTCCCGTTGCTGGGCACCGGGGGCATGCAGCTGGCACGGGCCGAAGCCCCCGGCCATACCCCGGACCGCTTAACCCCGAGGTTCCAGGAGACCGCCAAGCGCCTCTGGCTGATCTACGCGGTGATCACGCTGATCGAGATGGTCTTGCTCGCCCTGGGTGACATGACCGGTTTCCAGGCCGTGATCCACTCACTGACCACCATGTCGACGGGTGGCTTCGGCACCGAGCCCGACTCGATCGCAGGATTCTCGGACTACACGAAATGGGTGATCACGTTTTTCATGTTCATCGCCGGAGTCTCCTTCGCCCTCCACTTCCGAGCATGGCGTCGTCCGGTCGAATATGCACGGAACTCAGAGTTCAAGCTCTACACGTTCATCGCGTTCGCCGCGATCATCGTGGTCGCCGGTGGCCTGCTCGCCGACTCGTCCACCTACGAGGCGGTGCGGGACGCCGCCTTCAACACCGTCTCGCTGACCACCACCACGGGGTATGCCTCCGCCGACTTCGGTGCATGGCGTCCGGCACTGCAGATCATGGCGGTGGGCTTGATGTTCCTGGGAGGAATGGCCGGATCCACCGCCGGCGGCATGAAGACCTTCCGAATCGGAATCCTCATCAAGGCCGCCTACGCCGACCTTCGTCGGCTGGTCCACCCCCGCGGCGTCTTCATCACCCATTTCGGGAGGCGGAAGATCAGCGAGCCGGTGATCGAGGCCGTGCAGTCGTTCTTCCTCTTCTACATGTTCCTGTTCATGACGGCGACGTTCGGCCTCGCCTTCATCGATGCCAACCTCGCCGAGGGGCTGGACCTGGTGACCGCCACCTCGGCCGTGGCGGCATCACTGGGCAACATCGGCCCGGGCCTGGGTGGCGTCGGCCCCATGTCCAACTACGCGGAGCTCCCTCAGCTGGCCAAGTGGATGCTGGCCAGCCTGATGATCGTGGGACGTCTCGAGATCTTCCCCGTCCTGGTGCTGTTCACCAAGGACCTCTGGCGCCGCTGACCACAAACCGCGAACCCTGGGTTACAGGCCCCACTCAGCGAAGTCCAGCGCCCCGAGATGAGGACACAAACTCGCCGACTTCACTCTTCTTCGGACCAGCCCGGGGTGAACTCGAAGGCCAACTCGCCGATGCGAACCTCGTCACCGGCGACTGCGCCCGCCGCGGCGAGTGCCTCGTCGACCCCGAGCCGGGCGAGACGTTTCGCCGCCATGTCGGCCGCCTCCGGCACAGTCAGGTCGGCGAAAGCGACGGCCCGCTCTGCAGAGCGGCCCTTCACCCGCCATGCGGCGCCTTCCTTGATGATCGAAAAGGTGGGCCCGAGCGGACGGTGCAGCACGAACCCCTTTCGCTCCGGAGCCTCACGCTCGGCCCGATCGACCAGATCGGTGATGGCGTGCAGCGCCTCCGTCACGCCCTCTCCTGTCAGCGCCGAGACGGGTAGCGCCTCCAACTCCTCGGCAATCTGCCTGGCACCCTCCAGGTCGACCTTGTTCATCACCACGATCGAGGGACGTGACGCCAGATCTGATGAGTAGTCCCCGATTTCCCTCCGTAGGATCCGGAGCTGGTCTGCGGGAGGGTCTGTTTGAGTCTCCGCGGGATCGAGCAGTATCACCAGGACACGGGCTCGCTCGGTGTGGCGGAGGAACTCGTGACCGAGACCCTTTCCTTGGGCCGCTCCCTCGATGAGCCCCGGGATGTCGGCGAGGACGAATTCACGCCCGTCGAAACTGACCACTCCAAGGTTCGGTTCCAGGGTCGTGAACGGATAGTTGGCGATCTTGGGCTTGGCAGCAGAGACCTTGGAGATGAAGGTCGACTTTCCGGCATTCGGGAAGCCGATCAGCGCGGCGTCGGCCAGCAACTTCAGCTCGAGGGTGAACCACGCCTGCTCGCCGTACTCCCCCTGCTCGGCGATGGTGGGAGCCCTGTGGGCGGGGCCGACGAAGGCCGCGTTGCCCAGCCCGCCGCGTCCACCCTTCACCGCCATCACCTCCTGTCCTACCTCGACCAGGTCGGCGATCACGGTCCCGGACTCTTCGCGGACCACTGTGCCGAGCGGAACCTCGAGAATCAGATCCTCACCGCTCTTGCCATGTCTCGTGTCGCCCTCTCCGTGGGTGCCGTTGCCGGCGGCGTGATGCGGGTTTCGCTGATAACGGAGGAGGGTGGCGACGGACGGGTCGGCGCGGAGGATCACAGACCCCCCGGGTCCGCCGTTGCCACCGGTTGGCTTGCCTCTGGGGCGTCCCTTCAGCCGTACGAACGCGGACACACCCGCGCCACCGTCGCCGGCTCGGAGGCTGACCCGGACCCGGTCAACGAACATGACCGGTGTTGGATGGTCGGGCTATTCGCCGAGGACCGAGACGTGACGGCGGTTGTTGCGCACGCCGTACTTCACGGTCCCTGAGGCGGTGGCGAACAGCGTGTCGTCGCTGCCACGGCCGACGTTCGCACCCGGATGGATGTGGGTGCCGCGCTGACGCACGATGATGGCGCCGGCGTTGACGAACTGGCCGTCGAACACCTTCGATCCGAGACGCTGGGCGCGTGAGTCGCGACCGTTCTTCGAGGAACCGCCTGCTTTAGTCTTTGACATCTCTTACTCCTCTTCTGAGGCTGCCGGCTCTTCCTTCTTCTTGGCCGCAGCCTTCTTCTTCGCGGCCGCCGGGAGCTTTATCCCGGTGATCTCGATGCGGGTGTACTTCTGGCGATGCCCCTGGCGACGCCGATATCCGGACTTGTTCTTGTACTTGAAGATGTCCACCTTGGGACCGGCGGCCTCGCCGAGGACCTTGGCCGTCACGGATGCCTTGGCCAGCTGGGCCCGGTCGGAGACGGCGTTTCCGTCGTCATCCACTATCAGGAGAGGCTCGAACGTGAGCTTGTCGTCCTCTGTCTTGATGCGCTCGATCTCGAGCACGTCTCCAGACTCGACTTTGGCTTGTTTGCCACCGGCGCGGATGATGGCGTACATGGACGGACCTCTCTGAGAAGGGGGAAACCTGGCTAAATGGTAATGACTTCCTGGCGTATGGCCAAAGCGATTTTGAGACGGCTCATGGCCAGCTCGCCCCACATCACCAGGGATGAATCTCAGGCTTCGATCTCGGCGGCGGCGGCCTCGGCGGGACTGGGGGTGGGGCTGAACGTCTCCTCGATGATCACCCCGCGGCCGGCGCAGTGCTCGCACTTGTGCGAGAACTGCTCGAGCAGCCCGGCAGAGACGTTCTTTCGCGTCATCTCAACCAACCCGAGATGGGAGACTTCGAACACCTGGGTCCTGGTCTTGTCCTTGGCGAGGTTCTCCTTGAGGCGACGTAGGACCTTCTGCTGGTTCTCGGTCGTCTCCATGTCGATGAAGTCGATGACGATGATGCCGCCGATGTCCCTGAGCCTGAGTTGACGTCCGATCTCCTCGGCCGCCTCCAGGTTGTTCTGCAACACGGTTTCCTCGAGGGTGCTCGAGCCGACGAACTTCCCGGTGTTGACGTCGATCACGGTGAGTGCCTCGGTCCGATCGATGACCAGGTGACCGCCCGAGGGAAGGTAGACCTTGCGGTCCAACGCCTTCTTCAGCTGGTCGTCGACGTGGTATCGGTCGAAGAGCGGGATCTCTTCCTCGTAGAGGTGGACCTTGCTGACCAGATCGGGCGCCGTCGACTGGAGATAGTCGATCACGGTGTCATACGACTTCTTGTCGTCGATCATCAGTTTGCGGAAATCAGCGGTGAAGTGCTCCCTGATCACTTTGATGAGCAGCTCCGGCTCCTCGTGGATCAGCCTCGGGGCCTCCCCCTTGTCCGCCTCCGATTTGATCGAAGTCCACTGTTTGGTCAGCCGGGAGATGTCGGCAGCGAGCTCCTCTGCCGATGCATAGAGCGCGGCGGTGCGGACGATGACGCCGAAGCCATCAGGACGGACCGTGTTGATCACGTCGCGAAGCCGGTTGCGGTCGCCTTCGGGGAGACGACGGCTGATCCCAACACTCTCCGAGTCCGGCACCAGAACCAGGTAGCGACCGGGTAGGGAGGGTATGCCGGTGAGACGCGCCCCTTTCGCCCCCATGGCGTCCTTGGTCACCTGGACCAGGACCTTGTCGCCCTCTTTGAGCACGTCTTCGATCCTCTTGGTGTTCTTCCCGCCATTGCGACGATCCGAGGAAGCCACATCCGATGCATAGAGGACCCCGTTCTTGGACGCACCGAAATCGAGGAAGGCCGCCTCCATGCCGGGGAGGACATTGCGGGCGACGGCGAGGTAGATATTGCCGGCCACGGAGCTCGATTCGTCCTTGGCCACGTAGTGCTCGACGAGGACCGGGCCCTCGAGGATGACGATCTGGGTCTGGTGGTTGTTGGCACTCACCAGCATCTGCTTCCGGGCAGATTCGGTGGGAACGATGATCTCGTCGTCGACCGGGCGCCGCGAGCGAGTCCTGGAGGTCGATATCCCGTTACGGGACTGGGAAGACGGCTGATGCTGTTGCCGCTTATTCGACTTCTTGTTTCGCTCCTGCTTCGGTTTGGTGGGAGCCGGGGCTTCGACGCGTCGAACCTCGACCTTGTGGCCTTTGACGGTTACCGTCTTCAGCTCCTCGACGGTGCCGCCCGCGGATGACTTGCGGACGATCTCTGGGCCCTTCCGGCGGAATAGAGCCATTTGGTTTCACTCCTCTGAGATGTGGTCGGGCGGGACACCATGCCTGGCGGGGTCCCGACCGGAAAAGTCGAAGGCGGTTTGGCGCCGAGATGAGAAGCTCGGAACGCCTCCCGACCCACATAGGCTACCAGACGGCCGGGGAATAACTAGACACCGCTGAGACCGAGCTCCGGCTGCTCAGGCTCGGCGGGGTCGTAGCACATGCGACAGCGAGCTTCGTAGGCGTCCTGGGCGCCGAGGACGACCAGGTCGTCGGACTGGACTATGCGCTGGGTGTACAACGCCGGGCCTCCGCAGCGGTGACAGACCGCCAGCATCTTGGTCACATACTCGGCCCGGTCGCACAGCGACGGAATCGGCTCGAAGGGTCTCCGCAGGTAGTCGGTGTCGAGACCGGCCACGATCACCTGCAAGCCCGTTGCCGCCAGGTTGTCCACCACCTCGACCAGGTCTTCGTCGAAGAACTGACCCTCGTCGACTCCGATCACCCGGGTCTGGTCGGACACGGCTCGGATCATCTCGGTCGAATTGGCAACGGGCAGCGCTTCGACCTTCCACTCCGAGTGGGACACGATCTCGGTCTCGGCGTAGCGGTTGTCGAGACTCGGCTTGAAGACCTGTACCGGGATCCTGGCGATCTTGGAGCGGGTCACCCGACGGATCAGCTCCTCGCTCTTGCCACTGAACATGGGCCCGCAGATGACCTCGACCCACCCCTCGTTGCTCCGCCGATACATGAGCCGACGAGCCTAATCCTCGGCAGCTCTTTCCGAACTCGGGGCGCCAGACTTCGCTCAGCGAGGCCTGGAACCCGGGGTTCGCGGATTCACGTCAGCTGGTTCTCGCCGGGGACCGGGGTGCGCATCAGCCAGATGGAGTTGGCGATGCCCAGCGCCAGCGTCATCGCCATGTAGAACGACCCGCCCAAACTGAGGAAAGGAAGCGGAAGCCCGGTCACGGGCATGATCCCGATCGTCATCCCGATGTTGACGAAGGCGTGGAACATGATCATCGCCGCGATGCCGGCGGCGATGAGCGCCCCATAGCGATCCCGGGCGTTCCTGGAGATGACCAGCAACCTCCAGACGATGACCGCAAAGGCAACGATCACGAGCAGGCCCCCGGCGAGGCCCAGCTGTTCGGCCACCGCGGTGAAGATGAAGTCGGTTTCCTGCTCGGGGACGTACTGGAATGCCGTGAACGAATCCTCGGCGAACAGCCCCTTGCCGAACAGCTGACCCGACCCAATGGCGCTCTTCGACTGGATGAGCTGGTAGCCGATTCCCTGCGGATCCACTTGATCGGGTCGGAACAAGACCTCGATGCGGTTCTTCTGATACTCGTTGAGCAGGTCGAACCGGAAGACTGCCGCGATGCCCGCCACCACCGCCGTGGACAGCACCGCCATCTGACGCCAGGTCGCCCCGGCCAGGAAGAGCATGGTGAAGAGGATGAACCCGAAGACCATCGTGGTGCCCAGGTCGGGCTCGCGCAGGATCAGATACCCGGGGACGGCGACGATCAGACAGGCCTGACCCATCTTCGACCAGGTCAGAGTGCGGGGACCGGTCAGCTCGTCGCGCGACAGAGGTGGCGCCAGCAGCGTGGCCAGAGCGACGATCACCACCACCTTGGCGAATTCGGCGGGTTGCAGGTTGAAGAACCCGAGCGGGATCCAACGGTTCACCTCGTTGATCGGTGCGAAGAAGAAGACCGCCACCAACAGGATCAAGATCACGATGGAGGCGGTTGGGACCATGCTCCGATACTCCCGATAGTCGATATTGGAGAACACCATGAAGATGATGAGACCAGCTGCGACGAAGATCATCTGCCGCTCCATCGAGAATGTGCCCGTCGCCAGGGTGGCCGAGTAGATCATCAAGAGGCCAAAACCCGACAACGCCAGCATGGTCCCGAACAGGAGCCAATCGGTCCGGTTGTTCTTCCGGACCACGGCAACCTCGCGGAGTCTGTTGATAACCGCCGTCATCAGTCCGTCTGGTCTCCTGCCTTGATCGGGGTCGGCTCGTTGCCCATCAGGTATTGGAGGATGTGGCGGGCGACCGGTGCCGCGATGGCTCCCCCAGAGCCGCCCTCTTCGATGATCACCGCCACCACGAACCGGGGATCGTCGATGGGCGCCAGGCCGATGAACCAGGCGTGGTTGTCCTTGGTCGCCGTGGTCTGACCGGTTCCGGTCTTCCCCCCCACCAGCTCGAGCCCGGGCCCGAAGTCTTCGAATGCCGCTCGAGCGGTACCCGTGGTCACCACCTTGTTCAGGTCGGTGAGCAGATCCCTCCTCGTCGTCTCACTGATGTCCACCGTGGCGACCGTCGGGGGCGTTATGTCCTCCACCAACTCGCCATTCGGGTCGACTACGCGGTCCACCAGTCGGGGCTCCATCACATTCCCGCCGTTGGCGAGGATGGCAAACGACACCGCAGTCTGGAGTGGAGTGGCCGTGAAAGCCCCCTGTCCGATGGCGAAGTCCATCAGGTCTCCCCCGAACCAGGGGCTGACCAGCTCGGGATTGAGCCGGCTGGCGTCGAGTCGGGGTGGTTGGTCGGGATTTTCGAGTTGGTATGCCGCCCACTCCTCGAACAGCTGCCGGGTCGGGACGATGCCGGAAGCCTCGTTGGCCAGGTCGATGCCGGTCTCGGAGCCGTATCCCAGGCTCTTCGCCCAGTCCTGGATCACGTTCTCACCCACCCGGTCTCGGTTCTGCCAGGTGCCCAGTCCCAAAGACCAGAAGAAGACGTTGCAGGAGTTCTCCAAGGCCCCGTGGATGTCGAGCCATCCGAGGTTCCTCGGGGCATACCAGTCGAATCGCACCTGGGGTGAGCCGTCGGCGAGCTCGGGGAGCTCCAGCTGCCCGTCGCAGTGGATGAGCCGGTTTTCCCCATCCACCCCCTCGATGTCCGACGGGAACGGCAGGTTCTCCTCCTGGATCGCGGTGTAGGTGATCGCCTTGAACGTCGAGGCCGGCGGATAGAGGCCGCTCACCGCCAGGTTGTTGAAGGCAAACGTCTCGTTCAAAGACTGGAACGTGTCGTTGTCGATTCCGGCCACGAAGACCTGGGGATCGAAGTCCGGCACCGAGGCCAGGGCGAGCACTTCGAACGTCTGCGGGTCGAGCACCACCGCCGCGGCCCGCCTCGTCTCCGAGAAGACAACTTCACCTTCGGCACGGTTCTCGTCCTTCACCTCGTTGGAGAGGGCAATCCCGTCCTCCAGGGCGAGTTCGAGGGTCTGTTGCAGCTCGGAGTCGGTGTTCAGGATGATCGAATTCCCCGGGACCGGCTCGATGGCGGGACGTTGATCGATGATGTTCCCCCGCCTCACCCGGTATTCCTGGACTCCGGAGACACCTTGGAGCTGCTCGTCGTAATAGGACTCGACGCCGAGCTTCCCGATGCGCACCGAGGGGTCGAGATTCGGGCGCTCCTCGATGTCCCGTGCGTCGGGCAGTCCGAGATGTCCGATCACATGCGACATCGTGGGCCCGGTCAAATAGACGCGCTCGGGGACCTTGATCACTTCCACTCCTGGCAGGGCACGCAGTTGCTCCACGATCTGATAGGCGATCTCGTTATGGACTGTCGCCACCTGGAACCTGCCGTTCGTGCCGGCCTCCTCATAGGCCGCGTCGAGCTGGGCAGAGTCGAGGGCGAGGAGGGCGGAGAGGCGTTGAATCAGCTCCGGACGCTGTTCGGGCTGGATGAAGGTGCGGTCGACGAACACCGCCGGCACCAGGCGGCTGGTGACGAGGAGGTTTCCGTTGCGATCGTAGATGTCTCCGCGTGGCGCGGGCGTCGTCTTCTTGAGCCATGTCTGGTCCTCGGCCGCCTGGGCGATGGCTGGGCCCTCCGCCACTTGGACGAACCACAGCCGCAACCCGATCACCGAGAACATGGCGACGAAAGCCATGCCCAGGATCGAGAGTCTGACTGCGAACTTCATGCGTACCGGAGAGCGGTCGGGTCGCGATCGATCAGCCGAACGAACAACGGGGCGAAGATGAAAGCCAGAACAGCATTGGCCAGGGGTACCAGGAACAGCCGGTCGGTGACCCCTTCACCCAGCAGCACTGTCTGGCCGAAGAGTGTGCCCACCAGGATCAACAACACGACTCCGGCGAGGGTCAGCACTCCAGACCAGACTCCGGTGACGACCCGGCCAACATCGGCGCGGTCCCGGGTGCGCAAACCCAGGTAGGCGACCATCGTGAACACCATCGCCCGCAGGCCGAGCACGGCCGAGCCGAGAAGATCGACGCTGAGACCGGCGACGAAAGCGAGAAGCAACGTCAGCTCGGGGCGGATCCGGGTCAGCGTGAGCAGCAGGGCAAGGAGCATGACCAGGTCCGGCATGAAGTAATCGATCTGACTGAACAGCGTGGTTTGTAGCACGACCGCCCCGAGAAGGATCACGGCGACGGTGAAGATGGTGCGTAAGCGCATCAGCCGTCCTCCCCTGTGGTGGTCGAAGTGGTGGTCGTGTCCCCTTCGATGGTCGTGCTGGTCGACGATGTGGTGGTCGTCGGCCCGGTGTCGGTGGCGGCAGTCACCGGGTCGGGCGGCCAGGCCAGGACCACAACCACCCTCAGCGTGTCGGTTTGCACATAGGGCGCCACCGTCGTGATGAGGAGGTCGTTCGTCGGCGCGGCATCGGCGAGCACTTCGCCCACCGGGTAGCCGGCGGGGAAGTTCACCGACCGCGAGGAGGTGACCACCCGCTCGCCGGCGAACACCGGTTCCTGGGCGTCGAGCTCGAGACGCATCTCATTTCTGTTCACCTGGGGCAACAGGGAGCCGATTTGATCACCCACCGCCACCGCCACCCCACTGGGCCCGACGGTGATGGGGACGATGGTCGCGGTCCCCGAGGACACCTGCAGCACCGAGCCCACCACATAGCCACTGGTGTCGATTACCGGCTGACCGGGGGCGATGCCGTGAGACGAGCCCTTGTCGATGATGAGTGCCCCGTCGAAGGCGTCGGGCTGACCGATGACATTGGCGACGGTGCGCCCCAATGCCGTCGTGGTCGCCTCCAGCTCGTAGAGCTGTTCATACAGCTCGAGACGGGCCAGGTCGTCGTCCAATGCCACCAGCGCCGCCTCGACCTCCGCCAGCTCCTGGCGCAGGGCCAGATTCTCCTCACGGAGGGTGGCGAGGTTGGACAGTGAGTCGACGACATCCACCACCGGGGTGACCACGAAAGCGGTCCCCTTCTGAAGCGGGGAGAGGATGCTCTGTGTTCCGGAGCGCAATACCCCGGTCACTCCCCCACCCTCGGTGCGGACGTCGAACGTCATCAGCAATAGCCCGACGACGAGGAGGGTGACGAGAGTGGGGAGGGTTCGGTCGCCAGGCTGTCGATTCAGCATCGCAATGGACGGGTGTAGGGAATCACGGCCGTGCAGAAGACACCAACACGTTGTGCAAGGTGTCGAACTCCTCCAGGCATTTCCCCGAGCCGAGCACCACCGACTGCAGCGGCTGCGCCGCCGTGACGATGGGCATCCCCGTCTCGTGGGCCAGACGGTGGTCCAGCCCCACTAGCAATGCTCCTCCTCCAGTGAGCACGATCCCTCGCTCCACGATGTCCGCCGCCAGTTCGGGCGGAGTCTTGTCGAGGGTGTACTTGACCGCGTCGACGATCGCCTGCGTGGGCTCCTCGATCGCCTCCCTCACCTCCTGGCTGGTGAGGAGGATCGTCTTGGGCAGGCCGGTGACGAGGTCGCGTCCACGCACCTCGGCCGAGGGCTCGTCGGAGTATGGCCAGGCCGAAGCCACCGCGATCTTGAGCTGCTCGGCGGTGCGCTCGCCGACCAGCACGTTGTGCTCCTTCTTGACCCAATCGATGATCGCTGAGTCGAGCTCGTCACCGCCCACCCGGATCGAACGGGAGACGACGATGCCCCCGAGCGAGATGACCGCCACCTCGGTGGTGCCGCCACCGATGTCGACCACCATCGATCCCGACGGCTCGCCGATGGGGAGACCCGAGCCGATGGCAGCGGCCATCGGCTCCTCGATGGTGTAGGCCCGGCGAGCTCCGGCGTGGTATGCCGCCTCCTCGACGGCTCTGCGCTCGACGGGGGTGATACCCGAAGGGACACAGACGACGATACGGGGGCGAGCCCACTTCCGGCGATGCACCTTCTGGATGAAGTAGCGCAGCATCTTCTCGGTGATGTCGAAGTCGGCGATCACCCCGTCGCGTAGCGGTCGGATGGCGGTGATGTGGGCCGGGGTACGACCGATCATCCGCTTGGCCTCCATGCCGACGGCGAGGGCCTTGTTGTTCTGGGAGTTGATCGCCACCACCGAGGGCTCGTTGAGCACGATCCCCGCGCCCCGCACATAGACCAACGTGTTGGCCGTGCCGAGATCGATGGCCATGTCCTGGCCGGCGAATGAAAGAAGGGTTTCAGCCATAGAGGGGAAGACTCCCGGGGCAGACCCACGGGATTGTAGGGGTCATTCCCACCTTCTGCATCGAGGCACCGTTCTGTGTCGATTCGAGGGCCGATAAGGGGGGTCTAATCGACGCAGAGCGGTGTTGGGCTACCCAAACGGGGATCAGCCGAAGAAGAGCTCCAGCTCGCGTTCGGCGCTCTCCGGACCGTCCGATCCGTGGACCAGGTTCTGGGTGACCATGAGGCCGAAGTCACCCCGGATGGTGCCCGGAGCGGCCTGCTTCGGGTCGGTGGCTCCCATGACTCCTCGGCACACCGAGATCGCCCCCTCCCCCGACCATTCCATCGCCACCACCGGCCCGGACGTGATGAATTCGAGCAGCTCGGGGAAGAAGGGCTTGTCGACATGCTCGGCGTAGTGGGTACGGGCGAGCTCCTCGGTGATGATGAGCCCGCGGATCTTCTCCAGTTTCAGGCCCCGTCTCTCCAACCGCGCGATGACTTCGCCGACGAGGCCACGCTCCACTCCGTCGGGCTTGACCATGATGAAGGTGTGTTCAACAGACATAGGTCGGTAACGCTATCGGCCGGGGAGGCCTCGAGCGAAGCGGTCGCCGTCAGGTGAGCAGGTCCCGGACCTTGCCGACCATGTAGATGGACCCGGTTGCGAGAACCGCCCCTTCGGAGCCCGCCTCGGCCCGGGCCATGTCGAGCCCGAACTCGACGGTATCCGCGGCGAGAACCGGCACGTCGGGAAGGACCTTCGCCACCCGGGCCGCCAGTTCCACCGCCGGCACAGCCCGTTTCTCGTCGACGGCCGTGGTGACCACGCCGCTCACCACGGGTTCGAGATGCTCGATCATCAGCTCGACGTTCTTGTCGCCCATGACCCCCAACAAGAGCTGCCATTTCGTCGTCGGATATTCCTCCCGCAAGGAGGCGACGAGTGTCTCGACACCATCGGCGTTGTGTGCCCCGTCGATCATGACGAACGGGGAAGACGCCAGCGCCTCCATACGCCCGGGAGCGGTAGCCACGTCGGCGGCGTCTCGGAGTGCCTCGACGTCGAGCTTGCGGCCGACGAGGGCTTCGGCGGCGGCTACGGCGATCGCCAGGTTGGTCAGCTGGTAGCGACCGTGGAGCGGGAGGAAGATGTCCTCGTAGCTCGCCTCGGCTCCCCGGACAGTGGTCAACCAACCGCCGACCCCCCGCTCGTAGGACTCGACGCCGTAATCACGGTCGTAGCGTCGATGCTGGATCCCCCATTCGCGCGCCTTTTGGTTGGCGACTTCCAATGCCGACTCGGGGAGATCACCGGTGACGAGGATCGACCCGGGGCCGGCGATGGCGACCTTCTCGGCGGCGATCGACTCGATGTCCTCTCCCAGGAACTCGGTGTGATCCACGCCGATCGAGGTCACCACACAGACTTCGGCGTCGACCACGTTGGTGGAGTCGAGCCGACCCCCGAGTCCGACTTCGAGCACCGCGACATTGACCGCCTGGTCGGCGAAGAGGGCGAAAGCAGCTGCGGTGGTCAACTCGAAGTAGGTGTTGGGTACCCCGCCGGCGCTCTCCCGCAGGTCGGCGAAGACGGCCACGTCCGCAACCGCGAGAGCGAACTCCTCGCTCGTCGAGGTTCGCCCATTGATGGCGAGTCGCTCCTCGATCCGCTGCAGGTGGGGTGAGGTGTAGGTGCCGGTGGTCAACCCATGTGCCACCAGGATGAGGGTGGTGAGGCGGGCCATCGACGTCTTCCCGTTGGTTCCGGCCACGTGGACGATGGGATAGCCCTCGTGGGGCCGACCCATCAGGTCGAGCAGCTCTGTGATCCGATCGAGACCGGGCTCACCACCGAGCCCGATGTGACGCTCGACGTATGCGACTGCTTGTTCGTAGTTCATTGGGAAGCCCCGGGGAGGTTAGGCCCCGGGGCTTCCTTTTCTCGCTCTGTGGAGCCGAGTGTCAGTCCTCGATCCTACGTGCAGCCATGACCACCAAGGTTCCCAGCAAGCCCAGCGAACCGGCGAACAGAGCAAGCATTCCGTTTTCTGCTCCGGTGAAGGGCAGCACCTCTGTCCCCAGCACCTCGTCCGCGATGCTCGTGGTCGTGGGAGCTTGGGTGGTGACGGTGGTGCCCAGCACCTCGTCCTCGATCGTAGTCGTGGTGGTGTCCTCGACTGTCGTCGTGGTGGTGTCCTCGACCGTCGTCGTGGTGGTGTCCTCGACCGTCGTCGTGGTCGTGTCTTCCGGCTCCTCTTCAAACACACAAAGAGTCACATGTGAGATCGCCTGCTGCAGGTTGGAGGTGTAAGAGTGTGAACCGTTCCCGTAGGGTCCGTCCTCCTCAGCTGGATTGTTTCCAGACTTGGTCGAGATCTCGACCCACTGTCCGGCCTCTAGTCCGCTTATGGTGAAGTTGACGGTATGCGGATCATTCGCTTCGTCCTCCCAGGAGTCGAGCGTTATCTCGACATCAGGGAAACTCACCGGACTCTTGGTAGTCCCCTCGGCCTCTGTGCCGAAGTCGAACTTCACACAGTGGTCAGGGACCGGACCGGTACTCGGTATGTGGTCAGCGCTCGCTGTCCCCGCGAACACGGACATCAGCGAGAACACCAATACAGCAGCCGTCAAGGCCGCCAAGAACGTTCGCCCATAGTGGGCTATCCCAGCCTGCATATCTAAACCCTATCCCTTCCATCCATAACGGGACAGGTCGGTCTCACCATTGGCTCGGCCGGACCGAGGTGACCGTGTTACAGGTCCGGCTTCGACGCCTCCCATTTTCCCCTGACCACGGTGAGTGGTCACTCGCCACACAGTGTTACCACCATCCGGCGTGCTGTCAATGACTTATTTCGTCTACCCACAACCTAATGAGCCCGAAACATGAGTGGGGCCCGAATGTGTGGGTCTCGCGAATCAATTGCCCCTGGTCAGGCGGAGCGCTCCGTGGGCTCAGCGATGCTCTCGTTGGGGACGAGGGTGGGGTTGACCTTCTTCTCGACGACATCGCGATCGATCATCACCCGCTCGATGTCGTCGCGGCCGGGGAGGTCGTACATGGTGTTGAGGAGGACCTCTTCCAAGATCGCCCGCAGCCCCCGGGCCCCGGTCGAGCGCTTGAGAGCCTGCTCTGAGATGGCCTCGAGCGAGTCAGGTGTGAAGACGAGTTCGACGTCGTCCATCTCGAACATACGGGCGTACTGCTTGGTGAGGGCGTTCTTCGGCTCGGTGAGGATGCGGACCAGGGCCTCCTTGTCGAGGTCCTCGACCGTCGCCGTCACCGGGAGCCGTCCGATGAACTCGGGGATCAGCCCGTACTTCATGAGGTCTTCGGGAAGCACCTCACCGATCAACTCGGTGGGCCGGCCGTCGCGCTTCGACTTCAGCTCGGCGCCAAAGCCCACTCCCCTCTTCCCGATGCGGTTGGCGATGATGTCCTCCAGCCCTCCGAAGGCGCCGCCGCAGATGAAGAGGACGTTGGTGGTGTCGAGCTGGATGAACTCCTGGTGGGGATGCTTGCGGCCACCCTGGGGTGGAACCGAGGCCACGGTGCCCTCGAGGATCTTGAGCAAGGCCTGTTGCACTCCCTCGCCGGAGACATCCCGGGTGATCGAGGGGTTCTCCGCCTTGCGGGACACCTTGTCGATCTCGTCGATGTAGATGATCCCCTGCTGCGCCCGGTTGACGTCGTAATCCGCCGCCTGCAACAACTTGAGGAGGATGTTCTCCACGTCTTCACCGACGTAGCCCGCCTCGGTGAGGCTGGTGGCGTCGGCGATGGCGAAGGGGACGTTGAGCTGGCGGGCGAGGGTCTGAGCGAGCAGTGTCTTGCCGGAGCCGGTGGGCCCGATCAGCACGATGTTCG
>CAZLEQ010000031.1:0-30310 GCA_964558575.1 uncultured Acidimicrobiaceae bacterium | reverse complement strand
AGTCAACTCCGAAGCATCAGAAAGGACCCGATCCAAGATCTGGGCGACGGTCTCGGCGGGAAGATGACCCAGATAAGAGTCGAACACCCTCACCTTGGCCACATCGACCAGGCCGGCGGAAAACGCCTTCCCGGACCCGACACAGAGTCGAAGCCAAGACCACCGCACGACCCAGCTGGTCCTCAGAACCCCGACGGGTCAGAGTGAGAGCAGCCGCGATCTCCAAGACGGCATATTCCCCCTCCTCGCTACCACGGACCACACCAGAGTCCGAGCCAGAAGACGGAGCGAAAACCACCTCGGCCATCGCCCGATACTTCCCCGCCTCATGATGAGAAGAAAGCCGAGCCCGAGCCCGCATCAACCGCACCACATCATGACCATTCATCCGCGCCGGGTCGACAGAAGACACCACCGCCGCCGAGAACACGCCGGGAGGGATGTCCTCCAGACCGTCAGGAAGGAGATGACGATCCGACTCCACCCACCCGTCGGCCAGTTCACGGCAAGTCAACTCGAAAGCAGCCCAGTCCGCCCGGCGTCCCTCGTCACTCTCCCCGCTCGAAACACCCAATTCCGAGAGCCCGACCACAACATCACAGTGATCGAACATATGTTCGATCCTACCTCGCTCCACTGACAAATGTCAAGCCCTATCTTCGATCTTCTTCGAACGCCAATCAGCGTCAACGGCGAGGAGGGTGTGTCTCACAACCAGTTTCAGGAGGCCGCCAAACGATCGATCCAGGCGGAGAGTCCGGGTGCCCCGACAGCCTCGGCGACAACTCTCCCGTGCTCGGCGAACCGGGAGCGCTCGGCCCCGTCCGGCAACAAGGCGGTTCCCACTGCTGCCGCCATGACCTCGTCTGTCTTGAAACCGGCGGTGATGTTGGAAGCGATGATGGCGTCGAGACGCTCGATCCCCGCCTCCACGTCGTCTGCAACCAGGTCGGCCGCGGCCAGCGTCCTCTCCCGAGTGGACTCGAGAAACACGCTCTTCGGCTGGGTCTCGATGAGGTCGAGCACTTCGGCCATCGCGACCGGATCGCCGGAGAACACCGCCCCGTCGGCCATCCCCGCCAGAGACACGGTGGGGGCGAAGGGAGTCTCCTTGAAATGGCGCCGGTAGATCTCGAAGCAAGTGCGCGGGTCGCCGTCCAGCAATGCCAGGGAACCCTTGCCGCGTTCGACGGCGAGACGTACTTGAACATCCGAGACCCTGTCGAGGAGGGCTTCGGCCTCCACCACCAGCGCCCGGCCCTCTTCCTCTCGGCCCCGTCGGTACAGGATGGATGACCGGTTTATCAGCACCCCGATCCGGTCGGCATCGGTCGCGGTCAAGCTCTCATCGAGAAGCTCCTCGGCCTCATCGAGACGGAGGACGAAGCTGTATGCGCCGTAGAGGTTCCCGGCCACATACGCGGCATAGTTGCGGTCTCCGACCCTGCGTGCCTCCCGATAGGCCCGCTCTGAGGCTTCGATCGACGTCTCCAAGTCGGGAGCTGCATAGCCGAGGTTGATCAGGCTGCGTAGCTTGGTGTCGGTGAAGCCGTGCTCCTCACAGATCTCGATGGCGCCTTTGATCAGGGCGACACCCTGGTGGGGTCGATCAGCTGAGAGAGCCGTGCCCAAAGTCGTCATGGTGCCTGCCACCACCTCGAGAAGACCGTGGAGCTCGGCCGCCCCGAGAGCCTTGTCGGCGAGGGCAACGACTTTGTCGTCTTCGCCGGACAGCAAGTATGCCCGAGCCAGCTCGGCCGCAGCGTTGGTGAGATTTGGGTCTACCTCGAGATCGGGATGGGCATCGATGTGGGGCCTCACCACTTCGATCACCCGATCCGCCCGCCGGGAGCCGTTGTAGACGTCACCCGTGACTGACATCGCCAGATGGAGGAGCGTGGGGTCACCGGATGCTTGGGAGATCTCCATCAGGCTGTCGACATGGCGGGCAGCCGTCGTTTCGTCGCTGATCCTGGTGGCGGCGCGGGCTGCAGTGGCGTGCAGACTCGTGGCCTGCGCCTCCGCTACCACGTCCAGAGCCATCTCGGCCAGGGAGATCACCTGCTCATGGGCATGGAGCAGCAGCGATCGTTGCAGCGCAGCGTCCAAGGCCTCGGCCAACTCGGCGTCTAGGTCGGAAGTGCTGCCCGACGCCATCTCACGAGCCGACACGAAATGCGAGGCGGTGACGGGCGAGAGCTCCGGATCGCCCAGATCGCCAAAGTAGCGGGCGGCGAGAAGGTGGAGCTCGTGACGATCACCTCTGGAGATGCGCCCGTAGGCAACCTCCCGGAGGAGGCTCTGCACCCATTGGTACTGACCCCGCTCCGGTGATCTGGGGTCTCTCACCATTTCGAGGATCTCATGTCTGACCAAGCCAGCCAGACGACGCTCGACCTTGTCGGCATCTTCGTCCCGCAGCGCGGTCAAGGCAGCCACGGTGAAAGACTGACCGAGCACGGCCGCGTCGCGGGCGAGGTCTCGCTCCTCGGGGGGCAATCGGTCGAGACGGGCGGCGATGACGGCTTGCACCGTCGAGGGCACCTCGAGCGCGGTCAGGTCACCCTCGACCGTGACGGTGGTATCGCGCATCACCAGCCGTCCATCACCCAACAGCATCCTGAGCGTCTCGACGGCGAAGAGCGGCACCCCGCCTGCTGATGCCGTGATCGCCTCCAGGACCTCGTCGGGGATGCCGGGCACCGCGCCCCGGACCAGTTCCGAGACTTCGTCGGCGGTGAGCGGCCCCAGATAGACAGAGGCGAATCCGCGCCGTCCCGAGCCCCAGTCGGGACGGTGGTCGAGCAAGTCGGGACGGCTGGCGGTGACGACCAGGATCGGGTGGTCCTGTGACCAGTCGGGGAGGTCCTCGATGAATTCGAGTAGTCCCGGGTCTGCCCACTGTAGGTCCTCGAAAACCAGCACGACCGTGCCGCGGGTTGCGATGGCCTCGAAGAGGGCCCTGGCCGCGGCGAAGAGCTCCGTCCGCTCGGTCCCGATCGAATCACCGAGACCGAGCAGCGTCGCCAGACGTTCCCGCACCCACGCCCTCTGATCGGGGGAGTCGATGAACTGGGCGACCATCTCATCGAGCCGTGTGGCGGTGGTCTCGTCGTCGTCGACTTCGGTGACCCCGGCCCGTTGACGGATGATCTCCCCGAGAGCCCACAGTGACACCCCGTTGCCATATGAAGGAGACCGGCCCTCGTGCCAGTAGACGACCTCAGCGATGCCGTCCACGTACTTGAGGAACTCCCACACCAGCCGGCTCTTGCCGATGCCACCCTGACCAACCAGGGAGACGAGTCGGGACCGATTCTCCCGTCCGGTGGCATGGAGCGAGTCCTTGAGGAGTCGCAGCTCGTAGTCCCTTCCCACGAAAGGCGGCTCCAGTACGTCGGCTTTGCCGCCACCGCCCCGCTCTGCCAGCACCCGCCCGGCCCGGTAGGCGACGATCGGCTCCTGTTTTCCCTTGACGGAGTGGGTGCCAGCCGGTGTGATGTCGATAGCCGTTCGGACCAAGGTCGCAGTGGTCTCGCCGACATACACCGCTCCGGGCTGGGCGATGGACTGGAGGCGCGAGGTTGCGTTGACCATGTCGCCCAGGAGGAGCCCCTTCTCATTCCCTCCCGGGCCCACCGAGGCCTCACCGGTCATGACCCCGGCTCGGGCGGCCAGGTCGGGGATGTCGCGACTCTCCCCAAGAGCTGACACCCGGTCCACGATCTCGAGGGCGCTGCGAACTGCCCGCTCGGCGTCGTCCTCGTTGGAGGTCTCGGCTCCCCACCACGCCATCACGGCATCACCAATGAACTTGTCGATTGTGCCGCCGAAATGATCGACCACTTCCTTGGCGACGTCGAAGTACTCGGTGATCAGTGCCCGGACGTCCTCGGAGTCGAGACCTTCCGACAGTGACGTGAAGCCGACGAGGTCGACGAAGAGCACCGAAACCACCCGACGCTCCGTGGTCGGCGCAGACTCTGCGACGGGCGATGCGATCTCAGTCCCGCACGAACCGCAGAACCGATGGTCCGGCGGATTCTCCGCGCCGCAATTCGGACAGCCTCTGGCGAGCGAGGTCCCACAATGCCCGCAGAAGCGTTGGCCCGGCGCAGCCACCGTGCCGCAATTGGCGCATGTCGTCTCGGATCCCACCTGGGCATGAGAGAGTAGCGGTCGGGCCATACGACAGGGCGAACTTGACCAATCCGCCTGGTGGGAACGACACTTGAACCGATCAGACACTTCCTCAACACTTATGACTGGTCACGTGCCGAGCTGCAGGCGATGCTCGACGACGCCAGGGCGTTCAAGGAGTCCCCGCTCGGCGATGATCTCACCGGCAAGACCGTCGCCCTCCTCTTCCTGAACAACTCTCTCCGCACCCGGACCTCGTTCGAAGTGGGCACCTTCCACCTCGGTGGCCATGCCGTGGTCCTCAGTCCGTCAGGAGGCATGTGGCCGCTCGAGTTCGAGAAGGGCGCGGTGATGATGGGGGACGCCGAGGAGCATGTCCAGGAGGCGGCCAAGGTCCTCTCCCGCTACTGCGACCTCATCGGAATCCGTGCTTTTCCCAAGTTCGAGAGCTGGGAAGAGGACCGTAGAGACCTCATCCTCAACGCCCTCGCCGAGCACGCCGAGGTCCCGGTGATCAACATGGAGACCATCACTCATCCCTGTCAGGAGATGGCATTGGCGATGGCCCTCGAGGAACAACTCGGTGAGCTCGACGGCAAGGACTTCCTGCTCACCTGGAGCTACCACCCCAAGCCCCTGAACAGCGCGGTGGCCAACTCGGCCCTGGTCATGGCGGCGAAATTCGGGATGAACGTGACATTGCTCTGCCCCAACGAGGAGTACCTCCTCGACCAGCGCTACCTGGACATCGCCAGATCGGACACCTCATCGAATGGGCGGGCCCTCGAGGTCACCCACGACATCGACGCCGCCTATCGCGGGGCTGACATCGTGTACGCCAAGAGCTGGGGCGCCCTCCCCTACTTCGGGCGATGGGACGAGGAGAAGCCGATCAGGGATCGCTACCGGCACTTCATCGTGGACGAGGAGAAGATGGCGAAGACCGAGGGCGCCCTGGTCAGCCACTGTCTTCCCATGCGTCGCAACGTGATCATGACCGACGGGGTGTTCGACAGCCCCAGCTGCATCGCCTACGGGGAGGCGGAGAACCGTCTCCACGTCCAGAAGGCGATAATGAAGCGGCTCGTCTCCCGAAGCTGACCATGAAACCGACCCGGGACACCCGCCAGACCATCGTCCAGTTGCTCTCCAACGTCAGCGATGGCAAAGAGGTCCACTTCTACCTCCAGCGGTTCTCCCAGATGGGGACCACGCGCTTTGCCGTCATCAAGATCGGCGGCGCGATCCTCCGCGACCAGCTCGAGGAGACCGCCGCCTCCCTGGCGCTTCTCCACACCGTCGGCCTCACCCCGATCGTGATCCACGGTGGCGGACCGCAGTTGGACGAGAAGCTGGAACGGGAAGGCATCGAGTCCGAGAAGCTCGACGGCCTCCGGGTCACCACCCCCGAGGTCCTCGACGCCGCCCGCGAGGTGTTCACCGAGCAGAACATCCGACTGGTCGAGGCGATCAGGGCACAAGGGGTCGACGCCCATGGGCTCACCCAGGGGGTGTTCGACGCCGAGTTCGTCGACTCCAACCGCTATCGGCTGGTCGGAGAGCCGACGGCCGTCCACTTCGACCTCCTCCAGTCAATCGTCAAGTCGGGAGCGATCCCGATCCTCACCTGTCTCGGAGTGGCCCCCGGCGGCCAGTTGGTCAACATCAACGCCGACTCCGCCACCCGGATCCTGGTCCACGAGGTCCAGCCCATGAAGATCATCTTCCTGGTGGACTCCGGAGGCCTCCTCGACCCCGAGGGCAAGGTGATCGACTCGATCAACCTGGCCACCGACTACGACCAGCTGATGTCAGAGGGCTGGGTCCACTCAGGCATGAGATTGAAGCTGGCCGAGATCAAGAGATTGCTCGACGACGCCCCACTCACCACGTCGGTCTCGATCACCACTCCATCGGCCCTCACCAGGGAACTCTTCACCCACAGTGGTGACGGGACCCTCGTCCGCAGAGGAGAGCAGATCTCTATGCTCACCGACAAGAGGACGGTGGATCGCGACCGTCTGGTCCGGCTGATCGAGGAGGCATTCTCCTCGCCACTGCTACCTGGCTGGTGGGACGAGATCGGCCTGCGGGCGGCGTATGTATCGGAGAGCTATCGGGCCGCGGCAGTAATTACCGAACTGGACGAGCTCACCTATCTCGACAAGTTCGCCATCGAGGAGTCAGCCCGCGGTGAGGGTCTCGCCCGGACCGTCTGGGACCACATGACGAGAGACTTCCCCGACTTGGTGTGGCGTTCCCGATCGAACAATCCGTTCAACGCTTTCTACGAGAAGGAGTCCGACGGCCGGGTGAAGTCCGGTGACTGGACCGTCTTCTGGAAGGGTGTCGCCGACTTCGACGTCCTGGGGCGAGCGGTCAAGCTCCTCGCCGACATGCCCCCATCATTCGCCGAGGACGAGTCTCATGGCTGACACCTTTCGGGTCGGCGTGATCGGTGCCCGGGGCCACACCGGCGCAGAGCTGATGCGGGTACTCGGGCGTCACCCCGAGGTCGAGGTTGCCCTGGCCGGATCACGCGAGTTGGCCGGCGAACCGGTGCCGGCGATCGAGGGACTCACATACGAGTCGCTGGGGCCGGTTGAGCTCGCCGCCCGCCGCCTCGACGCCGTCTTCGTCGCCCTCCCCGACGGGGTGGGCGGGCCCTGGACCGACGCCGTGTCCGCCGACACCGTCATCGTCGACATCTCGGCCGACCACCGTTTCGACGATGAGTGGGTGTACGGACTGCCCGAGTTGCAGCGCGACAAACTCTATGGGGCGAGACGTATCGCCAATCCGGGTTGTTATGCCACCGCCCTCCAACTCGCCATCGCCCCCTTCCTCGACTGGATCGCCGGGGCGCCCACCGTGTTCGGGGTCTCCGGCTACTCGGGTGCGGGCAGCACCCCGTCACCGCGCAACGACCCGGAGAACCTGGCCGACAATCTGATCCCCTACCGGCTCACCGGTCACAACCACGAGCGGGAGGGAACCCGATACCTCGGCAGGACCATACGCTTCATGCCCCACGTCCATCCCGCCTTCCGCGGGCTCCTGGTCACCGCCCACATGCCTTTGGGCGAGCCGGTGATGCTCGAAGAGGCGGTCGCCCGGCTCACCGCAGCCTATGCCAGCGAGCCACTCGTGGACGTTCAGGACGAGATCCCCACCCTGCGGGACGGCATGGAGCTGACCGGGGTGCTCATCGGGGGAACGACCGTCAGCGAGGACGGCTTCGGCCTCACGGTCGTCTCCGTCGAGGACAACCTCCTCAAAGGGGCCGCCGTCCAGGCGGTGCAGAATCTCAACCTGGCGCTCGGGATCCCCGAGACCACCGGCATCCTGTAACCGGTGGGATCATAGACTTCGCTCATGGGGGACGACCTCACCGACAGCGGACGTCGGCGCCGGCGCTTCAGCCGCGGGCAGCGTTGGATTCTGGGCATCCTCAGCGTGGCAGTGCTCGGCACCGCCGCGGCCCTCGGCCTCATGCTGCTCGCCGACTTCAGGATGGGCGACGCCGGACGTCTGTCTGCCCTTGACGATGGTGAAGGGGTGTACCTCATCGTGGGTAGCGACAGCCGGGAGAATCTCCCCGACGATCTCGAGGGCCGCTTCGGCGATTTCGGCGGGGCGCGGGCCGACACCATCATCCTGGCCCAGGTCGCCGATGGACGCCGGCAACTCCTCTCCATCCCCCGTGACCTCAAGGTCGACATACCCAGCCACGGCACCAACAAGATCAACGCCGCCTACGCCTTCGGAGGGCCCAATCTCCTGGTGGAGACGGTTGCCCGGGCCACCGGGATCCGGGCCAACCACTATCTGGAGGTCGAGTTCGGCGGGTTCGCCGGGATCGTCGATGCCCTGGGTGGAATCGAACTCGACCTCCCCTACCCGGCTCGTGACCTCAAGTCGGGCCTCGACGTCTCCTCCGGTGCCCAGAACGTGGATGGGGCCACCGCCCTCGCCTTCGTCAGGTCACGTAGCTACGAGGAGTACCGGGACGGATCCTGGGTCGGCACCGGGGGCGGGGACATCGCTCGGGCCGAGCGTCAGCGCGAGGTGCTGCTGCGCATCATGGAGAAGGCGTCGTCAGCGACGACGCTCCTGCGCAGCCCGGTGATCATCTCCGGGGTCGGATCACATCTCAGTGCCGACTCCGACGTCAACCTGTTCATCCTGGCCCGCACCGCCTGGGGGATGCGCTTCGCCGGCGAAACCGATGCCGCCACCCTCCCCGTCACCGGTTCCACCGAAGGCGGGGTGGCCTACCTGGTGGCGGTGGAGCCGGACGCAAGTGAGATGCTCGCCGCCTTCGCCGCAGGCGAGCCCCTGGGCGAGTAGGGATTCGAGCAACTAGCTTGACCGGCCCATGAAATTCACCGCCGTGGAGCTGATCGAGCTGAAACGTGACGGGAAACAGCTTCCCGCCGAGGGCATCGAGTGGCTGATCGCCGCCTACACCGACGGCACCGTCCCCGACTACCAGATGGCCGCGATGACGATGGCCATCTTCCTCAACGGACTCGACACCGACGAGCTGGCCACGTGGACGGCGGCGATGATAGCGTCCGGCGACACCCTCGACTTCTCCGACCTCCCTCTACCCAAGATCGACAAGCACTCCACCGGGGGCGTCGGGGACAAGATCTCGATACCGCTCGCCCCGCTCGTCGCCACATGCGGGATCGCGGTGCCGATGATGTCAGGACGCGGGCTCGGACACACCGGCGGCACCCTCGACAAGCTGGAGTCGATCCCCGGATTCGAGCCCCGCATCGACCAGAATCGATTTCGGGAGATCCTGAGCGAGCACCATCTGGTGTTGGCCGGCCAGTCCGACACGATGGTCCCCGCCGACCGTCAGCTCTACGCCTTGCGCGACTCCACCGGGACGGTGGCGTCTCTCCCGCTCATCGCCAGCTCGATCATGTCCAAGAAGCTCTCGGAGGGTATCGACGGGTTGGTCCTCGACGTCAAGACGGGCTCGGGGGCGTTCATGGACGAATTGGAGGAGGCCCGCGAGCTGGCGCAGACCATGGTGGGGATCGGAGTCAAGAACGGTGTGGAGACCGTCGCCCTGATCACCTCGATGGATCAGCCTCTCGGCAACGAGGTGGGCAACGCCAACGAGATCCGCGAGTCGGTCGAAGTGCTCAACGGCGAAGGCCCCGAAGACGTCACCGAACTCACCTTCGCCCTCGCCGAGGTGATGCTGGAGCTCGCCGGAGTCGATGGAGGTCGGGGCCGTCTCTCCGAGATGATCGACTCCGGAGCGGCACTGGAGAAGCTGAAAGACGTCGCCAGGGCCCATGGCGGCGATCCCTCCGTCCTCGACGACACCTCTCTCCTCGAGGTCGCCGAGTATGAGGGAACCATCGAGGCCCCAGGCGACGGCTACGTGACGAGATGCGACGCTCACACCATCGGCGTGGCCGCCGCCAGGCTCGGGGCGGGACGGGAACGCAAGGAGGACGACGTCGACCATGGGGTCGGAGTCACCCTGGTGGCCAAGGTTGGTGCTCGGGTCGCCGCGGGTGATCCCCTGGCAGTGGTCCGTTTCAACGACGAGCGGAAGTGGGACAGCCACCGCGACCGGCTGGCTTCGGCATGGACCATCGAGTCGGACCCCTTTGTTGCTCGGGGAGATCTGGTCCTGGAGCGGGTGGATCGGACGCAAATTTGAGCGTTTATTCAATTCTGGTCAGTCCAGTTACCATCGCCACCGCCATCGACCGCAAGGAGTAGTGGAGCATGAAGGTTGTCGTCTGCGTCAAGCAGATTCCTGATCCCGCCACCCCCTACAAGCTCGAGGACGGCACGTTCTGGCTGGTCAGGCCATCGGAGCAGGTCCTCGACGACACAGATCGTTACGGAGTGGAGATGGGGTTGCAGTTGGCCCAGGCCAACGAGGGGACGGTGACCCTGGTGAGCATGGGCCCGGCGGGCAACGCCCAGGGGATCCGCCAGGCCCTGGCGATGGGGGCCGACAAGGCGATCATCGTCGAGGACGATGATCTTCGTGGCTCTGATGCGCTCACCACCGCCCGGGTGTTGGCGAAGGCAATCGCCAACGAGGGGTTCGACCTGGTGATCGCGGGCACGGAGTCGACCGACGGCTATTCAGGTGTGGTTCCCCAGATGCTTGCCGAACTGTTGGAGACCCCGGCGCTCACCTATGCGACCGCGGTGGACACCGACGGCTCGAAGGTGACCATCCATCGTCAAACCGCGGCCGGCTACGACGTGGTCGAGAGTTCTCTCCCCGCAGTGGTGACGGTGACCGCCGGTGTGGTGGAGCCCCGATATCCGACCTTCAAGGGGATCATGGACGCCAAGAAGAAGCCGATGGAAACCGTCGCTCTCGGCGACCTCGGAGTCGAGAGATCAGAGGATCAGACGGTGAAGTCGATCACCGACGCCCCGGAACGCTCGGCGGGACGAAAGATCGAGGACGAGGGTGAGGCGTTCGCCGAGATCGTCGCCCTCCTCGAGGAGAGGAAGGTGATCTGATGGCGAAGATATGGGTTTTCGTCGAGGAGATCGACGGCGCGCCGTCGACTCTGGGCCTCGAGCTGGTGACCAAGACCCGGGAGATGGGTGATGTGACCGTCGTGTACCTCGGCGAGGGAGCCGACCACGCCTTTGCCGCACTCGGAGACCATGGCGCCGCCGCAGTTCTCCATGTCGATGCCGCTGATCGACTCCCCTCGGCACCCCTGGCGGCGGCCCTGGCGGACAGGGCGAGAGAAGATGGGCCCGACCTGATCCTCTTCGGCCAGGCCTACACCGACCGCGACGTCGCCGGACGTCTGGCAGCCCGTCTCGGAGTGGGAGTACTCTCCAACGCCTCCGACATCAAACTCACCGATGACGGCGTGGAGACCGACCACGAGATCTTCGGTGGCATCCAGATCGCCACCGCGGCCATGTCGGCAGCTCCCCACATCGTCCTGGCCCGACCCAAGTCGTTCCTGGCGGAGCCTTCCGGGGGGGCCGCTCCCGACGTGACCCCCCTCGACCTCCCCGAAGTAGGGACATCGGAGGCGAAGGTGACCGAATCACACGTCGAAGAGCGGGAAGGCCCCCAGCTCGGAGACGCCCCGGTCGTGGTCTCGGGTGGTCGCGGGCTCGGAGCCGCCGACGCTTACGAGCTCATCGAGAGGGTCGCCAAACAACTCGGAGCCGCCACCGGCGCCACTCGAGCGATCGTCGACGCCGGATGGGTTCCCTACGCCAAACAGGTCGGCCAGACCGGCAAGACCGTCAAACCCGCCGTCTACATCGCCGCCGGGATCTCAGGAGCGATGCAGCACCTGGTCGGGATGAAGGATGCAGGGACCATCATCGCCATCAACAAGGATCCCGACGCCCCCATCTTCTCGGTCGCCGACCTGGGCATCGTGGGGGACGTCCACAAGATCCTCCCCCAATTGATCGAAGCGCTCGAGAACCGTTAGGTCCCCTCGGCCGGCCGAGCTAGTCGGCGGAATCGGCGGTCTCCGCAGTCTCGACGATGACCTCGCTGGGATGGTCGACGTCGCCGACCGGCTCGACCACCCAGAAATCGGCGAGACCGTCACCGGACTCCAACAGCCTGCCGGCCACCGGGCTCGAGGTGAGCTCGTAGTGGGCTTCGAGCAAAGAGCGCAACAGGTCGGTCTCGGTGCCGACCGGGCGTCGGACCGC
Organism: uncultured Acidimicrobiaceae bacterium; assembly: GCA_964558575.1. Lineage (GTDB taxonomy): Bacteria > Actinomycetota > Acidimicrobiia > Spongiisociales > ZC4RG35 > JANQRA01. The sequence goes on along the minus strand of CAZLEQ010000031.1, from coordinate 18,475 downwards.
CGGCGCGGTCTCCGCGAGACGGGCTTTGAGCGCCAGGTTCGGGTCCCACACCATTGCCAGGCCACCGGTCATGCCGGCGGCGAAGTTGCGGCCCACCTCGCCGAGGACCACCACCACGCCCCCGGTCATGTACTCGCAACCGTGGTCAGAGCAACCCTCGACCACCGCGGTGGCCCCGGAGTTGCGCACCGCGAATCGCTGACCGACCCGGCCGGCGAGGAAGACCGTTCCTCCCGTGGCTCCGTAGAGCACCGCGTTACCCGCGGCATGGGGCACTCCGTCGCCACGAGCCGGAGTCACCGAAACCGTCCCTCCGGCCATGCCCTTGGCCACGTAGTCGTTGGCCGTCCCGCGCAGGTCGAGGGTGATCCCGGGGGCCAGCCAAGCTCCCAGACTCTGCCCGGCGGTGCCGTTGAGCCTGATCCTTATAGTGTCGTCGGGAAGACCGGGGTCGCCGTGAAGAGTGGCGATCTCTCCCGACAGCCGGGCCCCGATGGTACGGTCCGTGTTCTGGATCGGGTAGGTCAACTCGACCCGACCGCGCCCCTTGATCGCCTCCTCGGCATCGTTGAGGATCCGCTTGGCGAGTCGGGAGAACGGAAACGGCTGGTATCCCTCGTGTCGGCGGCGGCCCTCGGCCTTGACCAACAGGGCAGCCAGGTCGGGAGCGAGGGGATGACTGCTGTCGCTGGGACGCAACAGGTCGGCCCGCCCGATGATCTCGTCGAAGGTCCGGGCCCCGAGGGCGGCCATGTGGTGGCGGATCTCTTCGGCGAGATGACGGAACAGCAAGATGACCTGGTCGACGGAGCCGGTGTACTTGGCGCGTAGCTCCAGGTCTTGGGTGGCGATTCCAACCGGGCAGGTGTTCAGATGGCACTGACGCACCATCTTGCAGCCGAGGGCGAGGAGGGGAAGGGTGCCGAACCCGAACCGCTCGGCACCGAGCAGGGCGGCGACGATCACGTCGCGACCGGTGCGCAGGCCTCCGTCGGTCTCCAGGATCACCTTGGAGCGCATGCCCTTTGACACCAGTGCCTGATGGGCCTCAGCCACGCCGAGCTCCCATGGCGATCCGGCGTGCTTGATCGAGATCAGCGGCGATGCGCCCGTGCCGCCCTCGGACCCGGAGACCGTGATGACGTCGGCGTCGGCCTTGGCCACCCCGACCGCCACGGTGCCCACGCCGGGCTCGGAAACCAGCTTCACCGACACCCGGGCAGCCGGCTTGAACGACTTGAGGTCATAGATGAGCTGGGCGAGGTCCTCGATGGAGTAGATGTCGTGGTGTGGCGGCGGTGAGATCAGAGTCACTCCGGGCTTGGTGTGACGGAGCCGGGCGATCTCCTCGGACACCTTGTGACCGGGGAGCTGTCCCCCTTCGCCGGGTTTGGATCCCTGGGCCATCTTGATCTGAAACTCCTCGGCGGAGCTGAGATAGGCCGGTGTGACTCCGAATCGCCCCGAGGCGACCTGCTTGATGCCCGAGTTGCGGGACGTCCCGTACCTGTCGGGATCCTCACCGCCCTCACCCGAGTTGGAGAGACCCCCTATCGAGTTCATCGCCTCGGCCAGGGTCTCATGCGCCTCCCGCGACAGAGCCCCCAAAGACATGGCGGCAGTGACGAAGCGGCGCATGATGCGGTCGGGGGGTTCCACCTCCTCGACGGGGACTGGCTCGACGCTGACGAAGGACAAGAGGTCGCGCAGTAGCGCCGGGGGGCGATCTCCGATCGTGTCGAGGTATTTCTCCCATGACGCCTTCTCCCCCGAACGGACCGACTTCTGGAGATCGAGGACGATCTTGGGCCCGGTGATGTGGAACTCCTCGCCGCGGCGGTGCTTGTAGAAGCCGCCCGGCGTGGGCTGACCCTGGCGATAGGAGGCATGACTGACCAGGGCCGCGGCGGCGATGTGGCGATAGCCGAACCCGCGCAGCCGTCTCGGAGCGTTGCGGAACGCCCGGTGACAGACCTTTTCGGACAACCCGATGACCTCGAACAACTCCGAGCCGCGATAGGCGGCGAGAGTGCAGATCCCCATCTTCGACATGATCTTGAGCAGACCCGTCTCGAGCCCGGTGCGGAAGTTTTCCTGCGCCGTCACCGGGTCGACCTCGATCATCCCGGAGCGGGCGAGGTCGATCACCTGATCGATGGCGAGGAACGGGTTGACCGCCGACGCTCCGAACCCGATCAGTGTGGCGATGTCGTGAGCGTCGCGTGGCTCACCGGAGACCACCACCAACGAAACCTCGCCGCGCACTCCCTCGTCGATCAGGTGGTGATGGACCGTGCCGACCGCCAGGAGGATGGGGACCGGGGCCTCCTCGGCACTGGTCTCGCGATCGGAGAGGACGAGAACGGTGGCTCCGAGCCGGACCGCGTCGGCGGCTTCGGCGCAGATCTCGTCGAGACGCCTCTCCATCCCCTCCGGACCGGCCACAGCCGGCCAGGTGGCGGCGATCCAGTGAGAGAAGAAGCGACGGTCGCCGGAGCGGACGATGGCCTCGAGCTCGGCATCAGAGAGGATCGGGCTGGCCAGCTCGATGAGATGGGCCTGGCTAGGGGCGTCCTCGAGGATCGAGCCGCGGCGCCCCAACTGGATGCGGAGTGACATCACCAGCTTCTCGCGTATCGGGTCCATGGCAGGATTGGTGACCTGGGCGAACATCTGGTGGAAGTAGCGAGGGAGGCGACGGGGACGATCGGAGAGCACGGCGAGACCGGTGTCGTCACCCATCGAACCGGTGGGGGTGGTTCCCTGGGCCAGCGGAGCGAGGATGAGACGACGCTCCTCGGCTGTGTATCCGAACACCCTGGTGAGGGCTCCGGCATCGAAGCGATCATCGTTGAGCGGGTCGAAGGGAGCCTGGATGTGGAGCGCTTCGGTGTTGACCCACTCGTCATAGGGAAGGGCATTGGCGAGCCGGTGCTTCACCTCGGCAGAGCGCCCGATCTCACCGGTCTCGCCATCGAAGAGGATGAGCTCGCCGGGACCGAGCTGCCCGGTCGCGGTGGCCCTCGACTCCTCTTCAGGGCAGACGCCGGCCTCGGAGGCGACGATGACCATGTCGGGGGTGACCGTCCAGCGAGCGGGTCGCAGCCCGTTGCGATCCATCCCGGCGAGGAGAGAGAGGCCGTCGGTGGCGGCGATGGCAGCGGGACCGTCCCAGGGCTCGGTGAGGAAGGCGTGGTAGGCGTAGAAGGAAGCCAGCTCCGGGGAGAGGTCGCCGACGTTCTCCCAAGCCGCCGGGATCAGCATCTCTTTGACGTGGGGTAGGGAGCGTCCGCTCTGCAGGAGCAGCTCGAAGGCGTTGTCGAGACTGGCGGAATCGGAGAGGTCGGGCTGGAGGAATGGGAAGACGTCCCGCAGTCGGTCACCCCACACGCCCGGGGTCGCCCCCCGCTCCCTGGCCTCCATCCAAGACCGGTTGGACTGGATGGTGTTGATCTCGCCGTTGTGGGCGAGAGCACGGAAGGGCTGGGCGTTGTCCCAGCTGGGGAAGGTGTTGGTCGAGAAGCGCTGGTGGAAGATGGCGAACGAGGTCTCGAAGTCGGTGTCACGCAGATCCCAGTAGAAGTCGGCGATGTGCGAGGCGGTGAAGAGGCCTTTGTAGACGATGGTGCGGCTCGAGGCCGACGGGACCGAGAAGCCCCCTCGGCTGCTGCGCTCCATGCGCTTTCGGGCCAGGAACAGCGCACGCTCGAACTCGTGACCGATCATGTCGGAGGTGACCACGGCCTGCTCGATGAGAGGAAGCACTTCGAGGGCGTGCTCTCCGAGGACGCTGGGGTCGATGGGAACCGAGCGCCACAGGATGAGGCGAATCCCCTCGGCCTCCAGGGCCTCGCTGACGACGGAACGTGAGGCGGCGGGATCGTCGGGAGGGAGGAAGCACATCACCACACCGATCTTCCCGGGGTCGATCTCCTTGCCGTGGGCCAACAGCTCCCTAGCGATGAGCCGGTGGGGAAGTTGGATGAGCAGACCCGCCCCGTCACCGGTGCCGTCGGCGGCCTTGGCGCCCCGGTGATCGAGTCGTTCCAGGCACTCCACTGCCAGCCTGGTAACCCGAAACGACGGCTGCCGGTCGCGAGCAGCGATGAACCCGACGCCACAGGCCTCGTGCTCGGGTCCGATCAGGATGGGTGAACCTTCCATGGGTCGTCGCTCCGGGGAGAACCCGCGATCATAGGGCAGGTGAGACGATCGTCGTTTGCAGTTCACTCCCAAGGGGCATAATCGGCGGATGGTCGAGAACAGAGAAAAACCCCTCGTCGAGAAACTGGGCATCGAAGAGGGAATGACCGTCGCCATCCTCAACGCGCCCAATTACTTCAACTTCGATCTGGGCGACCTCCCCGACAACGTCGAGGTGGGACGCGACGCCGATGACGCCCCCGCCGAGCTCTATCTGATCTTCGCCGACCGCGCCGACGAGGCACAACGTGGCTTCGAGCGGGCCGTGACCCAGCTCCCGGCCTACGGGGCGATATGGTTCGCATGGCCGAAGAAGTCGTCCGACCGGGACAGCGACATCACCGAGGACCGGCTGCGCGACCTGTTCCTCCCGACGGGCATGGTGGACAACAAGGTCTGCTCCATCGACGAGACCTGGTCGGGTCTGCGGTTCGTGGTGCGCAAGGAGAATCGAGACGACTGGCCCGCCCACCGGGTCAGCTGAAGCGGTAGGGCAGGAGCTCGTCGAGAGTGTGCTCCCTCACCTCGGACCCCTCCCCCGCGGTGACGACGATTCTGTCCACATCGAACTCCGACATGATCTGACGGCATCTCCCACAGGGATAGGCACCATCGGTGTCTTCGGCGTCGATGCAGGCGACCACCACCATGTCGATCTTGCGGACTCCGTTTGAGACCGCGGAGTTGACCGCGGTCGCCTCGGCGCACGAACCGGAGGGATATGCCGCGTTCTCGACGTTCGCCCCGGTGAACACCTCGCCGTCGGATCCCACCACGGCTGCACCGACGCGGAACTCCGAGTAAGGCGAGTAGGAGCCCAAGGCGGCGGCCCGGGCGGACTCGACCAGTTCTCTCGTGTCCATGATCACTCCAACAGGGAATCGACAAAGCTATCGGGGTCGAACTCGACGAGGTCGTCGAGACCCTCCCCGACGCCCACCAGCTTGACCGGCACGCGGAGCGAGCGCTCCACGGCGATGACGATCCCCCCTCGGGCAGTGCCGTCGAGTTTCGTGAGCACTATCCCGCTGATGGGCACCGCGGTGGAGAACTCTCGGACCTGGGCCAACCCGTTCTGTCCTGCCGTGGCATCGAGCACCAGGAGCACCTCGCTCACCTGGTCGCCTCCGGCGACCCGGTGGATCTTCTCCAGCTCGGCCATCAGGTTCCTCTTGCCGTGGAGTCGTCCCGCGGTGTCGATGATGACCACGTCGACCCCCTTGGCCCGGGCCGAGTCGACCGCGTCATAGGCCACCGATGCCGGATCGCCTCCCTCCTGGCCGCGGACCACCGGTACCCCGATCCGGTCGCCCCAGGTAGCCAACTGCTCCCCGGCAGCGGCCCGGAAGGTGTCGGCGGCACCCAGGATCACGGTCATCCCCTGGTCCGCGAGGCGCTTGGCCAGCTTGGCGATGGTGGTGGTCTTTCCCGTCCCGTTGACTCCGACCACCACGATCGAAGCGGGTGAGCCGATGAGCCTGATACTCCGGTCTGTATCGACCAGTGCCGCCCGGAGGGCGTTGCGGATCGCGAGTCGAGCACGTTCGGCGGTCCCCGGTCTCGACTCACGTACCACGGTGACGATGTCGTCGGTGGCCTCGACACCGACATCGCCGGCAAGGAGGGCAGCCTCGAGCGCCTCCCAGGTGTCCTCGTCGAGGTCGCCGCCCAGGGCCTTTCGGATCGCCGAGCCGAGCACGGAACGATCCGCCGGGAGGGTGGCGCTGGTGTCGTCGGACGGAGGGGTGAGGCGACGCCGCCAGAGCAGGAGCGCCACGATGAGGACGCCAACCACCACGAGGGCAATGGGCAGAGGCGTGTCCATGGAAGCCTGAAACTAAGCGACCCGGTCGGCGGCGAGCGCCGCTCGCATGTCTTTGCGGATCGCCTGCGACGAGCCTCCCGGCTCCATGGTCACTCCGTAGAGGACGTCGGCGGCACCCATCGTCTGCTGCTGGTGGGTGACGATGATCAACTGGGCGCGCTCACGGAACTCGTCGACGATCCGCAGGAACCGACGCAGGTTGGCGTCGTCGAGCGCTGCCTCGACCTCGTCGAGGACGTAGAAGGGGCTCGGCCTCGCCTCGAACACCGCGAACAGGAAGGCGAGGGCCGCCAGGCTCCGCTCACCACCGGAGAGCAGGGTCATCTGGGAGACCTTCTTGCCTAGTGGCTGGGCGTCGATGGTGACGCCGGATTGTGGATCGTTTGGATCGACCAGCCTGATCTTGCCCCGACCACCCGGGAACAAGACCTCGAAGTACTTCTCGTAGGCCTCGGCGACCTCTTCGAAGGCGGCGTCGAAACGGCTCTGGATCTCCGCCTCGAGGGCGCTGATCACCTTGCGCAACTCGGCCCGTGAGCTCTCCACGTCGGCCATCTGCTCGGAGAGGAAGGTATGACGCTCCTCGAGCTCGCGATACTCCTTGGCCGCCAGCGGGTTGATGGGCCCGAGCCGACGCAGCTGCGTGATCAGGCCCTCCATGATCTCCTCGAGATCGGCGTCATCGGCCAGATCGGGGATGGGGGCGCCCATGGCGTCCTCGACATCGGCATCGGCGTCGCGTCGGATCGCCTCGATCACCGACTCCTTGTTGAGACGCAGCTCGGTGAGCTTGATGTCCAACTCGCCGATGCGGGCACGCGCCCCCGAGATCCAGTCGCTGCGCTCCTGATGTTCGCCCCGAACCGACTCGAGCTCGGCCCTCGACTCGGCGGTCTCCTCCCTGAGAGTTGCCTGACGCTGGCGCAGCTCCGCGATCCTGACGTCGAGCGTGGCGAGGGCGCGGCGAGCGTAGCCTCCGACCTTCTCCAGCCTGGCCGGATCGCTCTCGGCCACCGCGCCGAGATCGAGACGAGCCAGTTCGTCATCGATGCGGCCCCTTCGGTCCTGAAGCAAACGCTCCCGCTCGACGACCGCCCGCATCGCTGTCGCTGCCTCCTGCCACCTCGAGCGGGCGGTCTCGCGGTCAGCGGTCAGCTGAGCTCTTCTGGCCTCCATCTCCTCCCACATGGCGACACGCTCCGCCTCCTCGCCCACGAGGGCGTCGAGCCGGGAGCGGAGCGACCTCACCTGAGTCTCTCCGGCCCGGATCGATTCTCGAAGGGAGACACGTCGCTCCTCGAGACGGGTGCGCTCCTCCACGAGGCCCTTCACCGAGGCCTGGAACCGGCTCATCGCCTCCGAGTGCCCGGCCAGGGTGCTCTCCGCCCGTTCCAGGTTCTCGAGGGCCTGACGTTCGGCTTCCCGGCTCCTCTCGAAGTCCCGTTTCGCCGCGGTGTGGATCGATTCCGCTCGCGCCAGGGCAGTGGAGGCCTGCTCCGAGGCGACCTCGACTGTCTCCAGCATGGCCGAGCCGACACCGTCGGGGTCGGCGATACGGACCCCGGAGACCGAGATGACATCCCCCTCGGGGGTGACCGCCCGCAGAGCCGGGTGTTTGGCGATCAGCGACCATCCCGCGCTCCACCCTTCGACAAGGACCACGTCGCCGAGGAGACGGGTGGCCAGACCCTCGTGGGAGGCGGGGCCGAGACGGTCGACGAGCGCATCGAGACCGAGCGCCGCGGCGACCTCTGTGGCGGGAGCGGCAATCTCGGACATGGCGGAGACCACCGAGACCGAGCCACCGCCCGACCCCTTGACCGCCTCCACGGCATCGCGCACCGAGTCGATATCGCCGAAAGCCACCGCATCGGCCCACTCCCCAAGAGCGGCGTCGACTGCGGTCTGCAGACCCTCGGGGATGTCCAGTTGGGCTGCCAGTGACCCCAGCGCACCCGGAGCGGTCTCGACCACCTCGCGCGCACCGGCGTCGAAACGACCCTCGAGTGCCGACGTGATGGCCTCCACCCGGGCTCTCGCCGAGGCCAGGCCGATTCGGGCCTCGTCGAGGACTTCCTCGGACTCCGCCCATGCCTGTTGAGCCCGCTCCCGCCCCTTGCTCGCTTCCTCGTAGGTCTTCTGCAGACGACCGATCTCAGAGTCCATCGTCCGTATCTCTGCGTTGAGACGATCCACCTCGCCCTGTTCATCGCCGATCTGAGAGCCGAGCACGTCGATCCGATGGGAGACCGTCTCGAGCTCGCGCCCATCACGCGACAGCGACGAATCCAGGGCGCTCAGCTCACCTCTGACCGCGGCCAGCGCCCCCTCTGGAGACAGGGAGTTCTGGGTTGCGATCGCCCGCTCCTCGTCCTCGAGCCTGCGGAAAGCCGCTTCTGCCGAAGAGGCCATCGCCTCTATCTCCCGGCGCTCGGTCTCGATCTGGGTCAATTCCTCTTCGATGGCCGCCGACTCTTCGTGAAGGTCGCGGCGACGCTCCCCGGCGGCGTCCCGCCGACCCGAGACGGCGCGGCCCCGCTCCTGGGCCACGGAGGCGATACGGCGCAATCGCTCGCCGGTGGTCTCGAGTCTCGCCGCGGCAGAGGTGTCCCGATCCAGGTCGGCACCTATGGCTGCCGCCGACTCGGTCAGCTCACCGAGCCGTTGCGACAGAGCCTGTACCCGCTGCTGGTCGACCTCGAGTCCCTCCGAGAGCATCGACTTCTCGGACCAGGCGATGGTCAGCTCCCGGTCGATCCGGGCCAGCTCCTGGCCGCCCAGGTAGAGACGGAGCGCGGTCACCTCGCCCTTGAGGCCCTCGTACCTCTCGGCTGCCTTCGCCTGGCGGCGCAGCGGCCTCATCTGCCGGTTGAGCTCACCGAGTAGGTCCTGGAGACGGATCATGTCATCGTCGGTCCGCTCCAGTCTGCGCTCGGAGCGCTCCTTGCGTCGAAGGTGCTTGAGGATTCCGGCGGCCTCTTCGATCACGGCGCGGTGCTCTTCGGGAGAGGCGTTGAGAACCCTGCCGATCTCCCCCTGGCCGATGATCACATGCTGGTGGCGGCCCACGCCGGAGTCGGAGAGGAGGTCCTGGATGTCGAGGAGTCGACAACCCACCCCGTTGAGCTCGTAGTCGCTCGAACCGTCCCGGTAGAGACGGCGGGTGATGGAGACCTCGTCGAGGTCGAGGTCGATCTCACGCTCCTGATTGTCGATCACGAGAGTCGCCTCGGCCCTGCCCAGGGAGTGCCGGGTGGCGGTCCCGGCGAAGATGACATCCTCCATCTTCGGGGTGCGTAGCGACTTGGTCGACTGGGTGCCCAGAACCCAGGAGAGGGCGTCGACGAGATTGGACTTGCCGGACCCGTTGGGGCCGACGACCACGGTCACTCCAGGACGAAACTCGAGTCTCGTTCGATCGGCGAAGGACTTGAAGCCCGCGACTTTCAAGGACTTGAGATACAAGATGGCTTCCTCGGCCGGCTACCTGGCGAATGACATGCTTGTCATTGTCGGATCAGGCTAACCAACTGTCGTTGTTTGCCTACGTTTTCGGACACTTCGATCAACGCGTCGACGGCCCCCTGGGAGCTGGAGGGGGATCGTTCCCTCTCAGACGCCGCGGCTGGATGAAGAAGTCGGTCAGGGTGGCATCGGTGGCCACCACGTCGGACTCCACCCCGGTCACCCCTGCCCCTGACGGTCCGGCCCAAACCCAATCGAGGAGCCGATCGACCCTGTCATCGGTGCCCTGTGCGAACAGCTCCACCCGCCCGTCGGCGAGGTTGCGCACCCAACCGACCAGGTCGAGGGACCGAGCGGTTTGTCGGCAACCCTGGCGGAAGCCCACTCCCTGCACCCGCCCCGATACCAGCACGTGCACCGCCTTCGTCATCGTCTCGGCTGGCAAGTGGGGCAGAAATGAGTGGATCTCGAGCGCACGGCCACCCGCTCGACCGGGGTCCCGCACTCGACACAAGGCTCGCCTTGACGCCCGTAGACCCGGATCCTGGTCAGGTTCTCCCCCGCCCTGCCATCGGGGAGGAGATAGGCGAGGTCGTCGAGCGTGGTGCCTCCGTTGGCTATGGCCACCGCGAGGACCGACCGCACCGCGGTGAGGAGACGCCCCAGATCCTCGACGGTGAGCTCACCACCCGGGGTGAGTGGATGGATGCCGGCGATATGGAGCGCCTCATCGGCGTAGATGTTGCCCAGCCCGGAGATCGGTCTCTGATCGAGCAGGAGTGCCTTGATCGGGGCCCTGCGCCCGCGCAAACGATCGGCGAGATCCCCCTCGTCTGGCGGGTCGGCCCAGGCGTCGGGACCGAGTCGAGCCAGACCCGAGATGGCGATGTCGTCCTCGTCGTAGACGGCGACGAACCCGAAGGTCCTCGGGTCGATGAACTTGAGCACCGACCCGTCGTCGAGCCGCGCCATGAAGTGGGTGTGTGGAGAATCCTCCTCGCTGTCCACCGACCACCGACCGGACATGCCGAGGTGGGCGACCATCGTCTGGCCGTCGTCGAGGTGGATTTCGAGGAATTTGCCGTGTCTTCCCACTTCGGTCACTCGCCGGTTGGTGAGCCGCGTTGACACCTCCTCGGGAGAGGAGTTGTGCCTGGCGGTGCGGAGATTGGTCACCTCGACGCGCTCGAGGACCCGGCCGACCAGCACCGATTCCAGGTGACGTCTCGTTATCTCGACTTCGGGTAGCTCTGGCAGCGCGGTCTCCGTGGCTCGTGCAGTTACCGTACCCACGCTCATGGTCATAGTCCCACGGCAGTTCGGCCAGGTACTCAACGACGCGCTCCTCGCTCTCGCCCGCACCTGGAAGACACTCCTGGTACCGGCGATCGTGGTCTCGGTCCCGATCAGCATTGCCACCATCGCGGTCTTCGGCGCCACCGGAGGCGCCGACTTCGTCGACCTCATCGTGAACAATCCCCAGCGACTCCAGACCCTCCCCGAGGAGTTGTTCTGGGAGCTGGCCCGCCCCTTCTACATCGCCATCGGAGTAGCCGGCCTCCTTCAGCTGATCGGCGGGGTGTTCGTGGCGCTGACGAGTCACATCGCCATCGCCGCCCACCTCGCGGGAGCACCTCTGACCATCGGAACGGTGGCCCGAAAAGCCCTCGGCCGCTATGTGGCCGGCTTCGTGGCGACCATCCTCATTGTGGTGACGGTGTTGGTGCTGATGGGCCTGGGGACCGTGATCTGGCTGGTGCCGGCGACCGCGGTGGGGACCCCCAATGCCACCAGTGTCCTCGTCGCCCTCATCCTCCTGGCGGTGTTGTTGGGTCCGGGCATCTGGGCAGGTGTCTCCGCTTCGATGACCACCTCGGCGGTGGCGATCGAAGGACGCGGCGTGGCCAGCTCGATCAGGCGCAGCATGCAGCTGGTCCGGGGCCGGTGGTGGCCGACCGCGGGTTTTCTGTTTCTGGTGGGGGTGCTCGGAGGGGTCGCCGTCCAACTCATCCAGCTGATCGCTCTCCCCCTCGCCGCGGTAGGTGGCGGAGGCCCGGCATTGAGCATCGCCTCCGGACTCGGCGTCTTCGCTCAAGGCGTGCTCGTGGCGGCGATCGCCGCCATGTACACCCATTGGTACGTAGACCTCCGAGCCCGCAAGGAGACGCTGTCTACGGAGAGTCTGGACTGAGGGTCTGCAACGCCTCACGGGCCGCAGCTTGTTCCGCTTCTTTCTTGGAGCGACCCTCGCCCGCCCCGCGCACCGTCCCGTCGACGGTCACCTCGGCGCGAAACCGCCGATCGTGATCGGGGCCACTGCCTTCGACGAGGTACTGGGGTCGAAGGCCTCGCCGCGCCGTCAGCTCCTGGAGCCGGGTCTTGTAGTCCTTCACCCCGGGCTGCTTGGCCCTCTCGGCGATTCGCCCCGACCAGTGACGCACGATCATCGAGCGCGCCGGCTCCAGACCGCCGTCCAGGTAGATGGCACCGATCACTGCCTCCACGGCATCGGAGAGGATCGAGTCCTTGTCCCTTCCACCCGTGGCCTCCTCGGAGACGGCCAGCTCGATGTGCTCACCCAGCAGCAGCGATCGGGCGATCTCGGCCAGAGTGCCACGACTCACCACCGCGGCGCGCACCTTCGCCATTTGCCCTTCGGCCAGTTGGGGGTACTTCTCGTAGAGCAGGTCTGTGACCACGAGTTGGAGAACGGCGTCGCCGAGGAATTCGAGGCGCTCATTGTCGTTCCGAGCCGGGTTCTCGGCACTCACCGAGCGATGAGTGAGCGCCAGTCTCAACAGACCCGGCTCGGAGAATGCATATCCGATCCGGTCTGCGAGGTCCATGGATCATCGAGCGGCGGTGCCGCCCAGTGCTCGCGAGACCCGTCCCGGGAGGTCCTTGTCGGCGCTCTCGTGCGCCATGACCAGGGCGTTGGAGATCGCCCGTCGACTCGAGCTGCCATGCGCGATCAGCGCCGAGCCTCTGACCCCGAGCAGCTGGGCGCCGCCGTACGTCTCCCAGTCCATCTTCTCCTTGACCTTGGCCAACGCCGGCATGACCGCCGTTTGGACGTCGTCGGGCAGGATGGACAGCGCCTCCAGCATGTAGGAGTTGATCAGCGACGCCGTGCCCTCGGTGGTCTTGAGGAACACGTTGCCCGTGAATCCGTCGGTGACGATGACGTCCACCTTGTCGGTGGCCACGTCCCGGCCTTCGATGTTCCCCACGAACTCGACCGGCAGAGTCTCGATGAGCTCGTAAGCCGCCCGCTCCAGGTCTCGGCCCTTGCCCTTCTCCTCACCGATGGAGAGAAGCCCGACCCGGGCCGGGTCGGCATCGAGCAGAGCGGCAGCAGCCACCGAGCCCATCACGGCGAACTGAGCGAGCTGGCTGGCCCTCACCTCGGGATTGGCTCCGGAGTCGAGCACCAGGGTGGGAGTCCCCGCGGTGGGGAAGATGGTGGCGATGGCAGGTCGGCTGACGCCGGGGATCCTGCCGATGATGATCGCTGCGGCCGCCATGGCGGCACCGGTGGAGCCGGCCGACACGAAGCCACCGGCCTCGCCCGAGGCCACCATCCGGGCACACACCGCTATGGAGGACTGTGGCTTCTCCCGGAGGGCGCGTGCCGGGTCGTCCGCCATCCCGATGACCTCGGGCGCATCGATGATGGGAAGGGGGGTGGAGTGGCCCTCCAGCTCGGCTTCGAGGAGCTCGTGGTCGCCGATCAGGACCACGTCGACACCACGTGCGTACGCATCGACCGCGCCGGCGACGGTCTCGACTGGGGCGTGATCGCCCCCCATCGCGTCCAGGGCGATGCGGGCCAACGGCTCAGTCGGTGTCGAGGACTTCGCGGCCGGCGTAGGTCCCGCACTCACGACAGGCGCGGTGAGGCAGTTTGGGCTTGCCACACTGCTCACAGGCCACGGAGCGGGGGGCCCGGACCTTCCAGGCAGCCTTGCGCGAGCGGGTGCGGGAGCGCGACATCTTCTTCTTGGGCACCGCCATGGGGCACTCCTCGGTCAAATCAGGAAAACAGATCCTTGAGTGCGGCGAAAGGAGAGTCGGAATCCTCTCCGTGGCCGTCACACGGGTCTGTATTCAAGTCGGTTCCACAGATTGGGCAAAGTCCCTGGCAGTCCTCCCGACAGACGGGGACGGCGGGGAGGCCGAGTGCCAACTCGTCGGTCGCGGGCCCGGCGAGGTCGATCTGGCGGTCGACTATCGCGTAGCCGTCTTCGTCGGGAACCTTGGAGAAGTGCTGGGTTCCCTCGGCGGCGACCTCGCCGTCCCACTCGATGAGACAGCGGACGCAGACGAAGTGGGCCGGCGCGGTTGCGGAGAACCCGGCGATCACGCCGTCGACGGTTCCGTTGACCTCTCCCTCCACCCGCATCGGCCCGTTCACGGTGACATCGCCGAGTCGAAGCGAGACCGGGTGGGTGCCCGAGACTTCCTTGCAGGACCCGGGGTCGCCCACCAGGTCGCCGACATCGACGACTAGTTCTGCGTTCACCCGCGCGATGTTATGAGCGGCCGGGGAGAACCGGACGCAGCAGCGGGGATCAGACCGGGACGTCGGGTGGCTTGGGCCGGGCCCGGTGGAACTCGGCGCGCGTGCCCTGGACCCGGGAGGTCAGCTCTACCAGCAGATGCTCGAGCTTCTGCAGCTCTCTCTCGATCTCGTCTTCGGTCTCGAGACGGAGACGGCGGGCGTCCCCTTCTGCCCTGCGGACGAGGATGTTGGCCTCTTCGACCGCCTCGGCGACGATGTTCGACTCCGCCACCAGAGCATCCGCCTCCTCACGGGCCTTGTCGATGATCTCGCGTGCCTTCTCGTTGGTGCGAGAGATGAAGGCCTCGCGCTCGCGCACCATCCACCGGGCGGCACGCAGTTCGTCGGGCAAGCTGGCGCGCAGGGTCTCCAGCCTCGAGAGGAACACCTCACGGTCGACGAGGGCGTTCGAGGACAACGGCATCATCTTCGCCTCGTGGAGATGGACGATGAGATCGTCGACGATGTCGATGATGTCCTCCGTCTCCGGCTGAGAGCCCGACGGGCTCTCCTCCTGGTCGGCGGTGTCGACGATCACCAAGTCGGGCTCGGTCTGGGTGTCCTGGGTCATGACAGCTTCTCCTTCAGTGCTTTCTCCACCGCATCCGGGACCAGTCCGGCCACTGACCCTCCCAAACGTGCGATTTCTCTGACCAGCGACGATGAGATGAACCGGTATTGGGGAAGGGTGGCGAAGAAGACCGTTTCCATGCCGGTCATGTGATGGTTCATCTGAGCCATCTGGGTCTCGTATTCGTAGTCGTCCACCGTCCTCAATCCCTTTACCACGGTGTCGGCCCCCACCTCGCGTACGTGGTCGACCAGGAGCCCGCGGAACGATGTCACCTCGATGTCGTCAGCGAACATCCCTCTCAGCATCCTGGACCTCTCCTCGGTTGTGAACATCGATTTCTTGGAGGGGTTGTCGATGACCGCCACCACCACCCGGTCGAACAGAGCCAGAGCCCTGCCGATCACGTCGGCATGACCGTTGGTCGGCGGGTCAAAGCTCCCCGGGCACAAAGCCGTCTTCTCGGCCGTCATTGCCTTCTATCTTCTCGTATCTCACGATTCTGGTATCTCCGTACCGCTTTTCTGCGGCAACCCGCCAGGTTTCGGGTGGCTCGGGCACGCGGTCGCTGTGGCGTCGTGAGATGACCACCTCGGCGTTGGGAAGGAGGAGGCGGTCCAGAGCAGCCAGGTCGTCCTCGAGCTGATCGGAAGACTGCTCCCACGGTGGATCCATGAAGACCAGGTGGAACCTGTGATTCGCCCTGGCCAGGTAATCCTGCACCGTGGCCTCGATCACCGTGCCCCCGAGACCGACGGCCTCGACGTTCTCCCGTAGCGCCTGGAGGGCTTTGCGACCACTCTCCACGAAGACCGCACTGCCGGCGCCCCGGGACAAGGCCTCGAGCCCGAACGAGCCCGATCCCGCATAGAGGTCACCCACCACCGAGTCGACCACCCAGCTGCCGATCGACGAGAACACCGCTTCCCGCACCCGGTCTGTGACCGGTCGGGTTCCCTTGGTGTCCGGAGATTTGAGCCGTCGTCCCCCGGCCTTGCCGGCGATCACACGCATCGGTGCCTCAGCTGACGAACAGCCACTCGACCTCGTCCCCGAGCATCGCCGCCACCTCGTGGCGCAATTCGGGATGGCCCGCCAGGGTCGGATCCGAGTCGACCAATGCGAATGCGTCTCGTCTCGCTGCGGTGAGCAGCTCGAAGTCGGCGAGGATGTCGGCCAGCTTGAGGTCCTTCAGCCCAGACTGCCGGGTCCCGAACACAGTGCCCTGTCCCCGGATCCTGAGATCCTCCTCGGCGAGCCGGAACCCGTCGTTCGTCGCCACCATGGCGGAGAGACGCTCCTCACCCTCGCCGGTGGTGGGGTCGGCGACGAGCAGGCATACCCCGGGATGCTCGCCCCGCCCGACACGACCGCGCAACTGATGTAGCTGGCTGAGACCGAAGCGGTGGGCATCCTCGATGATCATCACCGTTGCGTTGGGGACGTCGATACCGACCTCGATGACCGTGGTGGACACCAGGACGTCGAGCTCACCGGCACGGAAGGCTGCCATGACACCTTCCTTGTCGGCCGACCTCAACTGACCGTGGATGAGCCCGACGCGCAGATCGGCCATCAGCGAGGTGAGGCGCTCGTGCTCCGCGGTGGCGGAAGCCGCCTCCACCTTGGGGCTGTCCTCGACCAACGGGCAGACCACGAATGCCTGACGCCCCCTGGCCACCTCGTCCTCGACCAGCTTCCACGCGGTCCTCTCCTCGGCCTTGGAGAGGAGCCTGGTCTTCACCGGGGTGCGTCCGGGGGGCATCTCGTCGATGATCGACACGTCGAGGTCTCCGTAGAGCGTCATCGAGAGGGTCCTGGGGATCGGGGTGGCGGTCATGATGAGGAGGTCGGGCTCGACTGCGTCGGCCTTCTCCTTCAGCAGCACTCTCTGCGCCACTCCGAATCGGTGCTGCTCATCGACCACGGCGACGCCGAGACGGGCGAAGACGACCCCCTCCTGGATCAGGGCGTGGGTGCCGACCACGAGATCGACCTGACCGGAGGCGATGTCGTCTGCCAACTCCTGGCGACCGATGTCGGGGTTGTAGTTGGCGACGGCGGCGGAACCCGTGAGCAGGGCGACATGGACGGCCGGCCCGTCCGGATGCTCCGCGAACAGGCTGTCCATCCCGAGGTGGGTCTGGCCAAGTGCCGGAGAGAGCCCGGCGTCGGCGAGGAGGCTGCGCACCCCGAGGTAGTGCTGTTCGGCGAGCACCTCGGTGGGGGCCATCAGCGCTCCCTGCCAACCTCCCTCGATCCCCCGTAAGAGGGTGGCCACCGCCACCACGGTCTTACCGGAGCCGACTTCTCCCTGGAGCATGCGATGCATGGGATGGCTCGCCCCGAGGTCACGCTCGATCTCGACCAGGACTCTCTCCTGGGCGGCGGTGAGCCGGTAGGGAAGACCGTCGAGGAACCTGTCGGCCAGTTCTCCACTGGGGTGGTGCGGTATGCCGATCGAGCTCTCCAACTGGTGGCGCTTCTGCATGGCGAGGGCCAGTTCCAGCCGAAACAGCTCGTCGTACACCAATCGTTTGCGCGCCGGGGCGATCTCCTCCATCGTCTCCGGGAAGTGGATCGAGCCGAAGGCCCGGTCGCGTTCCATGAGCCCGTTGGCAGCCTTCAACTCCGTGGGGAGGGCATCGTCGATGGGCCGGGCCCGGGTCAGGGCGTTGTGTATGGCGCGACGCAGATGACCGGGGCTGACCCCTCCGACGGCCGGGTGCACCGGGACCACCCGGCCCACCGTGAGGCCCTCGACACCGCCCGACAGCACGTCGACGGCAGGAGTCTTCATCTGGAGCGAACCACGGAAGCTCTCGACTACTCCGGAGAGGGCAACCTCCTCCGCCCGGTCCAAGAGGCTCGGCAGATGGCGCTGGTTGAACCACACCGCCTTGATGCGGGCAGTCTCGTCCTCGACCACCGCCTCGATGATCTGGAGGTTCCGGCGGGGACGCCGCTGCTGCACCGAGACGACGTTTCCGATGATCGTGACCTCCGTCCCGATCGGGACTTCGGAGATGGGCGACTTCAGCGATCGGTCGATGTACCTGCGGGGAACGTGATGTAACAGATCGGCGACGCTGGCGATCCCGGCGTCGGCGAGACTCCGGGACCGTCTACCGCCGAGACCTCTGACCTGGTCGACATCGACGGTGGCGAGGCGGGCGAGAGAAGCCACGGACCTACGCTAACGCCCGAGTGGGACTTGAACTCTCCACTGGCTAACATTGCCTGCGGTCCGCGGGAACCCCTCTCGTGCCTCATCGACCACTCCAGGAGTATTCGTCATGTCTCATCGTTGCGAGATCTGCGGCAAGGAGCCGAGTTACGGCAAGTCCGTCAGCTTCTCCCACAAGCGGAACAATCGGCGCTGGCTCCCCAACATCCAGCGAATCAGGATCAAGCACGGCGCCAACACCCGCCGGGCCCGCGTCTGCACGTCTTGCATCCGGGCCGGCAAAGTGTTTAAGGCCTGAACCACTAGTCTCTGCACTCATGGACCAGGGAGTCGTCAAGACCTACGACCCGGTTACCGGTGCCGGCATCGTGGTGCGTGACGACGACCGCTCGGAGGTCTTCCTGCGACCTGGATCTCTCGAAGGCTCGGTCTTCCGCACCCTGCGCCAGGGACAGCGGATCATCTTCGACGCGGTCGACGAAGACGGGCACACGTACGTCGCCACCATCCGCCTCGGACAGGACGGCTACTAGACCGGACACGGCCACGGGGCGGTTCCACTAGTGTCGCGGCCCCCTAGAGCGATAGGAGGCTCAACTTGGTCCAGGCGTATGTCCTGATCCAGACGGAGGTCGGCAAGGCCGCCGTCGTAGCAGAGGAAGT
>CAZLEQ010000030.1:0-30430 GCA_964558575.1 uncultured Acidimicrobiaceae bacterium | reverse complement strand
TGAACTCCTCGAAGAGGACGTCGGCGACGAACTTGGTGGTGTCGAGGCCGACGAAATCGGTCAGCTCGAGCGGCCCCATGGGGTGGTTGGCGCCGAGTCGCATCCCGGTGTCGATGTCCTCGGCACTGGCCACACCGGCCTCGTACATGCGGATCGCCGACAACATGTAGGGCACGAGCAGCATGTTCACCACGAAGCCAGCCCGATCTTTGGCGTGGATGACGGTCTTGCCCAGGCCCTCTGCGTAGTCCCGCGCCGCAGTGGCGGTGTTCTCGGTCGTCTTGACCGTCGTGACCAGTTCGACCAGTGCCATCACCGGTACCGGGTTGAAGAAATGAAGCCCGACTACCTGTTCCGGTCGTTCAGTGGCGGCCGCAAGCCTGGTGATGGGGATCGACGACGTGTTCGAGGCGAGAATGGCGTCGTCTGGAACCAGGTCGTCGAGATCGGCGAAGATCTGTCTCTTCAGACCCTCGTTCTCGGTGGCGGCTTCGATGACCAACTGGCGATCCGCTTGCTGATCGAGATCGGTCGAAACGGTGATCCGACCCAGGATGGTGTCAGGCTCGGGGCCATCGAGCTTGCCCCGCTCGACCGCCCGAGCGAGTGACTTCTCGATCCGGGTGAGGGCGGCTTCGGCAGTGGCGGCGTCGATCTCGTGGACCACCACGTCGCCGCCGGCGCGGGCACAGACCTCGGCGATGCCGGACCCCATCAACCCTCCGCCGATGACTCCAACTCGTTCGATTGTCATGGGGTTTCTCCTCGTTTAGTCGTCTGACCATGATGGCAGCAGCAATTACCCTTCATCTCAGATGTCATACGACCACAAAGCGATCGAAGCCCGTTGGCAGAAGCGTTGGGAGAGCGAGCGTGTCTTCTACGTCTCCGAGGACACTTCGAAGCCCAAGTTCTACAACGTGTGCATGTACCCCTATCCCTCGGGGGCGATCCACCAGGGCCACGTGCGGAATTACACCTACGGCGACCTGCTCACCCGGTACAAGAGGATGCAGGGATTCAACGTGCTCTCCCCGATGGGATGGGACAGCTTCGGTCTGAATGCCGAGAACGCCGCCATCCGGGACGGCATCCATCCCCGGGTCAGCACCGAGGCCAACATCGACACCATGCGCACCCAGGTCCAACAACTGGGGTCGATGTACGACTGGGACCGGGAGCTGGCGTCCCACGACCCCACTTTCTACCGGTGGGACCAGTGGCTGTTCATCGAGCTGTACAAGCAGGGCCTGGCCTACAAGGCCGAGGCACCGGTCAACTGGTGTCCGAAGGATCAGACCGTGCTCGCCAACGAGCAGGTGATCGACGGGTTGTGCGAGCGTTGCGACACTCCGGTGGTGCGGAAGAACCTGGCCCAGTGGTTCTTCAAGATCACCGACTACGCCGACCGTCTATTGGAGGACATCGAGAAGCTGGAGCACTGGCCGGATCGTGTGCGCACGATGCAGCGAAACTGGATCGGTCGCTCGGAGGGCGCAAGTTTCACGATCGAGGTCGATGGAGGAGGCTCATTCGAGGTATTCACCACCAGACCGGACACCATCTTCGGGATGACCTTCTGCGTGCTCGCTCCAGAGCACCCGCTGGTGGAGTCTTTGATCTCGGGGAGCGAGACCGAGAGCGAGTCGCGCGAGTACATCGAGGAGGCCTCCCGGACCACCGAGATCGAGCGTATGGCCGAAGGGGAGAAGACCGGCGTGTTCACCGGCGCCTACGCCATCAACCCGGTGAACGACCGGCGGGTCCCCATATACATCGCCGACTACGTCCTGATGGGCTACGGGACCGGAGCGATCATGGCGGTGCCGGGCCAGGACCAACGTGACTGGGACTTCGCCACCAGCTACGGCATCGACATCGTCCGTACCGTCCAACCCCCCGGCGAGTGGGGTGGGGAGGCGTACGTAGGTGACGGGCCAACCATCAACTCCGACTTCCTCGATGGCTTGAACCGGGGCGAGGCCATCGACAGGATCACCGAGTGGCTGGTGGAGCGGGGGATAGGCGAGGCCACGGTCCAATACCGCCTGCGCGACTGGCTGATCTCCCGTCAGCGTTATTGGGGTTGCCCCATCCCCATGATCAGTTGTGCCCAATGTGGGATGGTGCCGGTCCCAGTCGAGGAGCTGCCCGTCCTGCTGCCCGACATCGAGGACTACTTGCCCAAGGGACGTTCTCCGCTCGCCGCGGACGAGGACTTCGTCAACACGACGTGCCCCCGATGCGACGGCCCGGCGCAGCGAGAGACCGACACGATGGACACCTTCGTCGACTCGTCGTGGTACTTCTATCGCTACGCCGACGCCGACAACTCGAAGGCGATCTTCGATCCCGACAAGCCCGCCTACTGGATGCCGTTGGATCAGTACATCGGTGGCATCGAGCACGCCATCCTGCATCTGCTCTACGCCCGGTTCATCACCAAAGTCCTCTACGACATGGGGCTGTCCAGTGTCGAGGAGCCGTTCTCACGGCTTTTCACCCAGGGGATGATCACCCTCGATGGGGCCAAGATGTCGAAGTCGAAGGGGAACGTGGTCGACCCTGTGGACCTGTTCGCCTCACACGGAGCCGACGCACTGCGCCTGTACCACCTGTTCATGGGCCCTCCCACCGACGACGCCGCCTGGAACGAGAACGGAGTCGACGGCACTCGCCGATTCTTGGAACGGGTGTGGAGGATCGCCACGGACGACCATGAGCTCTCCCCGCGCGCGCCGGACCAGTCCGACCGTGAGATGTTGGGTGTGGGCCACCGCACGGTGCGCAAGGTCACCGAGGACATCGACCGTTTCCACTTCAACACCGCCGTCCCCGCCTTGATGGTGCTCTCCAACGAGCTGAGCGACTACCTGTCCGGCTCTCCGAGGGAGGAGACCTACGAGGAGGTCCTGCGGCTGCTGCTGCTGATGCTGTCACCGATGACCCCCCATCTGGCCCACGAGCTGTGGGAGCAGAAGGGCTACGGGACCATGTTGGCCGACGAGCCGTGGCCGGCCTGGGACGAAGAGCTGGCCAAGGAGGAGACGGTGACCCTGGTGATACAGGTGAACGGAAAGGTCCGAGACCGTATCGAGGTGTCGGCGGACATCAGTTCGGATCGAGCCTCTGAGCTGGCCCTGGGCTCGGACAAGATCCAGTCGTGGATCGACGGCCAGGAAGTGAAGCGGGTCATCGTCCGGCCACCCAACCTGGTGAACGTCGTCGTCGAGTGAACGCCGGACGCATCCTGAGGGGAGCGGGCTACGACACCGACGCCTTGCGGGTGCGCATCGCCCCGGTCGACCCCGACGGGATCAACGTCTGGCCGGCCTCGCGTCTCTTCCGAGCCTTGTGGCGTCGAGGGATCAGGGGGGTGACCCAAGGTCGGTTCGTGTTCGTCGACCCCGAGCTGCTGCGCGGCGACCGGGAGCGCCTCGCCAGATTGGTGATCCACGAGCTGATTCACGTTCGCCAGTACCGGGCTGCGGGATACGTCCGGTTCGTGATCTCCTACCTCGGGGAGTACTGGACCGGGAGACTCGGTGGAAAGACCCGGCGCGAGGCCTACAAGGACATCTCCTTCGAGCGGGAGGCCCGGGAGCTGACCGAGAGGACCATCCGCTCTATCTGATCACGATGTCGTCGAGGTCGTCTTGGGGCTCGGGGTATCTCAGATCCATCGCTTCCAGTGTCTGGATCAGGATGTTGGACACCACCAGGTTGCGGTACCACTTGCGGTTGGCCGGGACCACATACCAGGGTGCGTATTCGGTTGACGTCTCTTCGATGGCGACCCGGTATGCCTCCTGGTAGTCGTCCCACAGCTCCCGGTCCACGAGGTCGCTCGTCTGGAACTTCCAGTTCTTGGTGGGCTCGTCGAGTCGCGCCTGGAGGCGCTCCTTCTGCTCGTCCTTCGAGATGTTGAGAAACAACTTGACGATGGTGGTGCCTTCATCGGCGAGCATCCTCTCGAACTCGCGAATGTGGCGGTAGCGCCTCGACCACTGCTCCACGGGCACCAGACCCTTGACACGCACCACCAAGACGTCCTCGTAATGGGAGCGATTGAAGATGGTGATCGCCCCGGCCTCGGGTGTGTGTCGATGAACCCGCCACAGATAGTCGTGGGCCGTTTCCCAGTGGCTGGGTCGTGTGAAGTTCCTCACGTGGACTCCCTGCGGGTTGACGCGCCGGAACACGTGCCGAATGGTCCCGTCTTTGCCCCCGGTGTCGGTCGCCTGGAGGACGACCAGCAGACTCCGCGATGAGCCGGCCCAGAGCCGGCGCTGCAGCTCGGCCAGGCGCCTGTTGAGGTCGGGGAGAGCGGCCTTACCGTCCTTCTTGCCTCCTTCGAACCCGGTCTTGGCCTCGGGGTCGTGAGTCTCGAGATCGAGCTTGGCGTCGGCGGGGATGCGGTAGATGGACGGGTCGAGCATCCCGGCACCCTACCGACCGGGCCTCCTCGACTCTTTCTCGCTTCAGGGTCGCGGCAGAGGTGTCAGCGCCAGAGCAGCCAGAGATCGGAGACATTGGTCCCGGTGGGTCCGGTCACGATGAGATCTCCTACCGACTCCAGATAGGTCGCCGAGTCCGACCTGGCGAGAGCCCGTCGGGGATCGCCGCCTCTTTCGAGGGTGTCGCCGGCGACTATCGCGCCAGCGGCACGGGAGTTGCCGTCCACTCCGTCCGTGGCGAAGGCACAGAACATTGCACCGGTGCCGGCGATGTGCTCGGCGGCCATCAGCGCCACATGGGTGTTGCGTCCCCCGACCCCGTCACCAGTGACCTCGACCTCGGGCTCTCCAGTGGCGATGGTCATCCGACCGGGCGGAGCGGAAGAGATGAACCGATCGAGGGCGGCGAGCGCCTCTCCGTGGATCCATCCGGGCTGGACCGAAGCTTCGACGCCGACTGCACGTGCCGCACCTGCCGCTGCCTCCGCAGCGGTGTTGCCGTCGGCCAGCACCTCGATATGTGCTTCGGTCGGCGACGGGTCCCTCCCTCTGGAGATGGCGATCCGGGTCTCCTCGGAGACGCGGATCCCGTGGCGCAACATGATGGCCAGCACAGCCTCGGGGTCGCCAGGTTGAGGCACGGTCGGTCCCGCGGCGATGACCGAAGGGTCGGCTCCGCAAACGTCGGAGAGGGCGTAGGTCTCGAGCGGTGCAGTGGCTACATGAGCCAGACCGCCTCCTTTGATCGCCGAGAGATGCCTCCTCACCAGGTTGGTGTCCTCGATGGGCGCCCCCGCTTCGAGAAGGGCCTTCGTGGCCTGCCTGATCAGATCTGGTGACACGCCGACGGCGGGCTGCTCGCAGAGTGACGAACCGCCACCGGAGAGCAGTGCCACGATCGGGTGACGGGACCTGGCAACGGCCTCGATCACCCGTCGGCCGGCTCGAAACGACCGGGCGCCCGGGATCGGGTGGTCGCCGAGCATCAGTTCCACTCCGTCGGGGACCGGGCTCTCGTGACTGGTGACACAGATACCGGTGACGGAGCCCAGGGCCAGGGAGGCACCCCGACACATGGCTGCGGCTCCCTTCCCGATGGCGACCAACGTCACCGGGCCGGAATGGGCGTAGAGGGCATCCCGGGTCAGCGGTTCGGGGTCCACCGCGGCCAGGGCGGCGTCCAAGACCGTTTCGAGGGTCTGCCTCCGCCGGGAATTGTTCACGGCGAGATTCTGGCTGGCGGCTCAGACAGGTGTCGTCGCACACGGGTTCCATTCTTCGAGGGGGCGGGGTAGGTATCGACTCATGGGCGAGAGCAAGGGGAGGACCCCGGTCCTGGTCGGCCTGGCGGTCCTCGGCTTGGCGGTCGGAGGTCTGATGGGTCGCTCCGGGGCGGCGAGCCCGCCCTTGTCATCGCCGGTGGTCATCGAACCGGCGGTGTCGGAGGGTGCCCCGGTGCCGGAGACGGTGACAGTGCATGTATCGGGCATGGTGATTTCCCCCGGGGTGGTCGATGTCCCTCCAGGTTCGATCGTCGCCGACGTGATAGAGGCTGCCGGGGGCCTGCTGCCGGCAGCCCTCATCGACCGGATCAACCTGGCATCACCGGTCTCCGCAGGTGATCACATCGTCGTCCCCGGCCCGGATGGCCTGCATGATGTTTCGACTTCCGGTCCTGGCGGCTCCAGGAGCTTCGTCTCGTTGAACACCGCTTCCATCTCCGATCTGGAGAGCCTCCCCGGCGTGGGGCCGGTGCTCGCGGAGAGGATCGTGTCCTTTCGTGAGCACAATGGCCCGTTCGACGTGATCGAAGACCTCCTGGAGGTACCCGGGATCGGGGAGGCAAAGCTGGCCGCCCTCCGCGATCTCGTGAGACCGTGAACCGGGCGCGCCGAGCGTTGCCTCCACCGGCGTCGCGACCGTGGCTGGTGGTGGCCGCCGCCATCTGGGTCGTCTCCGCGGTCATTGCCGGCGCGACGGCTCCCTCCCCGATTGCGAACGGCCCGTTCGAGGGGGAGGTGAGGCTCGCCGGTGAGGTCGTGGAGGGCCGCTTCGGGCTCTGGTCCCTCGGGGAGATCGAAGCGGGAACGGTCCTGATCGATTTCGGGGAGTCTCCAGACGCGGGGAGGGGCGACTCGATCGAGGTGATCGGGGCTCTCGGTGGTGATCCGGGTACTGCACTTGGTCGGCCCTACGGTGGAGTGCTGAGTGTGCGGAGTGTGGGTGAGGTCACTCCGAGCCCCTTTCTCCCTCATCGGGCAGGGAAGCTGGTGAGCCGAGCGGTGGAAGAACGACTCCGTCCCTATGACGACAGCCGTGCTCTCCTGGCGGGCTTCCTGATCGGGGACACGTCCCGCATCTCCGAATCGGATGTCGATGCGATGCGTCGCAGTGGATTGGCCCACTTCGTGGCGGTGAGCGGCTCCAACGTTGCGCTGTTCCTCGGTCTTCTCGCCATCGCCGCCGGCCCCCTCGCCCTCGGCCCGAGACGACGGGCGATCCTCGGTCTGCTGGCGCTACCGATCTATGTGGCGGCGACCCGGTTCGAGCCTTCGGTGATGAGGGCCTCGCTCATGGCCGGGATCGCTCTGACCGGTCGGCTGGTCGGAGTGGTGCTGGAGGCATGGCAGCTCCTGGCCCTGGCGGTGGCCATGTTGGTGATCGTCGATCCTGCCATGACTTCGAACGTCGGATTTCAGCTGTCGGTGGCGGCCACCGGAGGGGTTCTCGTCGGGGCCCGGTGGCCGCTGTCTGGTCGGGTGCTGCGGGCGCTGGCGGTGACCCTCGGTGCCCAACTCGCCGTGGCGCCCTTACTGATCGTCCATTTCGACGTTGTGCCCTTGCTCTCTCCCGTCGTGAACCTGGCCGCGGCTCCGCTGGTGGCGGCATCGACTGTGCTCGGCGCGATCGGTGTGGCTGGGGTGGGGTTCGTGGTTGCTCCTGCCGCCTGGCTCGCCGGATTGGTACTGATGCTGGCGCGAGGGGCGGCCCCCTGGCCCCAGCTCACCGGTTGGGAGCTCGTCGCCGCGATCGGAGCCGGACTGCTCCTGGCCTTGCTTCCCAGGGTCAGGCCGGTGGTGTTCGTGGGAGTCTCCGCCGCGTTGATCATCGCCCTGGTCGTGCCGCCTGGTGAACTGGCACCCGGGCAGGTGGTGGTTCTCGACGTCGGTCAGGGGGATGCCATCCTTCTCCACGGAGGTGACGGGAGGTTTGCGCTCGTCGATGGTGGCCCCGACCGCAGGCTCATCGTCGACAAGCTGCGCCACTACAGGGTGAGGAGTCTCGAACTTGTGGTCCTGACCCATGTCCACGCCGACCACGCCGCAGGGCTCAGCGGCGTCGTCGAGGGTTTTCCGGTCGGCACCGTTTGGGCTCACCCCGAACCGCATGCGACCCCTGCTTCCCGGGAGTTGTTCGACACCATCGCCCAGCGTGGTCTGGGTATCTCGGTTCCCTCGGTGGGCAATCGCTGGCAATTGGGGGTGCTCACCCTGGTGGTGGAGGGCCCGATCCGAAGATACGCCTCGCCGAACGACCAGAGTCTCGTCGTGACGGTGGTGGGCCCGAACCGGACGATGCTGCTCTCCGGTGACGTCGAGACCTATGCCATGGCGGACCTGTCACACCTGCGTGCCGACGTTCTCAAGGTCCCCCACCAGGGTGCCGCCACGTCCGACCCCGGATGGCTGGCCGGGGTGGGATCACACCTGGCTGTCATCTCGGTGGGTCCGAACCGGTTCGGGCATCCGGTCGACTGGGTGATAGAGGTGCTCGAGGAAACCAACGAAGTGGTCCGCACCGACGAAGAGGGCGATGTCGTCGTCGATCTGGCAGCGTGACTGGCCCTCATTCCGGGCCCCCTACGGTGTACCCGCAGTCGTCGAGGAGACCACATGGACCATTCGAGCGCTCACATCGTCGTGGTGGGGGCGATGGGGGTCGGGAAGACCACTATCGGAGCGTTGCTGGCAGCGGAGCTGGGACTGCCCTTCCTCGACTCCGATGTCACCCTGGAGGCCCGCACCGGGAGCGACGGGGCGACGATCGCGAAACGGGAAGGAGTGTCGACGCTCCACGAGCTGGAGTTGGAGTCTTTCCTGGAGGACTGCCGGAACGATCGACGCGGTGTGATCGCGGCGGCGGCCAGCGTGGTCGACTCCGCATCGGGACGACGGGCGCTCGCCGACAATCTCACCATATGGCTCACCGCTCCCGAGGCCGTTC
This sequence comes from uncultured Acidimicrobiaceae bacterium, assembly GCA_964558575.1. Classification (GTDB taxonomy): domain Bacteria; phylum Actinomycetota; class Acidimicrobiia; order Spongiisociales; family ZC4RG35; genus JANQRA01. The sequence goes on along the minus strand of CAZLEQ010000030.1, from coordinate 21,749 downwards.
TCGCCGCCCGTCGGCATGGCGACGGCCACCGCCGGGAGGTGTCTGCGGCAGAGCGGATGAGGCTGTCCCTGCGTCGCGAGCCTCTGTGGCGGGAGGCGGCAGTTCTCGAGGTCGACACCGGATCCAGGTCCCCGGCCGAGATCGTCGAGGAATTGGTAGGAGGTATCGCTGGGCTCCAGCACCGACGGTGACCGACCGACCCATGGAACCGGGCGAGGTGTCGTAATCTCGCCCGGTGCCCGAAACGCTCGATCTAGGCGACCATCGGCTTCGCCTCGGCGGTGTCACCCATGTGATGGGTGTCATCAATGTCTCGCCGGACTCGAAGAACACTCACACCGTGGCCAGGTCGGTCGACGAGACGTTGGCCATGGCCGACCGCTATCGCCGCTGGGGGGCCACCCTGATCGACCTGGGCGGGCAGTCGTCGCATCTCGACAACCCCACGGTCGAGGCTGCGGACGAGATCTCCCGGGTGGTCCCGGCAGTCGAGGCTCTGGTGGCCGAGGGCCATCCCGTGGCCATCGACACGTGGAAACCCGAAGTGGCCGAGGCGGCGGTGGGCGCGGGGGCGGTGATCGTCAACGACACCGGAGGGCTGGTGAGCCCCGAGATGCGTGACGTGGTGTCGCGATCGCGAGTGGCGGCGGTGGCGGTCTACATCGAGGGTGAGAACCCCCACGCGGTCGACGAGGTGCAGATTCGAGACGACAAGGCCGCCCACACCGCAAGACGACTCCAGGAGCTGCTGGTCGAACTCGCGGAGTCCGGAATCCACGATGTGATCCTCGATCCGGGTATCGCCCTCAACTACCGAGGTGACTACGAGGCATACTCCCGGATGCAACTCGAGGTGATCGCCGGCTCCGACGAGTTGCATGTCTTGGGCAAGCCGGTCTTGATCCCGATACCCCGCAAACGCGACGGGCACCGGCTCGCGGTGTACACCGGTCTCGCCATCGAGCACCAAGCCGACATCATTCGGGCCCACGACGTGGCGATGGCATGTGACCTGGTCAGGCTTTTTGGTCGGTCCCCGTGACTACGTTGATGTCATGTCGCTGCTGATCGTCGCCGGTCCCTCCAGCCCCGGGCCGGGTGAGAGAGAACAAATGCTGCACCTGGCTGTATCTCATCTCGCCGACAGTGGGGTGAACCAAGACCAGGTGGTCCGGATCGACGTGCCCGGCCGCGGTGCCGGCGAGGAAGGTGACGGATCTCTGCGAGCCGAGCTGGAGCCGATGATCCCGTTGCTCCAGTCCGGCTCCCTGTTCGCGGAGACGCAAGGCCTGGAGGTGGTGGACGCCCAGAATCTGCAGAAGACAGAGATGGAGACCCTCGTCGAACTGTTGGGTGGCGCCGACCTGACCGCACTCGAGGTGGTATTGGTATACGGGGGTGCGGTGCCCAAAGCGATGCGCGATCTGGGCGGCGAGACGATCCCGGTGAAGAAGATGTGGGAGCGCCAGGCGATCCAGTGGTTGGAGAAGGAGCTCGATGCTCGCGGCATCAACCTGGACAAGAGTGCCGTAGAGGCACTGTTGAAGCGCTTCGGGACCGACACCGCGAGCATGGGCCAGGCCCTCGATCAGCTCGAGGAGACTTCGACCAAGATCACCGCCGATTTGATCATGGACCGATTCAAGAACCGGCCCGACGAACCAACCTGGCACATCACCGACGCCATCGAGAAGGGAGACGTGGCCACCGCATTGCGACGGCTCTCCGACTTCTTGGTCCACGGGCATCCCCTCGTCTACCTGGCCGCGCTCGAGTCCGACCTCAAGAAACGCGCCCTCGCCGCGGCGGCGCCGGACCAGGCGACACTCAAAGAGTGGGTGGGCGGCTCGGATCGTCAACTCGCCCGTCTGTGGAATCAGCGCGGGCGGGTGAGGGAGTCTTCGCTACGTCGCGCCCAGAAGGCCCTGGTGAGGGCCGATCGGGTGGTCAAGACCCATCCCGAGGACGTGCATCGGGTCACCCTGGAGCGGTTGACCGTCGCCTTTTGTCGCTGGTACGGCTGAGCCATGACCGATGGCTGAACTCGGGGCGCTGGACTTCGGTGAGCGGGGCCTGGAACCCAGGGTTCGCGTTAGTTGAGCGATGACGCCAGCCGCGACTTCTTGCGGGAGGCGGTCTTGGGGTGGAGGACGCCTTTGGCGGCGGCGGTGTCGATCTTCTTCTGCGCGGTCTTGTAGAGCTCGTCGGTCGGCTCACCGGAGGCGGCGGCCTCGTGGACCTTGCGGATGCTGGTCTTGAGGTCGCTCACGATCCTCTTGTTGCGCTGACGGCGGGTCTCGTTCTGCCGGTTGCGCTTCTTCTGTGACTTGATGTTGGCCATGTCTGTACGTCTGAAACTCAGCTGGGGTCGGGGGCCCGGCGCGCTGGCGTCGGGTGGGCAAGAGTAGCAGTGCCAGGGGCGAAGGTACAATGCGAGGGCCCACCTTTCCCGAATGACTGATCAATCGCGCATCCGCAACTTCTCGATAATCGCCCATATCGACCATGGGAAATCGACCCTGGCCGATCGGCTTCTGGAACTCACGGGCGCGGTGACCGGGCGGGAGATGCGGGAGCAACTGCTCGACACGATGGATCTCGAGCGGGAGCGTGGCATAACCATCAAGGCGCAGACCGTCCGTCTCGACTACGAGGCCAACGACGGCCAGACCTATGTCCTCAACCTCATCGACACACCGGGGCACGTCGACTTCTCCTACGAGGTGAGCCGCTCGCTCGCCGCCTGCGAGGGGGCGTTGCTGTTGGCCGACGCGGTCCAGGGTGTCCAGGCACAGACACTGGCCAACGCCTATCTCGCCATCGACGCCGGACTGGAGGTCCTACCAGCCATCAACAAGATCGACCTGCCTGCCGCCGACCCCGAGCGGGTCGCCTCCGAGCTGGTTGGCATCATCGGGGGCTCGCCCAACGACGTCCTCAGGATGTCGGCCAAGACCGGCGAAGGGGTCGACGACCTGCTCGAGACCCTGGTCAAAGAGGTGCCCCCTCCGCAGGGGGATCCGGAAGGGCCGTTACGGGCGCTGGTCTTCGACAGCTACTTCGATGCCTACCGGGGCGTGGTTTGTTATATCCGTGTCGTCGACGGCCGAATGGAGTCCGGTGACGCCCTCCGTTTCATGGCCACCAACGAGGTGCACGGAGCCAGCGAGATCGGGTTCCTCAAGCCGAAGGCCCAGCCGGTGGCGGCGCTGGGGCCGGGAGAGGTGGGATACCTGATCACCGGGGTGAAAGAGATCGACCGCATCAAGGTGGGGGACACCGTCACCAGCGACCGTCGTCCCGCTGACGACCCCCTCCCGGGCTATGAGGAGCCGACGCCGATGGTCTTCTCCGGCCTGTTTCCCACCGACGGCGACGATTTCGAAGACCTGCGCGAGGCGTTGGAGAAACTGCGTCTCAACGACTCGTCGTTGCTCTGGGAGCCCGAAACCTCGAAGGCACTCGGATTCGGGTTTCGCTGTGGGTTCCTGGGCCTGCTCCACATGGAGATCGTCCGGGAGCGTCTCGAGCGGGAGTACGACCTCGACCTGGTGGCGACGGCACCATCGGTGGCCTATCGGGTCGCTCTCCCCGACGGCGAGATCATGGAACTGCGCTCTCCGCAAGATCTGCCCGAACCCAACGACCGCGACAGCATCTCCGAGCCCTACGTGAAGGCGATGATCCTCGCTCCCAGCGAGTATGTGGGGCCGGTCATGGAGCTGGCCACCTCCCGGCGCGCCATCGTCGGTAACATGAACTACCTGAGCCCCGAGCGGGTGGAACTCGATTTCGAGTTGCCGCTCGCCGAGATCGTCTTCGACTTCTTCGATCTTCTCAAGTCGAGGACCAAGGGCTACGCCACCCTGGACTACGAGCCGGCCGGATACCGCGTGGCCGATCTGGTGAAGGTCGACATTCTCCTCCAGGGCCAGCCCGTCGATGCTTTCTCGGCGATCGTGCATCGTGACAATGCCCAGGAGTACGGCAAGAAGATGACCGGTCGGCTCGGCGAGTTGATCCCACGTCAGATGTTCGACGTCCCCATCCAGGCCGCTATCGGCGGGCGGATCATCAGCCGCGAGACGGTCAGGGCCAAGCGGAAGGACGTCACCGCCAAGTGCTACGGCGGGGACATCAGCAGAAAGAAGAAGCTCCTCCAGAGACAGAAGGAGGGCAAGAAGCGCATGAAGATGATCGGATCGGTCGAGGTGCCCCAGGAGGCGTTCGTGGCTGCACTCCAGGTCGACGACGAGACGTGACACCTCTCGAAGCAGACCTCTTCGCCCGGTCAGCCGCAGCGTACGTTCACATTCCGTTCTGCTCGGCGGTCTGTCCCTACTGCGACTTCGCCGTGGTCGCCGGACAGGATCACCTTGCCGAGAGGTATGTCGCCGCCGTCTGCGAGGAGATCGAACGGTCCCGGGTCTGGCGCCCGCTCGACGCGGTCTACCTCGGAGGGGGCACTCCCAGCCACATCGAGCCTCGGCTGATCCGCCAGATCCTCGAGACCCTCACCGAGAGGCACGGTTTGGCTCCGGGTGCCGAGGTGAGTCTCGAGGCCAATCCGGAGGACTTCTCGGCCGAACGCGGAGAGGCCCTTCTCGACGCCGGGTTCAACCGTATCTCCTTCGGGGCACAGAGCTTCGACCGAGGGGTTCTCGCCAGCTTGGGGCGGAGACACCGAGACGACGACATCGTGTCATCGGTGCGCGTGGCGCGCGCGTCCGGCTTCGAGAACGTCTCGATGGACCTCATCTACGGGACGCCGGGGGAGACCGACGAGTCATGGGTCATGACATTGCAGAGCGGTTTGGAGACCGAGCCGGACCACGTCTCGTGCTACGCACTCACCGTGGAGCCGGGCACCCCCCTGGGACGGTCGGTTCGGGACGGAGCCGAGGCCCCTGATCCTGATGTGCAAGCCGACCGTTACGAGACCGCAGACGCAACGCTCTCGATGGCAGGATTCCATCGCTACGAGGTGTCCAACTGGGCGCGACCGGGGCGGGAATGCCGATACAACCTGACGGTCTGGGCGCAAGGGGAATACGAGGCATACGGAAACGGCGCCCATGGGTTCCGCGACGGGGTGCGCTATCGCAACCATCGTCGTGTCGACGCCTACATCGACCGGCTGGAATCGGGTGGATCTCAGCGTGCCGGGAGCGACCTGGTGGAGGGCTGGGACGCAGAGCTGGACCGTCTCTTCGTCGGCTTGCGCCGCACCGTCGGGGTCGTCTCCGGGCCCGGGACCGAATCCCTCCTCTCCTCTCAGGAGGGGAGGGCTCTCCTCGCAGCTGGGGTCGTATCCATGGAGGAGGATCGTCTGGTGGTGAGAAGGCCTCTGCTCACCGATGCGGTCCATCGTTCCGTTCTGGCGCTGAGTGCTCCTAGTGTTTGGGTCGATGGCGATGCTTGAGGATCGTCGCTCGGAAGTGTTGCGTGCCCTCGTGGAGGAGCACATCAAGACCGGAGAGCCGGTCAGTTCCCGCGCCGTCCTCGAACGGTCCCGTCTCAACGTGTCCGCAGCGACGGTCCGCAACGACCTGGCCGCCCTCGAACAAGACGGACTGGTGCAACAGCCGCACACTTCGGCGGGCCGGGTTCCCACCGTGTCCGGATACCGCTATTACGTCGATCATCTCGGGCCCGGGCGGTTGCGTCAGGCGGCGCAGGCAAAGATCGCCAGTCTGTTCGGGGATGTACACCTCGAGATGTCGAAGCTACTCAAGGCGACTTCCGATCTCCTGGCCGAGATCACCGACCTCCCCTCCGTCGTGGTGGCTCCGGGATTCGCCCGCGAAAACGTGCGGGCGGTGCACACCGTGCAGGTCGACAATGACCAGGTCCTGGTGATCGCGGTCACCGAAGGGGGGCGCGTCGTCCAGCAGCGAGGAAGGATCCGGGTGCCCGTGACTCCACTCGAGGTCGAGGAGGCACAGCAGATCGTGTCCGGAGCCGTGGTGGGCCAGGAGCTCGGCGCCACCCCGGAGTTTGGCCAAGGCTTCGATCGTGATGAGGTGTCCGATCCGATTCGCGAGGCGGTGCTCACCATCACCGACTCACTCCATCTCGCGGCCAGCTCCGGGTCGGAGATGTTCGTCGGGGGCACGCAGCGAATGACCCAGGTGTGGCAGGACCTGTCTACCGTCCAGCGCATCCTCGAGATAATGGAACGAGAGGCAGAGGTGATGGACCTGCTGGCCAGCGCCTCCGGGACGTCTATCCAGCTCGGTGAAGACATCGACCTGGCAGTGGTCTCTAAGGCCTATGAGGGCCGTGGTGACGGAGGGTCGGTGGGGGTGATCGGCCCAATGAGAATGAACTACAAGCGGGCCATCTCGGCGGTGGAAGAGGTCACGAGAGAGCTTGAGGAGCAGATCGGCGCCAGGACCGACTGAACATGGCCAAGGACTACTACGAGATCCTCGGGGTCGACCGTTCGGCCACGACGGAGGAGATCAAGAAGGCGTTCCGGCGGGTGGCTCGTCAGACCCACCCCGACGCCAACCCGGGCGATTCCGATGCGGAAGCGCGCTTCAAGCTGGCGGCCGAGGCCTACGAGATTCTCTCCAACCCCGAACGGAGACGCCGTTACGACAGGGGCGACACGATCGAACTCTCCGACCTGTTCGCCGGCATGGGCGGGATGGACGATCTGTTGCGTTCGGTATTCGGGGAGTCGGGTCTGTTCGGAGGCGGGCGCACCTATCGTCCCCCCCGAGGGCGGGATGTGCTGGTGCGGACCCGGGTCACGCTCACCGAGGCGGCGCTGGGCACCGACGCGGAGGTGGAATACGAGGCGACGACGTCATGTGAGAACTGCTCGGGGTCGGGTGCCAGCCCAGGAACACGTCCCACCACCTGTGCCGAGTGCGGTGGCGGCGGTCAGGTGCGGATGGCACAACGCTCCGTCTTCGGCACGATGATGTCGGTCACGACCTGTCCGACGTGCCGGGGAGATGGCACCGTCATCGCCGACCCCTGCTCCGAATGCTGGGGAACGGGCGCCACCCCCGATCAGCTGAGAGTCAACGTCGAGATCCCACCGGGAGTCAGCACCGGGACCCGACTCCGTATCGGCGGTAGGGGGGAGTCCGCCGGCCGAACAGGTCACTCCGGTGACCTGTTCGTCGAGGTGATCGTCGAAGACGATCCCCGCTTCGAGCGACACGACTCCGACTTGCTCCACCACACCTCGATCGGAATCGCAGAAGCAGTTCTCGGGACGCGGATAGAAGTCCCCACCATCGACGGTGATGCCGCGCCGCTCGACATCCCTCCCGGCACCAGGCCGGGCACGGTGTTCACCATGCGCGGGCAGGGAATGCCCATCTTGGGCCGCCGGGGGCGGGGGGACCTGGTGGTCGTGGTGGACATCGCCATACCGGAAGTGGTCGGCAATGAGGAAGAAGAACTGATGCGGCGGTGGGCCGAGCTCCGGGGGGAGCGGGTCAACCGCCCCGCCTCGACCTGATGAGGCACATTCCGCACCTCGTGGTTCCCGCTCCCTGGGACGGAACCCGGCTGGGCCTGTCCATCATGCAGTGGCGGCATGTGACGAAGGTGCTGCGATTGAAGAGCGGTGAGCGGGTGACCTACACCGATGGGCTGGGGACCATCGGAGAGGGGGAGCTCAGTCACCAGTCGGTGGAACGGGGAGAAGAGAGAACGGCCGATCGGCCCTCGCAGCTGACTTTGGCGGTGTCGCCACCTTCTAACAAGGATCGGCAGCGGTTTCTCGTCGAGAAGCTCGCGGAATTGGGCGTGGCTCGACTCATCTGGATCGAGACCCGATACGGCAAGAATCGGGTGGCCCACCCGGCCAAGGTCTTCAGTTGGGTGGTCTCCGCCGTGGAGCAGTCGAGAGGCGCCTATCTGATGGAGACCAGCGACGATCTGGTCGCGCTCGACGAGTTGGAAGGCGACCTGGTTTTCGGTCATCCGGGCGGGGCCGACCGGCCCGGAACGGCGAGTACCGTGGTCATCGGTCCCGAGGGCGGTTTCGCCGAGGAGGAGATTCCCCCAGGATCGAGGTTATGGGACCTGGGACCGACCACCTTGCGGGTTGAGACGGCCGCCATCGCCGCCGCGATTTCCGTTCGCGGTAATTAGTGCATTCGCACCTATGTGCCGATAGGATGACTGGCACGGACTGGGAGCGCGCGCCATTGGTGGAAGACTTCAACTATGCCCTAGGGCAACGCCTTCGGGCTGCTCGACGTCATAGGGGATGGTCTTTGGGCGATGTCGAGAGCCACACCGATGGGGAATTCAAGGCTTCCGTCGTCGGCGCCTACGAACGCGGGGAGCGTGCCATCTCGGTGCAGCGCTTCGCGAATCTCGCCGAGATATATGGAACCTCGGCCTCCGATCTGCTACCGGTGCCTTCCGAGCCCAACGTGGTCATCGATCTCGATGCTCTCGCCGGCGAGGACGGAGACCTGGTCGACCGTTACCTCGCCGCCATCCAGATGCTGCGCAAGCAGCCCGGTGTCGACGAGGTGAGAGACGCCGACCGGGCAGTGATCAGCTCCCTCCTCCAGTCGGTTCGGTCCTCCAACTCGACGTGACCAGGCATCTCTGCCGGTAGGAAACTCGCCTGGTTCAGCAGCGTTGCGCCGGTACAATGGCAGGTACTCGCCTAACTAGGGCGTCTATCCGTGTCTCCTGACCCCATCGAATCGCGTTTACGCGTTCCCAGCCACCATCTGCTGCTGGACCTCATCGGAGAGTCCGACCGACACCTGCGGCAGGTCGAGGACCTCATCCCCGAGGTCCGGTTCGTCGCGCGCGGTGACGAGATCGTCATGAACGGGTCACCGGTGGACGTGGAGCGGGCGCGAACGGTCCTCGACGAGCTGCTCATCCTGGTCCAGGAAGGCCAGGCCCTCGACGACGGCCGGGTCACCGAGATCGTGAAGATGGTCAGCGAGGACATCCCCGAGCCGTCCACCGTTCTCAGCGACGGCATCCCAGTGGGGCGGGGCCGGATGATCAGGCCCAAGACTCACGGCCAGCAGCGGTACATGGAGGCGATCAGGGAGAACACCCTGACTTTCGGTATCGGTCCCGCCGGCACCGGCAAGACCTATCTGGCGATGGCTGCGGCGGTGGACAGTCTCATCAACGGGTCGGTGCGCAGGATCATACTCACCCGTCCCGCCGTCGAGGCAGGGGAGCGTCTCGGGTTCCTACCCGGCGACCTGACCGCAAAGATAGACCCCTATCTGCGGCCACTCTACGACGCCCTCTGGGACATGCTCGGCCCCGAGGAGACGGCGTCTCTGATCGACCGGGGAACCATCGAGATAGCTCCGCTCGCTTATATGCGAGGAAGGACCTTGAACGATGCGTGCGTCATCCTCGACGAGGCCCAGAACACAACGCCGGAGCAAATGAAGATGTTTCTCACCCGCTTGGGGTTCAATTCCAAGATGATCATCACCGGCGATGTCTCCCAGACCGACCTGCCTACCGGGCGTCGGTCGGGTCTGCGAGTCGTCCGTGACATCCTCAGGGGGATCCCCGGCGTGGCCTTCATGGAGCTCAGCTCCCGTGACGTGGTCCGTCACCGTATCGTGGCGTCGATCGTCGAGGCCTACGCTCGATACGACGCGGAGGCGGAGTGATGGAGCGCTCCACTCTGGTCAGGATCGCCATCTTCCTGGCCACGGTGGTAGCGGCGTGGGCGATCTTGTCGCTGGGAACCGAATCCGATCTCGCCCAGTTGGAAGAGGGACGCCTCGCCCCGCAGACCTTCTATGCCGACCAGGCGGCCACCGTCATCGACGTCGACGAGACCGAACGACTCAAGGAGGAAGCCCGCAACGCCGTCGCAGCTCCCCGGGAGGTAGACATCGACGTCGAGAGCACGGTCATCGCCGACATCCAGTCGGTGTTCGAGGACCTCCAGTCGCTGGCGGTCGGCGAGCCGCAGGACACCGACGTCGAGATTCCCGAGCTGCCTGAGGAGCAGACTACGACCACCACCGAAGAGGAGGAGTCACAGGCCGTTGAGCCGGCCGAGCCGGCGGTGCTCACCGGCTCGGTGTTCATCGATGTCGATGGTGATGGCGTGTTCACCAATGAGACGCAAGAGGGTCGGGTGGACCGCGGGCTCCCCGGGATCGACGTCGAGATCCGAACCCACGAGGAGACCTTCACCACCGTTACCGACGAGAACGGGCATTGGGCCGTCGAGTATCCCGGTGGATCGGCAGTGGTTGTCATCGACGGCGAGGACCCAGACATACCCAACGGGTATGTGGTCAGCACAGAGAACACCGGACAGCTCTGGGAGTGCGCGCCGGAGCAGATCTGTGAGGTGGACAGCGTCGGTCTCGGGGTCAACTGGAGACCGATTAAAGAGGTGGTCGATACGGTGGTGGCCTCGCACGCCCTTCCCGAGGAAACAGTCCTCCATCTCGCAACCGTGGCCGCCGATGACGTGATCCGGGCAGCTCTCGGCGAGCCATTGCATCTCCCCACAATCCAGACCGCGACGGTCAACCGGGCCACGGTGGAGTTCGCCACCAGGATCACCCAGGAGAGTCTCGGAGACTCACGGGCGAACGTGAGAAACAACCCGCCGCAGGTCTTCCACACCGATACCGGACTCAGTCCCGAGGACGGGGCCGCCGCCGGTGAGGTGGTAGCTGCCAATCTGCTCGACAACTATCGGGTCAACCGCTCGCTGTGGGAGCAGCTCCAGGAGGACGCTGCCGATGAGGTGCCCGACCAGTTGGTGGAGTTCGAGGCTGGGTCGCTGATCGTCCCCGAGGGAGTCCGGATCAGCGCGCTCCACAAAGCCGCCATCAATGCGACCGCGGTGCCCACGATCGTCGAGCAGCCCTCGGGGGGCTTGATGGCCGTCATCGTGGTAATGGTCGGGCTGATCGGTTTGTATCTGGCGACTTTCCGGCCCGAGTTCTGGTCCCGGCCCCGTATGGTCGCCCTCCTCGGCATCATGGTCGTGCTCGCCTCCGCAGCGGTGCGGGGGACGGTGGCGCTGCAGGAGAGCTTCAGCTGGTATGTGCTTCCCGCGGTGGCCTTTGGGTTCGTCATCGCGGTGCTGTTCGACCAGAGGATCGCCATCCTGATGGCGCTGGCGGTCGGGGTTCTCACCGCAGTTGGCACCCTCGACCCTGGTGTGACCGTGTACGGGATCCTCGCCACGCTCGCCCCGATCCCGTTCGTCTCCGCGGTCAGCACCAGGGGAGCATTCCGCAATGCGGTCGTGCTCTCGGCCCTGGTCGCTGCTGGTGTGGCCGCTGCGTCTGCGTGGTACTTCCACGTCGGCCCCAATGACCTGGCGGCCGAAGTGGTTCCGATCTCGATCGCCTGGGCGTTCGGCGTATCGGTGCTCGCCTCGCTGCTCGGGTTGGCGGCGCTCCAGTTCTTCGAGTCGGCCTTCGACATCACCACCACCCTCGGCCTGCTCGACCTGACCGACCGGAACCACGAGGCTCTGCAGATGCTGCAGGAGAAAGCGTTCGGGACCTTCAACCACTCCTTGATGGTGGGAACGCTCGCCGAGGCCGCCGCCCGCGCTATCGGCGCCAATGGGCTGCTGGCCCGGGCCATGGCCTACTACCACGACCTGGGGAAGACCGAGATGCCGACCTATTTCATCGAGAACCAGTTCGGCATGACCAACCCCCACGACGAGCTAGACCCCAAGGAGTCGGCACAAGTCATCAGGGACCACGTCACCGCGGGCGTGGGCCTGGCCAGGGAATACAACATCCCCACCGAGGTGACGGAGGGCATCGTCAGTCATCACGGAGACGGGGTGATGCGCTTTTTCTACGAGAAAGCCCGTCAGCAACACGGAGACGAAGTCGACATCGACGACTTCCGACATATCGGCCATAAGCCGCGCACCGCCGAGTCGGCGATCCTGATGCTGGCCGATTCGCTGGAGGCTGCCTGTCGGGCCGTCTTCCAGTCCGAGGAGCCCACCCCCGACGCCATCGAGAAGGTGGTTGACCGGATCATGAACGAGAAGCTGGAGGACGGCCAGCTCTCCGAGTCTCCCCTCACCCTCTCCGAGCTGACCAAGATCAGAAGGGCCTTCCTCGACTCGTTGATCGGCCACTACCATCAGAGGATCGCCTATCCGAATTTCCCCGGCAGCTGATGGAAGACCCGTCCAGTACGAAGGGGCATCGCCCCGCGTGATATTCCTCGCCGACGAGCAGACCGTGCAGGTCGGACTCGACGACCTCCACTCCCTCGCCGAGCTGGTATTGCGCGAGGAGGGCTACCCCGACGACGCCGAAGTCAGTTTGCTCCTGGTCAGCGAGCGGGAGATGGCTTCGTACAACTCGAAGTTCCTCGACCGTGAAGGGCCCACCGACGTGCTCGCCTTCCCCGTCGAACAGCTCCTGGCAGGCATCGTCCCCGAGGACGACCCGCAGGGCCCGCCGCTGATGCTCGGTGACGTCATCATCTCCCCTTCCTACGTTCGTCGCCAGTCCGAGGAACACGGGGTGTCATTCGAGGACGAGATGGCTCTGATGGTCACCCATGGGATCCTCCATCTCCTCGGCTACGACCACGTCGACGACGACGAGGCGGAGCGAATGGAGGCCAGAGAGCGCGATCTGTTGGCCAAGGCGGGGAGGACTCGTCGATGACGGCGATCGCCCTGGTGCTCGCGGCGATGCTGATCCTCTTCGCCGCCTGGTTGCGTGCAGCCGGGACCGCCATCACTCGGGTTCCTCGCGCCGATGCCCTTCGGGACTCTTCCGATGAGGTGAAGGGTGCCGGGACCGTGGCAGAGCTCCTCGACCGCCGGGAGAGCATCACCCCTGCCGTCGGTGTCGTTGCCTCGGCCCTCCTCGTGGCCGGCGCGGTGGTGGGTGCGGCCGTGCTCTCCCATGACATCAGTCTGGGGCGGTCACTGCTCATGGCACTGGTGGTCGGAGTGGTCGCATTCATGGCCGGTGACCTGATCCCGCGTCGCGTGGGCCGACTCGACCCGGCCGCCCTCTCCTACCGGTCTCATCGCATCTTGAGATGGGCCGTTGGTCTCGGAGGGTGGGCCAACGAGCTGTTACCCGACGTGGAGAACGGTTTGGAAAGCGAGACCGAAGACGAGGAGGATGAGGCCGAAGAGCACGAGCGTGAGCTCATCGACTCCGTGCTCGAGTTCGGTGAGACCATCGTGCGCGAGGTGATGACGCCGCGACCCGACATGGTCACCATCCCCGTCACCGGCACGATCCAGGAACTGATCGAACTGTCGACATCAGAGGGGTACTCACGACTGCCGGTCTCCTCCGATGGCGATGTCGTGGGAATGGTGATCATCAAGGACCTGCTCCGGATGCTCACCGACGACGGCCACCGCCCGGCGACGGTCGCCGAGGTCATGCGTCCGGTGGACTTCGTTCCCGAGACCAAGTTGGCCACTGCTCTGCTCGCCGAGATGCAGGACAGCCACACACACCAGGTGATCGTCGTCGACGAGTACGGCGACGTAGTGGGTCTGGTCACCATCGAAGACCTCCTCGAGGAGCTGGTGGGGGAGATCGCAGACGAGACCGACCCTGACGAGGCTCTGATCGTCTCCCATGGCGACGGCTGGTGGGTCGACGCCCGGCTTCCTGTCGACGAGCTGTGCAAGATCGCCGGGATCGAATCCTCTGACGACTACGAGGGGGACACGGTGGGCGGGCTGATCCTGAGCATCGCCGAGCGCGTCCCAGAGGAAGGTGAGTCGTTCGCATTCGAACGGCTCGCCTTGACGGTGACCAAGATGCAGGGCCGCCGTGTCTCGGAGGTGGCGGTCGGCGTGACCGAGGGCGCAGAGCAGGCGTGAAGTCCGGTTTCGTGGCCGTCGTTGGCCGTCCCAACGTCGGCAAGTCGACTCTGGTGAACCACCTGGTGGGAACAAAGGTGGCCATCACCTCCACCCGCCCCCAGACCACCCGCAACGCCATTCGAGGCGTGGTCAACGGCGACGGCTATCAGGTGGTCTTGGTGGACACGCCCGGGCTGCACAAGCCCCGGAACGAGCTGGGAGTTCGTCTCAACGCTCTGGTCTACGGAACTCTCGCCGACTCCGACGCCGTCATCTTCGTCGTCGACGCCACGATGCCGATCGGGCCCGGTGACCGACTCATAGCCGAGCGTCTGGTGGAGAGTGGGGCCGAGGTCTTGGTTGCGGTCAACAAGGTGGATGCCGCCAGCAAGGCCCAGACCGTCACCCAGCTGGCGGAAGCGGCGGCGTGGCCGTTCGAGCACTACTTCCCTGTCTCCGCCGTCACCGGGGAGGGGGTCGCCGAGATGATGTCCGAGTTGGTCGACCGTCTCCCCGAGGGCCCCCAGTATTACCCCGACGACATGCACACCGACCAGCCGGAGTCGCTGGTCATCGCCGAGTTGATCAGGGAGAAGTTTCTCGATCGGCTCCGGGATGAGCTGCCCCACGCCCTCGTGGTGAGGGTCGAGGACCTAGAACAGCGCGACGACGGCCTGATCGACATATCGGCGGACCTCATCGTGGAACGGAACAGCCAGAAGGGCATCGTCATCGGAAAGGGTGGGAGTCTCCTCAAGAAAGCGGGCACGGAGGCACGACTCGAACTGGAGAGCCTGCTCGGTGAGCGGGTCAACCTCGATCTTCATGTGGGTGTCGAGAAGGACTGGCAGCGGAGTGCTCAACTGCTCGACCGTCTCGGATTCGAAGACCTCTAGGTTGGCGGGATGGAACCTGGCAGATACCAGTATCTCCACCTCGATCAGGAGCCAAATGGTGTCCTGGTGGTGACCCTGGGCGAACCCGATCGGCTCAATGCCGTGTCGGAGAGGGGTCACACGGAGTTGGTGGAGCTCTGGGCAGAGATCGACCGCGACGAGCAGGTGAGGGCGGTACTCCTGCGCTCGGAGGGAAGGGCGTTCTCCGCAGGCGGCGCCTACGAGATGATCGAGCGGATCGTCGCCGATCACGCGGCCCACCGGCGGATCCTTAAGGAGGCCCGGGAGTTGGTGCGAAACATCATCGAGTGCTCGAAGCCGATCGTCTCGGCCATCAACGGTCCGGCGGTGGGTGCCGGGCTGGCCACGGCGTTGCTCGCCGACATCCCGGTGGCGGGGCGCTCGGCGCGGATCATCGACGGGCACACCAACATCGGGGTGGCCGCCGGGGATCATGCTGCGGTGATCTGGCCACTGCTGGTGGGTATGGCCAAGGCCAAGTACTACCTGTTGACCAACGAGCCTCTCGACGGGGAGGAGGCGGAGCGCATCGGGCTGGTGGCCAAGGTGGTCGACGACGACATCCTCGACTCGTACACCCGAGACCTGGCTTCACAACTGGCGGCGCGATCACCTGAGGCGCTGAGCTGGACCAAGCACACCCTCAACCACTGGTTACGCACCGCCTATCCGATCTTCGACGCCTCGCTGGCCTACGAATTCCTCGGCTTCGGCGGCCCCGACGCCTCCGAAGGGCTGGCCGCGGTGAAGGAGAAGCGCCCCCCGGTCTTCCCGCCACCGCAAACCTAATGCACCAGGGCCGGATATCCGGCTCCTGGGCGTGGAGAAGAACTCAGACCAGGCGGTCGGCGATGTCGGCCAGGTCAAGGTCTTTTTGGGTGAGACCGCCTTGGGAGTGGGTAGACAGGGTGAGGGTCACCTTGTTCCAACGAATGTCGATGTCAGGATGGTGGTCCGCCTTCTCGGCCTCAAGTGCCATCCGGGTGACGAACCCCATCGACTCGTTGAAGTCCGAGAACTCGAATGTGCGCGTGATCTCGGTGTCTGCCCACGACCAGTTGGGATGGTCGTCTACGAAGGCTTGGACGTCCTCGGTTGCCAGGAGCGACATACCCCGAGACTAGGCACCGGCACCGATACCCTGTCGGGTCCATGGCCCTTCGACACGATCAGGGAATCGTCCTGCGTGGTTATCCCTTCGGTGAGGCAGACCGTGTCGTGGTCCTGCTCAGCCCGAACAACGGGAAGATCCGAGCCGTCGCCAAGGGCGTGCGCAAGACCAAGAGCCGTTTCGGGGGCCGTCTCGAGCCGTTCACTCACGTCGACCTGGTCCTCTACGAAGGGCGGAACCTGGACACGATCACCCAGGTGGCCGTCCTCGAGCCGTTCCCCAGGCTCCGCTCCGACCTCGACGCGGTTATCACCGCGGGAACGATGGTGGAGGCGGCCGATGCCGTCGCCCAGGAGGACGAGGCCGCGATACGTCTCTTCCTGCTTCTCCAGCGCGGTTTGAAGACCCTGGAGGCCGGGGAGCGGAGCACCGACCTCATCACCTCGTTCCTGCTCAAGCTGGCAGACGTGGTCGGCGTGGCTCCATCCTTCCTGCATTGCGCCAGCTGTGGGCGGGTGGAGGGGTTGCATCGGTTCTCCTTTGGCGGAGGTGGGTCGATATGTGACCGCTGCCGGGTGGAGGGCACCGTCCGGCTCCGCGCCGGTGTCACCGAGTATCTCGCCGCCCTGGCGGCCTCCGAGTTGTCTGCCCTCCCACCATGGGACACCGCCTTCTCCAGTGAGGCCATGGGTATCGCGCGCCGTTTCGTGGAGTATCACCTCGACCGGAAACTCACCTCCCTGGCGGTCATGGAGTGACCCTCGATCTGACCGGTATCGACCCGGATCGGATTCCGAGACACGTCGGGCTCATCCTCGACGGCAACGGCCGCTGGGCCAATCGACGCGGCCTGCCCCGGACTGCGGGCCACCTGGCGGGGGAGGAGGCGTTGTTCGACACGGTGGAAGGAGCGCTCGAGATCGGCATCGAATGGGTCACCGCTTTCACCTTCTCGACTGAGAATTGGTCGCGATCGGAGGAGGAGGTGGAGTTCCTGATGTGGTTCAACGAGGACCTCTTGTTGCGACGACGCGACGACCTCCATGCCCAGGGAGTGCGGATGCTCTTCGCCGGGGACATGGACGACCCCCGCATCCCCGACCGGAATCGCAGGCACATGGCCGAGGCCGAGGAGAAGACCAAGGACAACACCGCACTCCACCTGGTGTTCGCCTTCAACTACGGGAGCAGGCGGGAGATCGTGGAGGCGGCGAAGAAGTTGGCCGAGTCGGGTGAGCCGATCGACGAGAACTCTTTCCAGAGATCCCTCTACGTCCCCGACATGCCCGATGTGGACCTCATCATCCGTTCCTCCGGGGAGCACCGGCTCTCCAACTTCCTCCTCTGGCAATCGGCTTATGCAGAGTTCTACTTCCCGGGGATTCTCTGGCCCGACTTCGACCGTCGGGGCCTCGTCGACGCGGTGGTCGAGTATCAGGCGCGTGAGCGCAGATTCGGCGCCGCCGAGGACCAGATCGAGAGCCCAGATTGACTATCACGCCCGACTAGGCCACCGTTTCAGATTCGAAATGAGAGAGATCACCCTCGAGACCATCTCCAACCTCGCCAAGAAACGGGGTTTCGCCTTCCAGTCATCCGAGATCTATGGCGGATTGCGTTCCGCCTACGACTACGGGCCGTTGGGTGTCGAGCTGCTGCGCAACGTCAGGGAAGAGTGGTGGCGGTCGATGGTCCAGGAGCGTTCCGACATCGTCGGGATCGACTCGGCGATCATCCAGGCTCGTCAGGTGTGGCAGGCGTCGGGTCACGAAGAGGTGTTCACCGACCCGATGGTCGAGTGCCGCAACTGCAACTCCCGCTTCCGTGTGGACAAGCTCGACGACCCCGACAAATGCCCGAACTGCGGCAAGACGGGGCAGTTCACCGACCCGCGTGACTTCAACCTCATGTTTCGAACCCACATGGGACCGGTCGAATCCGATGAGAACCTCGTCTATCTGCGCCCGGAGACCGCCCAAGGCATCTTCACCAACTATGAGAACGTCCGGCGCACCCAACGGCTCAGGTTGCCTTTCGGGATCGCCCAGATCGGCAAGAGCTTCCGCAACGAGATCACCCCAGGACAATTCGTCTTCCGTACCAGGGAGTTCGAGCAAATGGAGATGGAGTTCTTCTGTCGTCCCGAAGAGGCCGACGAGTGGTTCCAGTATTGGCTCGACCAGCGCATGCAGTGGTATGTCGACCTGGGGATGACCCGGGACAACCTCCGGCTTCGGGAACACGAGAGCGACGAGCTCAGCCACTACTCGGCCAGCACCGCCGACGTCGAGTATCGGTTCCCCTGGGGATGGGACGAGCTGGAGGGGATCGCCAACCGCACCGACTTCGACCTCCGCCAGCATTCGGAGCATTCCGGTGAGGATCTGCGCTATTTCGACCAGGAGTCCAACGAGCGGTTCTTCCCCTATGTGGTCGAGCCCGCCGCCGGAGCCACCCGCACCACCTTCGCTTTCCTCATCGACGCCTACCACGAGGAAGAGGTGGAGGGCGAGACCAGGACGGTCCTCCGCCTGCACCACCGACTCGCTCCCTACAAGGTGGCGGTCCTCCCGCTGTCCAAGAGGGACGAGCTGATCGAGCCGGCAGAAAAGCTGGCCGAGGAACTGCGCAAACGGTGGATGGTGGAGCTCGACATCACTCAGTCGATAGGACGGCGCTACCGCCGTCAGGACGAGATCGGCACGCCGTACTGCGTCACCGTCGACTTCGATTCTCTCGAAGACGGAGCGGCCACGGTCCGCGACCGGGACTCGATGGCCCAGGACCGTATCCCGATGGAGGGCATCGCCGAGTACCTGGCAGGGCGACTCGTATAGCCCAGATGGCCCCGGTCGTCCTTATGATCGATCGACATGGCTGAGCGCGGAGACATCGATCGGGTCCGGGAGGCCACGGACATCGTCGACCTGATCTCCGAGGTGACCAAGGTCAAGAAGTCGGGGCGCTCCTATATGGCGATATGCCCCTTCCACGAGGAGAAGACCCCGTCGATGTCCGTCGATCGGGGGCGCGGGTTGTATCACTGCTTCGGCTGTGGGGCCGGGGGAGACGTCTTCAAGTTCGTCGAGGAGACCGGAGGAGTCGACTTTGGAGAGGCTCTCGACATGCTCGCCACCAAGGCCGGCATCACCCTGGTCCGAGATCCCACGGATGCCCGCAAGAGGGGCCGCCGAGTGGCGGCGATCGCATCCTTGCGCAGGGCGGTGGACGTCTACCACCAGCGGCTCAAGAAGGCGACCGACGCCGGCCCAGCCCGGGCATACCTGCGCAACAGGGGTTACGACGTGGATCTCATCGACGAATGGAAGCTGGGTTTCGCCGGTGTCGACTGGGACACGCTGTCGAAGACACTGCGTACCGAGGGCATCGAGGACCGGGCCATGTCCGATGCCGGACTGAGCCGACCTGGTCGCCACGGCATGTACGACGTGTTCCGGGGTCGTCTCATGTTCCCGATCCATGATCTTCGGGGTGATCCGATCGGATTCGGGGCGAGACAGCTCGCAGAAGTCGATCGGTCTCAGACCAACAATCCCGACGCCAAATACGTGAACTCGGCGGAATCGATCGTCTACCAGAAGTCACGTGTCCTCTTCGGCCTCGATCGGGCCCGGCAGGAGATGGCTCCTGACGCCCCCGCGGTCGTTGTCGAGGGATACACCGATGTCATCGCCATGCATGAAGCGGGTGTGAAAACCGCGGTGGCCACGTGTGGTACCGCATTGGGAGACGGCCACTTCGACCTGCTCCGCCGTTTCACCGAACGCGTGGTCCTCGCCTTCGACTCCGACGAAGCGGGCTCCCAGGCAGCGCTGCGGAGCGACGACCTGGAGTCGCCGTTCCGTCTCGACCTCGACTTGCGGGTGGCGGTGATGCCCGACGGGCTCGATCCTGCCGACCTGTATCAGGACGGGCGCGGTGATGAGTTGGTCAGGGCGGTCGAGTCGGCCCGGCCCCTCCTGGAGCACCGGATCGAGAGCGAGGTGTCACGCCACGACCTCTCCGGGCCGGAGGGCCGAGCCCGGGCGTTGCACGCCGCGATCGCCCAACTGGCGAGGGTCGAGGACCCCATCGCCCGCGGGGAGTACAGCCGTTTCGTCGCTCGGTTGGTCGGTGTCGACCTGGAGGCCGTCGATGCTGGGCTGCGCCGGGGGCGCCCCAGCCGGACACGGAATGCGCGGGCCGGGGAGAGGCCTTTGGACCGAGCAGAGGCAGAATTGCTTCGCGTCGTCCTGGGAAACCCCGCCGGCATGCAGGTGTCGGCATCCGATTTCACCGACGAGCGTCTTCGTCGGGCCTTTCTCGCCATCGAGCCCCAGCTGGCTCGATCCGCACCGGGAACCCCACTCGATCCCGGTTCGGTGGAGGACCCAGCGTTGCAGACCCTGGTCAGGAGTCTCGCCCTGGACACCCGTCCGCTCCCCGACTGGGCGGACATGCGACGACGAGTTAGATCGCGGAGACTCGAGGCCGAGATCGATGAGTTGGAGGTCAAGCTCGCCCAAGCCGAGGAGGGATCACAAACCCATTCCGATTACCTCCGTCGGTTGATAGCTTTACAGAAGGAGAAACGCTCCTCGGAACAATGACAGAACGGTCCTTAGCGACGGTCACGGCCGCCTTGGTGAAACGTGGCAACCATCGGGGCTTCTTGACGATGGCCGAGGTGCAACAGGAGTTGGAGGACGTCGAAGCCCACGGGGAGGCGTTCGAGAAGGTAGCCGACGAGCTTCGCCTCAAGGGCATCAGGCTGCTGGAGGAGGGACCGGCCGTCCTCGAAGAGAACATCGAAGTCTCCCACATCTCCGTCTCCGATCCGGTCCGTCTCTATCTCAACGACCTGGGTCGCTATCCGCTGCTCACCGCCCAGCAGGAGGTCGAGCTGGCGATGCAGTTGGAGGCGGGTCAGAGGGCCCGGGAGCGTCTCGACGGCGACGACCCGCTCACGCCCGAGGATCGGGCCGTTCTCCAACATCAGATCGATGTCGCAAAGTCGGCACACGACTCATTGGTCAATTCCAATCTGCGCCTGGTGGTGTCTCTCGCCCGTCGCTACGTGGGCCGGGGAATGGCACTCCTCGACCTCATCCAGGAAGGCAACGTCGGCCTCATGCGCGCCGTGGAGCGCTTCGACTACCGCCGCGGCTTCAAATTCTCGACCTACGCCACCTGGTGGATCCGTCAGTCGATCTCCCGCGCCATCGCCGACCAGGGGAGGACGATCAGGATGCCGATCCACGTCCTCGATTCGGTCAACAAGCTCACCCGCATGCAGCGCGAGATAACCCAGTTGCGGGGTCAGGCGCCCACCATCGAGGAGCTCGCTGAGGAGATGGACCTTCCCGTCGAGCGTGTGGCCGAGTTGAGACGCATCGCCCAGGACACGGTGTCTCTGGAGACTCCGGTGGGCGAGGACGAGGATGGGACTCTGGGTGACCTGGTGGAGGACGTCGACTCGGAGATGCCTGCCGACGTGGCCACCTTCTCCTCACTGCAACTCCAGCTCGCCCAGGCGCTGGAGGGGTTGAGCGAGCGGGAGCGC
Source organism: uncultured Acidimicrobiaceae bacterium (assembly GCA_964558575.1). Lineage (GTDB taxonomy): Bacteria > Actinomycetota > Acidimicrobiia > Spongiisociales > ZC4RG35 > JANQRA01. The sequence goes on along the minus strand of CAZLEQ010000030.1, from coordinate 345 downwards.
CAGGTGCTGGTGATGCGGTTCGGGCTCGCCGATGGGAAGCCGCGGACACTGGAGGAAGTGGGGGTGCACTTCAACGTCACCCGGGAGCGGATCCGCCAATTGGAGACCAAGGCCCTGGCCAAGCTGCGGCATCCCGACAAGTCGGGCCGTCTCCAGGGCTTCCTCGAAGACGCCTGATCTTCCGTCGACGCTGCACAGAGTGTCGTTCTCCGACCCCCGGTGCAGCCTCGACGAGGGGAAGTGGGAGTACAAGGGTGGCGTTGGTAACGTGTGACCTCGCCAACCGGCGACCTTCCGCGGTAGCTCAATTGGCAGAGCAGTGGACTGTTAATCCATTGGTTGTAG
>CAZLEQ010000029.1:0-33358 GCA_964558575.1 uncultured Acidimicrobiaceae bacterium | reverse complement strand
GGGGCGTTCAACTTCCAATGATCTCTGCTGCTCAGGGGTTGCCGCCGGCACAGGGGCGAGTTTGCCACGGTCGGGGCCCCGGGTGGGTGGACGCGTCGGACCTGGGCCCACAATCCAAGCTTTGTCAGCCTCACCTCGACGAGTAGACGCACCAGGGCCTCCGGCTTCGGCTCGTCGACACGAACCTGCAGTGTGTCCCTGGCGCACGTCTCATGAGCGAGCTCAACTGCCAGTTCGGGTGGCCAGTCCCCGAGTGATGGAAAGAGCTGTAGTGGGCGTTGAATTGTGCGTACCCAGCAACGGCCTTGCCGTTCACCGTGAATGCAGGGATGTTGTAGGAGATCGTCTCCTCCGCATCCGGATCAACGAGCAGTATCGGACCTGAGTCCGATGGACGGCATCAGGTCCGGGCAAGCAGCCTCCGCCTAGCGCTACGAACGTCAGAAGGTCGACACGCCCCCTCGTACGGAGGCCCTTTGAGCAAGAGTCCTCGCCTCACCCGCGACGGCGTCACTGAAAGAGAATGGCTCCCGAGGATCGCTCCCCACGGCAGGACGTCGGCCCGAGCGGGCAAACCCGACGCGCCGAAATCCCCGCTCCCGCAGGGGTTTCATCAGCGCGCTCGGGAGGACTTGAACCCCCAACCTTCTGATCCGTAGTCAGACGCTCTATCCAATTGAGCTACGAGCGCACGGGGAAGTCTTCAGGTTAACGGGGACTACCTTCGTGGCGGAAGTCGACCCAGGTAGTGGAACACCTGCAACTCATGACAACTTCCCGAATCGAACCGTCCTCGTTTGTCGAGCGAGTGGCGTGGGCTGGTCTCCCACCGCTCATCAGAACCCTGGGTCGAGTGGCCTGGAGACTCGACGTCGATGCCAAGTGGGGATTCCCTGACCCGCCGTTCGTCGTCGCCTCCAACCACCACTCGTTCCTCGATCCGCTGTTGGTCGGATCGGTTCTGGGCGAGAGGATCCGTTTCCTCGGCCTCGTCGACCTCTTCGGGAACTACCGATGGCTCGATTATGTCCTCGAGGTATTCGACGTCATCCCACTCCAACGTGGTGTGGTCCCGCTCGGCCCGGTGCGTACCGCCCTGGCCCATCTCGAGGAAGGCGGAGCCGTGGGTCTTTTCCCGGAGGGGACCCGTCATTGGGAGTTCGATCCGCAACGGGCCCGCCACGGGGCGGCATGGTTGGCGACGCGAACCGGTGTTCCGTTGCTGCCTGTGGCGGTTTCGGGAACCGCGAGAGTCCTCGGTGTCGACAACCGCCTCCGGAGCGGGCGGCTGAGGGTCGATGTCGGACCACCGCTGCGCGCCGTTTCCAGCCATCGCGGAGCCATCGACGATCTCACCGCGGGCTGGGGGGAATGGGTGTCGCGGGCTCTACGTCAACGAGCCCCGAACTAGCGGGCTACTCGGCTGACCAGCTTGCGGGCCTCAGCCTTCCAACCGTCGACAGTGGACTTGGAGGGCATCTGGTCGGGAGCGTCGGGAAGCTCCACCGAGCGCATCTGCTCGATCAGCTCCAAACTCTTCGCCTCGGCCATCTGCTCCATCGTCCAGATCCCGACCCGGTGCAGGAGGTTCTGGTAGGAAGGCCCGACACCGTCGATCCGGGTCAGGTCGACCTGGGCGCGCCAGCCCGCGATGGTCTCGCTCCCGAGACCACTCGCTGCTGCGACCTTCTCGGTTTCAGCCTCTGTGGTGGCGAGGAGCTCGGCGATCCCGGACACACCGGCGGAACGGAGTCGATCGGCATATCCGGGACCGACTCCTTTGATCGTGGTGAGAGGCTCGTCGGGCTCGACGAGTTGGAGACCCGACTCGGCCGTGGCTTGGGCCTTGTCGAGACCCGACTGGACTGCCTTGCGTGCCGAGTCGGTGGAGGTTCTGATCTCCCCGGCGACATTGGAGGAGCGAACCTTCTTCATGACGCGCTCGATGATCTCCTCGCCCTGGGCGGCCCAGTCTTCTATCTCCTCTGAGAGGTCGGCGCTGATCTCGGCACGGGACTTTCGGAGCGTGTCGCCCAATTCGCTGACCCGGGCACTCATTCCCTTTATTGCCGCAACTGGAGCTCCGATCGCCGCATAGGCGACCCGCTCCATCGAATCGAGGGCCTTGTCAGTGGTTCGTCGTGATTTTCGTGTCATGAACCGCACCTACCCACCGAACGCGCTGGCCAAACGCACGGCTCCCGCTGGAGGTTTGTCCCCCCGACGGTCGGGTAAGTAGCGGTTTCCCGGATAAGGAGCGAGGTTTGACCCAGGAAACACCAACACTCGTTGGTCGAAGGCCCGAGAAGTCCGGCAAACGCCCGAAGACCCGGGACGAAGAGCGCATCTGCTCCGACCCCTCGTGCGACACCAAGCTGAATCGATACAACACCAGCGACGCGTGCTATCAGCACAAGGCGAGACGATTCCCCAGGGTGCGCGGCCGAATCAGGTAGTAGTGCTTGGCTTGACCTGACGGGCGGCGACTCGAGCCAACGACGCCAGGGTCATATTGATCGACGCATGCACCGCCACCGGTGCCCAGATCGACCCGGTCTCGATACGGAGCCACACCAGGAACGCACCGGCGAGCGTGGTGCCGACGACGGTGATCGCGGTGTGGAAGAACTTGGCCCGAGCATCCTTGTCCTCCGCCTGTGCCTGGTCGAGCCCCGGGCCGATGTGCCATAAGCCGAACAAACCGGCACCCAACCACAGCGCCGCCTCTGTCGAATAGAGGGCGACGAGCGCGCCGTGTAGCACTCCTCGGAAGACCAACTCCTCGATGAGGGCGGTGAATATTGGAATCCGAATGAAGACGTGCACGAACGAGTCCCGTCGGCCGAGCGAAGCCATGCGGGGGTCGGCGAGCTGGCGACGCCACCTCGAACGCGACATCATCGCCACACCCACCAGCCCCGCGGCGACGACGGTGAGAACCCCCCATCTCACGGAGACGGATGCCTCTCCTCCGGTGACGCCGATCCTCTCGAATCCGAAGATGAGTCCGGCGCCCAAGGCGAGCCCGGCCCCGACCAAACCGGTGACCATCGGCGCAACCCGGACTCGCATCGGCGCTGGCAGGGCCATGTAGATCAGAGTTTGGAACACGAGGGCATAAGCGGCCAATGGGGCGACGGCGGTGGCGATGGTCATCGGAGTCCGTGAGGGGAGCCAAACCCGTGCCGCCCCCGGCGAGGCCGGGGGCGGCAGAGTCAGGTGCTCAGATCAGTAGTAGTGCGCTCTGGGGCCTATTTGACGCCCGAAGGCGCCGAGGATCCAGAGGATGACCCCTACGACGGCGAGGATTCCGCCGAGTGTGTAGAGGATGCCGATGTTGAGCAGCGCGCCCAACAACAGCAGTATCACTCCGAGGATGATCATGGTTGTCCTTTCTTCGTCAACTCGGACGGCTCGATACCCCTCCACGACCCATCTGAAACTCAGGGGGGCCGTCAGGCGTCGTCTGGTCCTCAGAGACCGGGATCAACCGGCGCGTCTATGGGGGGCTGTTCCGAGGGCTGGTCGACCCCGCCCTCAGACATCGCCACCAGGGCCACGACCACGAGGGCGACAATGGCAATCAAACTGATCATTGCCACCCAGGCACCACGACCCGACCGTTGCTCGTCGCGGGGCACCTTCGATGAAACATCTACCGGGTGCATCGCTTCTCCTTTCGGTGTGACTGACTAGTACCCCGCCTTCGCGCCCGGCCAAACCAGGGAAGCCGTCCGGTTCCGGACGTGGTTTCACAAAGCCGTGAACCGGTTCTCGGTCTCATGTTCAGAGCCCGAACCGGTCACTACCGCCATCTCATCTATCACATTCGAGGAGGATCTCGCCGAAGCACCGGTTGGCCAGAGAGGCGAGCTACCGGAGCCCGACCTCCGTCGCATCCTCGGGTCGGGTCTCGATGACCAGATTGCGGAGACCCAGCAGACATGAGTGTGACAGATTCTGTGAGCACGCCTACGGCGGCAGTTCCTCTACGGTCGACGATCATGACCCTCGAGAAACTGGCCGATCGCTTCTGGAAGAAGGCGATGGAGATGCAACCGACCATCGCCACCGTCCGCGGGGTTCACGATTACGACGAGCAACTTCCATTGCTCGACGAATCGTGGGTGGCGGACATGTCGTCTGCGTTTCGTGGGCTGGTCGAGGAGGCGGAGTCCCTCGACACCAGCTCGATGACGACCCAGGAGCGGATCACGCACGCCCTCCTCATCCATCAATGCCAATCGAGGCTCGGCGAGGTGGAGACACCCTTCCGGCGCGCCTCGGTCGATCCCTTCCTCGGCCCTCATACCCGTCTCCTCTCCGACACCAGGTTGAACACCGTCACCGACCTCGAGCAAGCCGACGCTCTTCTCGAGCGTTATTCGAAGGTTCCGTCCTATCTCTCCGCCGCGTTGGGAACCCACATCCACTGCGTCGAGGGCGGACAGCCCCCGGCGGCGGCTGTCGTCGACCGGGTGCTGAGCCAGGTGGACGGGTACCTCGGATCCGATCTCGCCGACGACCCTTTCCTGGTGCTCGACATCCCGGGCCGGCCGGCAGGCTGGCTGGATCGGGCCGAGACACTGGTGAAGGAGGTGATCAGGCCGGCGTTCCAGGCCTATCGGGACGGGCTGGCCGACGAGGTCGCCCCGAAGTCTCGCCCGGACGATCGCTGCGGGATCTCCTGGATAGACGATGGTGAGCAGATCTATGCCGATCTCATCACCCAGTACACCCAACTCCCCGCCACCACCCCGGAGGAGATCCATGCCATCGGTAGCGAGTGGGCAACCGGCATAAACGCGGCCGAATGGGTGGAGGTCGGCTCCCGGGCGCTCGGCGTCGACACTCTGGAGGCCATCTTCGATCGCCTGCACTCCGACCCCGAGCTGCGATTTGGCACCGAGCAGGAGATGCTCGAACACGCCCGACAGGCCATCGACCGGGCCTGGGCCGAAGTGGACCACTGGTTCGGCGCCCGCCCAGAGACGCCGTGTCAAGTGGTTCCGGTCCCGGCGGCGACGGCACCAGCGATGCCCCCGGCCTACTACTCGCAACCTCCGGTCGACCGCTCCCGGCCGGGCACCTATTACCTCAACACCTACAAGCCCCGCGAGCGGGACCGTTTCGAGTACGAATCGATCCACTTCCACGAAGGCATCCCCGGCCACCACTTCGACCGGTCGCTCGCCGCAGAACTGGAGGGGATTCCCACCTTCCGTCGCTATGCGATGGTCTACGCCCACACCGAGGGGTGGGGGTTGTACAGCGAGCGTCTCGCCGACGAGATGGGGCTCTACTCGTCCGATGTCGACCGGCTTGGCATGATCTCGGCCGACGCCTGGCGCGCTGGACGACTGGTCACCGACACCGGCATCCATGCGCTCGGGTGGAGCCGGCAGCAGGCCATCGACTTCTTACGAGAGTGGACCCCGATCGGGCTCCTGACCGTGGAACAGGAGATCGACCGTTACATCGGGATGCCCGGGCAGGCGTTGGCCTACAAGATGGGACAGATCGAGATCATGCGGCTCCGTGACGCCGCAACCAAGGAGCTCGGCGCCTCTTTCGACATCAAGGGCTTCCATGACACGATGTTGGTGCACGGTGCGATGCCCCTACCAATGCTGTCCGAGGCCGTCGACGAATGGATGCAGGACGTCTCCCGATCCCAGACCTGAGATCGTTTCCCACTGACCCACTCCGGGTAATCCGCCTGGAGCCGAGGAAGAGGTAATGGGCCAGAAGCACGGTCCCTCCATAAAGGACGACGAGCAATACGAAGCGTTGCGTGCGGAGGGGATGAGCAAGGAGAAGGCGGCCCGCATCGCCAACACCCCGCGTCGAGAGGCAGCGGAGAAGGGCGGTCAAGCCCCTCCCTACGAGCAGTGGACGGTGAGCGAGCTCCGGGAGCGGGCCGCCGAGCTCGACATCGAAGGTCGCTCCACCATGACCAAGGACGAGTTGATCGCTGCCCTGCGTGATCGCTGAAAAGCGCAACCCCGAGAACGGCTTCGGCCGGGAAGTACCTTCGCCCTCCCCGCCACTCAGAGTGGTTTTGAGCTGGCCCAGATCGGGTATGCCCCGCTCGATGAGGCGAGAGCCCCGAGGCGAGATCACGACGACATCAGTTCAGGCGTGGTCTATCAGACCTTCGGCCCGGTGCCCACGGACACCCGGGCCGATGCCGAGGGCATGAAGGAACGGCTAGCCGACCTCGCTCCCCGTCCGGTGACGGTGAACGAGACTCCTGTCCCCCGATTCACGGTCGCGGAGGCGGTCGACTCGCTGAACGTGAGCGGAATGCCGTTCTTCTTCTTCCTCGACACCGAGCGGGGCCGCGCCAGTGTTTTATATCGCCGCTACGACGGGCATTTACGGGCTGGTCGTGGCACCGGCACACCTCCCCGCCGGACCAGAGCGACGACTGAGCCCATCGACACCCCTGTTTGACGAAAGCCGAACTGGGTAAGGGCCAAGCCGCGAGGAGACGAGAAATGCCCCCCCGACACGGCTGGAAACTCGGACCGTCGCCACGGCGGGGATTTACCGTGCTCGAGGCGTCGCGCGATCTGTCCACGGCGCCAGTCGTGGTCGCGCTGCACGACTCGATGCACTCACTGCTGCTGTTTCGCTCCGGGGTCGACGAGGCGATGGGGAAGGCCTGCAATTTGGTGGTGCTCGACTTCGGGGAGCTGCCCCTTCGTGAGCAACTCCGAGCTACGTCAGGGCCGCGCCACGAAATCGATGCCCTCCGAGCCCTCTGCGCCAATCCGCACGTGCGGGTCATTCGACGAGACCCCGGTGAGAGCAGCCTGGAACGAGTGGTGTCGTTCTGTGAGTCGGTCGGAGCCTCGCTTCTCATCCTCGGAGCGGATTACGCCAGTTCCTCGACGCTCGACAATGCCCTCACTACCAGACTCTTCCGCGGGTTGTTCGATGTGCTGGTGATCACCGACCCGCCAGATGACGCCGACGTTTCGGCGACCGGCTCCGACGGGTGACGCCCTCGAAAGAGATCAGGGGCAACGACCCGGGATCTCATCGCGCTCGGTCCTCGTTGAATCGCACCAGAGGAAGGTAGAACCAGGACCATGCTGAGATGCCTGCGACCAAGGTCGCTGCCACCGCCGCCAGAGGGTCGGTGAACACGAGCGACGACACGAGGTAGACCACCGCAACGATCGCCACCAGGAAGAAGACGTTCCCGGCGATGGTGAGCTTGGTGGCGTACAAGACGTGACTCCAGGACTTGCGCTTGATGCCGTCGATGGGCCCGCGCACGCGCTGGTGGACGGCGGGCGCGATGAGCAGCACCGAAGCCAGGGCGGCACTGATGAACGCTACATAGAACACGATCGCGTTCGGATTGCTGATATCCCCGAACGACGCCTGCAGGGGCAACACCAGCAAGAACGAGAACAGAACCAGCACCCCGGGAATCGTGGTTCGAAGCCCCTCCATCAGGGCACGGAACTCGTCATCCACGTCACGACCCTGTCCCTCGTCCTCAAACTCGATGTCGTGGTCTCTTGCGATGTCCTCCATTCGCCCACCATGAAACTCCTGGTTCCCAATGTCGGCAAGTCCGCTTCACAGACCGACTCGTAGGTTTGAGGGCTGTCTCACTCCGGGTATACGGGCACCTCCTGGGCAGACCAGGGCCCCTTCGCGGAAGAAGCCAGGAATGCGGGAAACCATTTCGACAGAGATCGAGGACATGGACCAAACGGATCTCACCCTCGTCCCAAGACTCCCCGACTCCGCGGACGACTCCTGAGCACCTCCGAAGTCCGATTCGAAACGATCCGGAGACATAAGATCTCCACGATGCCCGAGCCAATGGAGCTGAGCCTCCCATCTGAGCCCTCCGCTGCCGCCATCGCCCGCGCCTTCTTGCGTGAGCACGCCACCCTCGACAGCATGCGTCATGCCGAGGCCGACCTGCTGGTGACCGAGCTGATCGGGAACGTGGTCGAGCATTCCCCCGATAGCGATGAGCTGGTGGTGAGTCTCCGCCGGGAAGCCGAGCGCGGGTTGTTGGTCGCGGTCTCACACCGACACCCCGAACCCCTCGTGAAGCCGGCACCGGGTGTCGGGTTCACGCTCCTCGAGCGTCTCTCGCGCAATTGGGGCCATGAGCACGACGGGGAGCAGCTGAGCGTCTGGTTTGCCCTGAGAACGCCGGGAACCACATCGATAGGCGAGGACGTGACCGATGCTGACCTCTTCGAGCGAATGGCCGACGACCCGGCGGCCTACTCCGACGAGCTGGTGCGTCGTCACGCCGACCTGGCTGCCTCGATCGCGCGCCGGTACCGGGGTAAGGGGGTGGACGAGGACGACTTGCTCCAGGTCGCCCATATGGCGCTACTCAAGGCCATCCAGCGCTACGACCCATCGCTCGGGACGATCAGGCCCTACGCGGCGGCAACCATCTCCGGAGAGCTGAAGAGACTGCTGCGTGACAAAGGTTGGTCGGTTCGGGTCCCGAGATCACTCCAGGAGCGCTCCCTCGAAGTGGCTCGAGTGTCGGAGGAGCTAACCCAACACCTCAATCGGCCTCCACAGGTCCACGAGATAGCGACACGGCTCGGGCTCACCGAGGAGGACGTACTCGAGGCCGTCGACGCCCGGCAGGCATACGCATCCAGCTCCATCGACAAGCCGACCGAGGACACGGGAGTGAGCCTGCTCGACCGCATCGAGGACGACGACCCTCAGCTCCGGCTCGCCGACGATCGGATCATGGTGGAGGAGGCGATCCGGGCCCTACCCGAGCGCCAGCAGCGAATCGTCGATCTGCGGTTCAATGAGGACATGACCCAAACGGAGATCGCCGAGGAGCTCGGAATATCGCAGATGCACGTGTCGAGACTGCTCGCCAGTGCCTTGAAGACGCTCGAAAAGTCCATCGGCATGGACCGGGAGTCCCCGTGACCCTGTTTACCCTGACTTCGTCAGGGGTAACTTGAACCAGAGCGCAATAGGAATGAGAGAAGTGACTCTCCAAGTCGAGTCGAATGAAGAGGCCCCGGGTCTTTCACGCAAGCTTCTCTCCTCCATGAGATCGAAACTGGAGCCCCGCTATCACGACGTCGCATTGGTGGTCTCAGAGCTGGTCACCAACAGTGTCCGCCACGGGTCGTCCGGCGAAATCGACGTGAAGGTCACCGCTGGGCCGGAGAGGATTCTCGTCGAGGTCGCCGACGACGGGCCAGGATTCTCAGCCGACACTCCACGGGGCGAGGGCCTCGGCCTCTCCATAGTGGAGAAGGTCGCCGATCGCTGGGGCCTCCACGGTGACCGGACCAGGTTCACCGTCTGGGCTGAGTTGTCCACCGTCCCACCGGACCAGGGCTAGCTCTCACCTGAACTAGGCGGACTCGACCTCGTTGAGGTTCTCCGTGGATTCGACGATCCTCATCGACGACTCGACCCCACTTAGGTCGATCAGCCTCGATATAGGACCTCCACTGACGGCGACGGCGAACCCGCGGCCACTCTCGTCGAACCGCCGGTTGGCCATGACGAGAGCCTTCAACCCGGTCGAATCCATGAACGAAGAACCTCTGAGGTCGATCACCAGAGGGTGAGAGTTACTCGCGAAGACCGATTCGATTGCGCTCTCCAGATCCGGGACGGTGGCCAGGTCGATCTCGCCGGTCACGGAGATGCAGTGCCATCCGGTAGGGAGCTCTGTGTTTCGAATGTCGAGGCCGGTCATCGTGCTCGATCGTATCAGGGTGGAGGATCGAGACACATCCGAACGGGCCCGGTGGTGGTCAGCCACCGACCCGGCTGTACGTCCACGTGCCCAGCTTCCACATGAACTCACCACCATGATCTTGGAGGATGCGAACCGCCTCCGTGGCTTCATCGGGGGTGGAGTCGACCGAGATGACATGGTTGCCTCCTTCGAGCTCCAAGGTGAGGCGTTCGAGAATCCGGTACTGATCCCCGAAGACATTGAGCAGTCGCTTGATGGTGGCGATAGGGCCCGACTCACCGGCGGGGTCGAGGTGTTGCTTGCCCTCCTCGCCCTGGAGCACCTCCACCTCGTAGCCTGCCGCTCGCAGCTCCGACGCCGCTCTACTGGCTCGTTCTGGGTCATCGATGATGGCTACGACGGTGTCGTCGAGATCGTGTATGTCGTCCAAGGGTCCCTTCTCGGTAGCGCACGCATCACTTACCCGAAGGGCTCAGGGTCTCAAACGGTCATCCCTCTCGCCTGATCACGACGACGGTCTGGTCGTCGTTGGGCTCGGAATCGGCGAAGCCAAGGACCAGATCGGCGCTCCTCGCCGCGTTGCCGCCCTCGGCGAGGAGCATGTCGGCGAGCAGCTCGGGCTCGGTCTGCCCGTTCCTGATCAGCTGCACATCGGCTATCCCGTCGCTGAACGCCACCATGGTGTCACCCTCTGACAGCTCGAAACACTCCTCGTCGTACATCGGCTCGGGACTCAAGTAGAGAAGGGGACCGGTGGGCCGCTTCAGATCGACCTCCTGGGTCTTCACGACAACCACCGGGGGATGGCCCGCCGAGCAGAGCCTCACCTCCCCCGTCTCGGGGTCGACGGTGGCCACCATGGCGGAGGCGAGGGTGTCCCCGGGAGCGGACCAATCGACCGTCCGCATCGCTTCTGCCGGAGAGCTTCCCGACATGAGCGAATGGAGGAGCAAGTCCCTGACCCTGATCGCCCACACAGCAGGGAGAGCGCCGTGCCCGGTGAGGTCGACGAGGACTGCGCCGATGGAGCCGTCGGGGAGCCGCCGCACCGAGCTGGCATCGCCGGCGACGCTGCCCCGCCCGGGCCGGTATCTCGTGGCCACTTCCCACCCGTCAACGCCGCCGATCTCGACGATGTGGAGCATCTCGGACAGCCTGGTGACTACCGGAGCCTCCTGTTGCAGGCCGATCCGGGCCCGCTCCGCATGCGCGGCGCTGGTCGCCGCCTCGATGGCGGTGGCGTCGAGGGTGCGAACGAACACGGTGAGCAAGATCAGGAGGAACAATCCCAAGCCGACCGACACGAAGGCGAGGAGGTCGATCCGATCAGTGGTCGGCACGTTCTCGATGACGAACAGGAGAGCTGCCGGTGTGAGCAGCACCACGGGACCCAACCTGCGTAACAACCTGCCTCCCGCCCCGGGGCTGGAGGCCACCGAGAGCAGGCCGACGGCCGGTCGCATCAGCAGCACACCTACGGCAGCGAGCACGGAGGTGAACGCAGCTTGGAACGAGATCTCGGGGCGGAGAAAGAGGCGGCCCACCGACGGGTCTCCGTACATGTAGCCGAGGAAGATGACCGCAGTGATGGAGAACACCAGCAGTGCGCCCACCTGCCCGATGATCACTCGAGACTCTCTACGGCTGATGCTGAGCGCCACCGAGACCCCCAGGACAAGCAGAATGACCCCGACACTGAACGCCGGAGTCTCGGTGACTTGCCCCCAGATGTCGGTCCTGTTGGCGACGAACACCACCATGATGAACAGGCCGAACACCGATGCGGCCAGCGCCAACACGATCCCGAGACGCCGGAAGGCAACCGCCGACCGGGCGGAGTGGACGACGTCGCCAGCGAGCAACGCACCGAAAGTCATCATCGCCAGGGAGAGTGCCGCAGCGGTGGTCAGATCCCGGATCAAGGGCGGGCCGGGGGGAAACCAGCCCAGACCGGGCACGATGACGCCGATGAGGCCGAGACAGGCGTAGATGGTGGCGAGCCACCGGAAGAGACGGCCAATCGAGGTGAGCCGTACCTCGACCCGGGGGTCAACGGTCGTGGTGGGCCCGGGGGCAGCTACCTGATCGGCCATTCGGCTCCAAGCTACACAGGTGCTTCGGCCCGTCCTGGTGTTGACGCGACCGGTGGTCAGTACCGGTAGATGGCCACGAAGCTCTTATCGTCGAGTTGTGAGTCGGTGGGGACCACCTCGGCCCCGTTCTGGCGACCCCAGACCACGAGACGATCGAGGAGGTCGACGTCGCCTGGGATCATCGACTCGTGAATCGCGACATCGAACGTGGTCTGATCGAAGCGTCCCCAAACCGGGTCGGCGGTGACGTCGACCAGCACCTTGCCGACACGGCCTGACACGACGGCCGGGAGGGCCTCGTCGAGACTCGAAGTCCCCATGCCGATGGCGAGATGGTCGTGTGCCACCTCCGCCTGCGACTCGAGTCGACCCCGTTCCATCTCCGCGATCACCTCTGTGACCAGGTTCAACACCGTTTGAGACGTGAAAGGGGCAGTGATCCCGCTGTTCGGCGGACTCGTCGTCTCCCGCCCGCTGACTTGGGCAAAACGAGCGGTCAGCCCGTCATCGCCGAGGACGACCAAGGGAGTCTCGGGGTCGAAACCCTGAAGGGCCGTGTCGACCTCGCGGAGGAATCGAGCCAGGTCTTCGTCGTCGCGCGCGGCGTCCTCGTGTCCGTGTCTGCTCCGGTCCGAACCCGCCCGATCAGGGTGCTGCTGGCGTTGGACTTCGCGGTCGACGAACCAATTGACTTCGTCGTAGGAAGGTAGGTCGTCAGAAAGAGGCTCCGCGGAGAACCGGCTGGCAACGAACAGCCCAACCTCGTCTCTGGTGAGAGCGAGCACCGGTACCGACAGAGCATGGATGTTGGCTACCAGTGGACGAAGCATGAACACCGGCGTGACCGCCGAGAAGTCGTCGACAGGTCGGGTCAGAGCCAGCGCCTCGAATTCTCCGTCTTCGTCGATGAAGACCCCGAGTCCGGCTTCCTGGTGCTCCCAGAACTCGCGGTCATCGAGCAACGCCATGGCATTGGCGAGTCGCTCGCTTCGCTGACGTGGCTTCCAGCCGAGCTCCTCGAGACGATCGTCCACCCAGGAGAGTGCGTTCTTGAATCGGATCTGGTCCTGGGAGACCTCACGCCCTCGCTTGTGGGTCGGAATGAACACCGAGATCAGGTTCTGGCCGTCCCGGGCGGCGAGATCGTCGAAGGCGGCCTCGTCGAGATGGCTGGCTCTCATCGTTTCCTCTCCTCGAGTCGAATTTGACGGTCCCTCCCGGCCCTACCCGTAAGACCTCCCGGAGAAACGAGACGGTTTCACCTGACTCTCGTGGGGTACCGGTACCCCAGACTAAAGGAGGAGCGATGCCTGTTCATCGAAGCGAGGACAGCAAGGGGCCGTACTACCGGTGGGGTGAGTCCGGGAAGAAGTACCACTACGAGGCCGGAAACGCCCGGTCGAGGGAGAGGGCGAAGGAAAAGGCGGAGAAGCAGGGGAAGGCGGCTCGCGCCGCTGGTTACCGGGGCTGACCACGTTTGATTGGCCCGATCTCCCGGGTAAAGAGGTTTCTCGGACGGATGGCTATCCGCCCCTGGAACCGAGGAGACTAGAACATGCGAAATGCGAACGCGAAGCGCGTAACTGCGGTGAGTGTCGCCCTCGTCCTTGCATTGACTCTGTCGGCTTGTGAGGTCGACGAACCGGGCCCGGACGGAACCACCAACGGCGACACCGGCTTCACCACAACAACCCTGTTCCCGACCACGACCACCCTGTTCCCGACTACGACTCAGGCTCCCTAGAGCCCGGCGTGGCGACCCGAGAGACGGCCGGCCCGATGGCCGGCCGTCTTCTGGTGTCCCCCCCAGTACATCATCAGTCGATGGGGCGCAGACGCGGCATCGCTGGCGACCCCATCACTCACTCTCGACGATCTCAGGCGGCTCTCCACGAGGTCCGGCCCTGGCTTTGTCGATGGACTCAATTGCGTCCCGCGGGATCTCTTCGATCAAGCCCTCCTGGGCGAGCGGGTAGGTGATCAAGAGCCGGTAGGTGCGGGGTCCGGCCGAGATCTCGAAACCGAACTTGGTTGCTACTTCGCCATCCTGGTTCACTCGAACGGCCTGCTGTTCTTCACCCATGTGAACCCCCCATTCAATAGATGCGACCGATAGGGGGAGCAGGCCCCCAGGACGAGACACCCAGAGAGGCGCGCCCGTGAAGGGCGCGCCTCTCATCGAGTGGTCGTTGCGGGTCAGGCATTGAGACGGTTTTCGATCTCTTCCCTTGATTCCCCGGTGCGCTCCTTGATGCGACCTACGAACTCGTCGTAGTTGCCTTCAGCGACATCGAGGTCGTCGTCGGTGAGGTCACCCCACGCCTGCTTTGCCTTGCCCTTGAGCTGGTCCCAGCGACCTTCCCACTTCATCGAGCCGTTGTCCATGCGCTTCTCCTTTCGCTTCGCCATCGCATGACGGCCCGATCTTTCCCTGACGACCTCTGCCGTAAACCGGATTGGACAAGTTCTCCAATCTGCAAGACAGTGGAGAACCCCTCGAAGGTTTCATCCCGGGGTCCGCCAGGGTATTGGTCGGTATGACCCGCTACGGACTCACGCTCTCCAGCGAGGAGCACGCCCCCGATCGGCTCGTGACCATCGCCAAGGCGGCTGAGGAGGCCGGGTTCGACTTCGTCTCGATCTCCGATCACTTCCATCCATGGACAGGGGAGCAAGGTCACAGTCCGTTCGTGTGGTCGGTGCTCGGAGCGATCGCGGCCGAGACCACCGATCTGGAGGTGGGTGTGGGCGTGAGTTGTCCGATCATGCGAATCCACCCTGCGATCTATGCCCACGCCACCGCGACCACGGCATGTCTGTTCGGTGATCGCTTCGTGTGGGGCGTGGGCACCGGAGAGGCGCTCAACGAGCACGTGTTGGGCGACCGTTGGCCCCCGGCCCCACAGAGACTCGAGATGCTGGAAGAGGCGATCGAGGTGGTCAGGGCCCTCTGGACCGGTGAGAGCACTACACACCGGGGCCGCTACTTCACGGTGGAGGACGCTCGTATCTTCGACCTCCCCGACACCGCCCCGCCCATCCTGGTCTCGGCGTTCGGGGAGAATGCGGCCCAACTGGCGGCTCGTGCCGGCGATGGGCTGTGGATCACCGGTATCGAGGACGACGTGATCGACGCCTACCGGTCCGCCGGGGGGGCCGGCGACATCTGGACTCAGCTCTCCCTCTGCTGGGACCCCGACGAGGACGTGGCTCTCGATCGCGCCCACCGGCTCTGGCCGAACACCGGGCTGCCCGGTCAGCTGGCTCAAGACTTGCGGACCGTCGAGCACATGGAGCAAGCAACCACACTCGTGACGAAGGAACAATTGAAAGAGTCGATGCCCATAGGTCCCGACCCAGACCCGGTGTTGAGCTCGATCGCCGAAGCCAGAGCCTCCGGAATCGACTACATCTACCTGCACCAGATCGGTGATCCGCTCGAGGGCTTCATCGAATTCTGGGACGAAGAGCTACGCCCCAACCTCTAGGGCTTGCCCGCAGGGGTGGCATCATCTGAGTGCTAGCCCGCTGGCCGTGTCTAGATTCGCAGTCGGCAGGCATGATGGAGCAGTCCGGCACAGATCGATCGATCCAGGAGACGTCAGGCGCTATCTGGACCTGGCCCGCTCGATCGCCGCGGTGGGGAAAGCTCCAACTCTTTGCTGCCGTGGTCCTGGCCTATGGCATCGGGTCACAACTGGTCCTCTTCCTCGTCAGGGTCTCCGAACTCCAAGGAGTTCTGTTCATTGGCTCTGGAGTGACGGTGGCACTCCTCCTCCGCCTGCCCGGGCGTTTTTGGTGGGTGGTCCTGGTCGCTGCCGGCCTCACCGAATTCCTGATGGACGTCAATGGAGGTTTCTCGGTGTTCGAGTCAGTGGGGTTCGCGGTCGCAAACGTCACCGAGCCTCTCGTTGGCGCCTCGATCGTGGTGGCTACATGCGGTGACCTCGACCTGACCAGAAGACGTCACCTGACCTGGTTCACGTTGGGCGCGGTGCTCGTCGGGCCCGCTGTGGGAGCAGCACTCGGAGCCGCGGCTGACCTCATCTTCGCCGGCGACCGGTTTCTCGCTACCTTCGGCCAGTGGTGGCTCGGAGACGCCCTGGGCGTGATATTGGTCGGGGGCGTGATTCTGGCTTGGGGATCGGGTCCCGATCGTCGCTCCTTGCTATCTCTCTCCGGTATCAACCTCGTGGGGGGGTCGATGGTCCTGACCGCTGGAATCTTTACTTTCACGGATTTGCCGCTGCTGTTCACGGTGCTCATCGGCGTGATCGTGGGAGGTGTTCTCTTCGGGGTCAGGGCTGTGACCATCATTGCTCTGAGCGTCGCGGTGACGATCGCCATCATGGTGATCGTGAACCCGGGGCCCCTCATCGTCGGGATGGATACGCCATCGGCCATTATTCTGATCAAGCTCCAGATCGCCCTGTTCACTCTGGCCGGCTTGCTCGTCGCTGCCGAGTCCCATGAGAGGGAGCTGGCCATGAGCATGGCGGCTCGCTCCACACTCGAGGCCGAGGTCCACAGGAGAGAGCGGACGAGAGAGCAAGAGGTAGCCAAGAGATTGCAAAGGGGCCTTCTTCCCGACCGACTGCTGAACCTCCCGGGTATGGATATCGCGGCCCGCTATGAGGCTGCCAGCGATCTCCTCGACGTGGGCGGCGACTGGTATGACACCATCGAACTCAACGACTCCCGAATTGGCCTCGTAGTGGGAGACATCGTCGGCCACGGGATCGAGGCCATGACTTCGATGGGACGTCTCCGAACCGCCCTGGCCGCCCTGGCCCTTCACAACGACGACCCCGCCACCCTCCTCATGGAGCTCGACGAGTTCGTCGGTGGCCCGGATGGCACCAAGTACGCCACGGTTTTCTACGCGATCGTCGACTTCGAGACCCGGAGCGTCACATATGCGTCTGCCGGCCACCCACCGGGTCTGTTGCTGGGCCCGGACGGAGATACCCGGTGGCTCGATCAGGGTCAGAACGAGCCTCTCACCGGAACGGGCATGGCCCATCGGAAGGCGTCGGTGGACTTCGAGCCGGGGTCCAGTCTCCTCCTCTACTCCGACGGGCTGATAGAGCGACGTGGTGAGTCGTTGAGCGCCGGAATGGATCGTCTCGAGAGTCTTTCCTCCGAGTTGACCCACCGCCCGGCGAGCACCATGTGTGACGTGCTGTTTGACCAGCTGACACCGGGTGGTGACCGGGTGGACGACACCGTTGTCCTCGTGGCCAGGTTCGTCGACGAGAGTGAGTATTACGAAGTGTTTCCAGCGGAGCCAGAGGAGCTGCGGAACATGAGAGCCTCGGTCTCTTCATGGACCGCGGCGCATGACGTTCCAGATCGGGTCGCAGAAGACCTCCTGATTGCGATCGGGGAAGCAACGTCCAACACCGTGAAACATGCCTACCGGAAGTCACCCCGGGGAACTGTGATCATTCGGATAGAACTGGTCGACGGATATCTCGCCGTCAAGATCGAAGACACCGGCAAGTGGCGGGCGCCGCGGCCGGTCGCCGACTCGCCGGGTCTGGGCACCACGATCATGCAGGCAATCACCGAGCAGTTGGGTATCAACGAGACGCCAGGGGGAACTCAGGTGACCTTTCGAATCCCAGCCTTTCCCACATCGGGGAGCTGATCCCGCATGGGCGTTGGGCTGAATTCGCTGATATAGTGGGCACTTGGGCTCCTCTGGACCTTGGGAGTTCGCAGGCTTACTCAATCAGTTGTAGGGCAGAGGGGTTATATGGAGGACCAGGCTACGTCAGATCTTCTCACGGTGGAGACGGAAGAGCTGCGGGAAGGCGTAGTCGTGATGCGACTCGAGGGAGAGGTCGATATGTCTTCGGTCAGTCTGATGAGCGAGCAATTCGAGACCCTTGCCAGTGAAGACGAGAGGACTGTCATCCTGGACGCGACCAAGGTCACATTCATGGATTCCACCGGGCTGCACGCACTCGTTGAAGGCAAGCGAGTCCTACATGAGGCGGGAACTCGAGTATTCCTGGTGCCATCGAGCCAGGTCCGCCGGGTCTTGGAGCTCGTGTTCCCCGATCCCTTGTTCGCCGCCAGACTGAATTCGGTCGACGAAGCCATCGCGGCCCTGGAGTCCACCGCCAAGGGATAGACGCGGGCGCAAGGGCTGGGAACGTCTAGCACAGCTGTCTCCGACGCCTGCGACAATGTCCGACCAAGAGAATCCCTGGGGGATGAGAGTGGCCTCGTCTCCACCTTCCTACGACCCGATGCAGGATCGGCGCGCCCTCCCCCCTCCGCACGCGGCGTTAGCCGGGAGCGCTGGACTCCACAAGCGGAGCCCCAGCAGCGAGGTCGACGTGATCGGTCCCCGGTCATGATCGACCAGATCTCCAGATTCACGATTGGCAACCCCTTCCCGGTTTCTCTGCATTTTGAACCACGACCCGATGAAAGCTGCCTCTAGAGAACGCATCGGCGACCTGGGCAAGGTCTGGTTCGCCCTCCAGAGACCACGGAGGCCGCTCGGGCCGGTTTGACGGAGACTTGAAGGGGGTACACGTAGCCGCCAATGACATCTGGAAAGGGGCGACGAGAAATGGACAGGTCACATCTGGAGGAGCTGCTCTACCAAGCGATCGAGACCGAACTGGGTGGCGAACAGCTCTACGAAGCAGCGATCGAGAACGCGGTGAACCCAGATCTGAAGGAGGAGTGGGGCAAGTATCTGGAGGAGACCCGAACCCATCAAGAGATCTTGGGACGGGTGTTCGACGCAGCGGGGCTCGACATCAACCAAGAGTCCCCAGGACGCAAAGTGGTTCGACAGAAGGGCGAAGCGCTGGTGGCTGCGGTGCGGGCAGCCGGTGCGGCCGACGATCCCAAGATCGGAGAGTTGGTGGCAGCCGAGTCGGTGGTCGAGGCAGAGTCCAAGGACCACCAGAATTGGCAGCTGCTGGGTCGGATGGTCGAGCACCTCGACGGAGACCTGAAAGACACCCTCGCCGAGGCCTACGACGAGGTGGCAGAAGAGGAGGCACACCACCTCTTCCATACCATGGGCTGGGCGCGCGAGCTTTGGCTCGACTATCTAGGCGTGCCTGCGGCGCTTCCCCCTCCCGAAGAGGAGAAGAAGGTGGCGACGCAGATCGGTGCGGGGCGCGCCGAGCACGAGCGCGACGACTACATCTGACACGCTGACCGTCTCATGACGGCCCAGCAGTCGCTGCGCGGGTTCGCCGGTCTGCTCTGGCGACTGGCCGATCTCGTGCAAGCGGCGGAGCCTCGGCGCTCGTTTCGGGCCAAGGCCTATCGAAGGGCGATCTGGGCCCTCGACGCCCTGTCGGGAGTGGACGCCGATGACGAGGAGTTGATGGCGACGGCCGGCATCGGGCCCGGGGTCACCGCCCTTTTCAACGAGTACCGCTCCTCCGGAGGCATCAACCAGCTCGTTCCGCTGGAGGAGGCTTACCCGAAAGACGCGGCGCGGTTGCGCCGTCTCCCCCGAACGAGCCCGAGGATGCTCCGGGACATGAAGGCGGTCGGGATCGAGACCACTGCCGATCTTCGTCAGGCGGTGTCGTCGGGAGCGGCGGAGACCATCAGGGGAGCAGGGCAGCACACTCTCGGCCTGTGGCAGCAGATCCTCGATCTCTCCCCGGGCCCCGCTTGGGTGCCCGCGCACCAGGCTTGGGTGGTGGCCACCGCCCTCGCCGCACACATCGGCCGTCACACGGACAACGACATCAGGCTCGCCGGGCAGGTGCGTCGCGTCGAGGAGTGGGCCGATCGTGTCGATCTGGTGGTGGCCACGGAACGACCGGAGGAGGTGCGCTCGTTCCTGGACGAGACCGCAGCGCTCCGCGCCCTTGTCGAGTCGTCCTCGGAGAGGCATGTTGGCGAGACACACTCGGGGATGAGAGTCGAGACGCACATCGCCACCTCCCGGTCGGTGGGGACGGCCTTGTTCCAGGCGACCGGGCCCCGAGACCACATGGCCGAAGTGAACGCCGTTGGTGTCCATGCATCGGAGGCCGAGGTCTACCAAGCGTCGGGGCTTCCCTTCGTCCCACCTGCCGCACGGGTTCTGCCGCTCGCGGCGGCGACCACCGTGACCACCCCGGGAGATCTCAGAGGCGACCTCCACTTGCACAGCGACGCTTCGCCCGACGGTCGTATGGATCTCGAGACCATCGCCGGTGAGGCCGAGCGACGGGGCTACACCTACATTCTGATCACAGACCACACCGAGGGCCTGCGATTCGGCGGACTCGGAGCCGAGGATCTCACCCGACAAGCCCTCATGATCGATGAGATCCGCGCTCGCCACCCGAATCTGCAGATCCTGCACGGAGCGGAGCTGAACATCGCTCCAGACGGGTCCCTCGATATCCCGCCCCAGGGGCTGGATCGTCTCGACCTCGCCGTTGCCGGTGTCCATTCCCACTTCGGATTGACTCGGGCGGAGCAAACCGACCGTGTCGTCTCCGCCCTGTCCCACCCAGTCGTGAGAATCCTGGCCCATCCATTCGGGCGAAGGATCGGCATCAGGCCCGGCTTGGACATCGACATGGGACGAGTGGTCGAGGCGGCGGTGGCCAAGGGAGTCGCCTTGGAGACGAATGGGCATCGAGACCGGCTCGATCTGCCCGCAGACTGGATCCGCGAGGCCGCAAGGCTCGGGGCCTGGTTCGCGGCCAACTCCGACGCGCACCGAGTCGGCGAGATGGCCAACGTCGAGAACGCGGTAGCCACACTGCAGAGGGGTGGCGTGAGTCCCGAACGAGTGGTCAACGCCCTCTCGCCTGTGGACCTAATCGACTGGGCGAACAGCCCCAAGCCTCATCGTTGAGACGAAGTTGGTGCAGTCAGGATCCTTGGGGTCTCCCGGGGATGAGTAGCTCATGGTCCAGCTCACCAGAGATGATGCGAGCCGAGACCTCGCTCAGGCGTGAATTGCTCGATCGTGCGTAAGACCTGATTCGCTCGAAAGCCGTGGTCATGTCGAGATCGTTGCGAGCCGCGACGATGCCCTTCGCCTGCTCTATCGACACCCTCGTATCGAGGGCTGTTTGCAGCTGACCGATCACCGTTCTCGCGTCTTCGACCGCGCGATCCTGGATGATGGCGATCGTCGTCAGGTCGGCCAGTATCTGAGCGGAGGTCACGTCCCGATCCGTTGCATCGCCCGGCCCGACTCTGAACAGGTTCAGAGTCCCGAGAACCACATCGCGGAGCCGCATCGGGACCGCAACGACCGAGTCGATGCCCGCCGAGGAGGCCATCGGCGCAAATTTCGGCCATTTCTCCTTGGCCTGCGCACTGGTGAGCGGTCCCGTCCGAACTGGCTCTCCGCTGCGAAATGCATCCAGGCAGGGGCCTTCGCTGGATTGCAGCTGGAGGAGCTCGACCAGATGTGTCGACTCACTGGTGGCCGCGGCGATGCCGAGCCTGCCTTCCTTGTCCACCAGCAGTAGGCCGGCTTCGTCTGCCTCGGCGAGTTGGGTGCAACTGTCCACCAGTCGATAGAAGAGCTCGCTTATATCGAAATCGGATACCAGTGTGTCCGCGAACGACGCGAGTGCCTTGACCAGTGGTCGTTCAGGCTCCGCCATGGTGTGACACTAGAGAGTCTGGTACTCCCACGGCCCTTCTCTGAGCCGCTCCCCATCTACTCAGACGAAGAGAACCCCCCACGTCGTGGGGGGTTCAATGGCTGGTAAGGCCCGATAGGCCGGAATCTCCCTCAGTCGATGTCGGCCTGCCCGTGCGCGGTCTCGGTCGTCAGGGCTGCATCGACATCCCGGTGATACTGCTCGCCCAGCATACCGCCGATGAAGCCGCCCAAGAGAGCTGCCACGATACCGGCGAGGGCGCCGGCGATCGCCTTGAGGGTGACGTCATCTACTCCCATCTGACCGAACCAGTTGGGGAGATCGAGAGCGGCGAAGGCGTTGTACTCCTGGCCGAACCAGACTCCCACTGCCCCGAAGATCGCCACCAGGAGGATGAACCAGAGGGCGACTCCTGCGCCGTTGACACCACCGTCATACCTGGCCATGCGCCCCGCGGCCCATCCGCCGATGAAGAATGACACCAGGACGACCAGGATCGCCACGATCGCCCCGATCACCTCGACTTCCTGGAGATTTCCGTCGATGTCTATCTGGTTGAGTTGGTAATCGATGCCCGCAGCGCCCGCCGCGAGGAGTGATCCCAGGAAGACGAGGGCACCAAGGGCGGCGAACATACCCAAGATCCCGGCAACGACGTCAGCTCCCCCGAAGCGCTCCTTGATGCTGCTCATGTCCGTTTCGGTTCCCCGAACACGGCCTCTTGGTCCCGTCATTCTCTTCCTCCTTGTCGTTGCCGTCTCGTTGGTTACCCACCATGAGGGCGGGCCAAACAGTCAGATGGTTTGGGAGAGGCAGTGGTTCAATGCCGATCTCTCCAGGACGGCTCGACCTCGTGATAGACATAGACCTCATCGAGCCAACCCACATCCGTCGAGTCGGGCCAGTTGTCCTTGTCGAATCCGGGAGCGTTTTCCAGAGTCTCCTTGTCGAGATCGATGACGACCTTCTTGTCGTCGGTGTCGACGCTGACCATCTCCCATGGAATGGCGAAGAATTTCTCACCGATACCCAGGAAACCACCTGCAGATAGGACTACGTAGGACACCCGTCCCGACTCGAGATCGATCATGATCTCTTCGAGGTTTCCGATATCGTCTTCTTGAAGGTTTTTCACGGTGTCACCCATGAGGGTGCCCGCGCTCAATGTTCTAACGGCCACTTGAACAGCCCCTTTCTCTCTTCTGTCTGTGGCGGATGTGCTGTATACGTGTCTGAAATTGATCTAGAAGATCAAGATCAAGAGGAGTATCAGCAGGATGAGCCCACCGATGCCGATGTACATGAATAGCCCTTTCGTTTGGGGGAAGACTTCTTACCCCGTTAGCTCGAGTTGAAAACCACCAGGGGGATGTTTCTCGGAAGACGGCACACTCCACGCTCGGCGTGGCTCTCGTTCGCAACAGGTCGTCTGGACCCAGGGTGTCCGGAGCGTCCGAAGCGCACTGCCAACGCAGAAAACGGACGAAAGTGGCGAGGCGACAGAGCGACGCTCCTCAGACCCTGAGTTGAATCAGAGTCTTACCGGAAACGCCACCCGAGCCCCGCGAGGCTCCTCCAGACTCGCACCCACGACCTCAAGCAATGAGGAGAACGCTGCGCAAATCCTCATACGGGGGCCCGGCTGACATCTTTCTTCTCTCGGTCAGTCGGCAAACTGGTCGCGAAGAGCCCTGACCGTGTCATGGGCCCGACGCACTTCAGCGGCCTGTTTGCGCACGACATCCCGGAACTCAGAGGGCAGTGCCTCATCGGCTAGGGCGTCTTCGTATTCCGATACGGCGTGATCCTCTCCAGTTTCCGCCGCGGAGAGGATGGCGTGAGGGTCGTCACCGGTCAGTGCGTCCTTGAGACTCATCCACCCGCGATGGAGGGCGCCTGCGACCGATCCGCTCTCTTCGATCTCCGTGCCCGTACTCGATGCGAGTTGTCGAAGTTCGTTGGAGAACTGGGCGCGCTGATTCGAGAACCCCATCATTTGGGCGGCGATTTCGGGGTGCCCGTCATCTTCGAGCTTTTCGGCAGCCTGCGTGAAGCCTTGGCGGCCATCCTCGAGAGTCTCGATGAGATCTTCGAGAACTGTGATGTCGTTGGACAACATTGTCGACTCCTTCTACTCGGTCTCTGTAACTGGCGGGCATACCCGACTGGGGTTCTCGTCAAACCACCGCTGAAGTTTCGCCCCGCATTCACAAGATCCAGACCACTGTTTCCCATCGGCCCGATGTGGGTATTGGCAGTCCAGACCACGATGCCCATGAAAGGAGAACACCGTGGACAGCAAGAAACTCAAGTGGGAAGGTCGCTGGGATCAGCTCAAGGGAAAGGCAAAGCAGACCTGGGGTGACCTCACCGACGACCAGCTCGATGTCGCCGAAGGCAATTACGACGAGCTAATCGGCAAGATCAAAGAGCAGACCGGCGAAACCCGAGAAGCGATCGAAGAGAAGCTGAACGCGTAGTCGATCCTTCCCCTCAACCCAGGATGCCCCGCCTCAAACGGCGGGGCATCTCACGTCTACGGGGTGATGTCGCTCAACCGTCTCGGACCCTTAGATCCTGCACCTCGGACCGGGCGAGGAAGGGCTGCATCCTCGCTTCGAGATCGGCGTCGCTCGAGGTGAGCACGTGGATGGTCACGTGACGCATCGGCTCGCCCGTACTCCCCAGATCGTCCTCGACCCGCAGATCCTGGATCGACCCTCCTGAATCCTGCACCGCCCGGATCAGCGGCCCGAAGGTCCCGTGACCCTGGACGTAGTCGACGTGGAGCACTTGGGTGACATTGCGTCGCAGCAGCGGCCGTACCAGACGCAATCCATAGATCACGATGAGGGCGATCACCGTGGTGATCAGCGCCGGTGCGACCAGCCCGGCCCCGACGGCGATCCCGAGCCCGGCGCTGAGGAACAGCGTGGCCGCGGTGGTCAAGCCGGTGACAGTCCCTCGATGCTTGAGAATGACTCCGGCTCCGATGAACCCGATGCCGGTCACCACCTGAGAAGCCACCCTGCTCAGGTCGGTCGTCGCTCCGATGAACCCGGCCTTGCCGGCCGAGGTCATCAGGGCTGCGGAGAGCGCAACCAGTGCCTGGGTCCTGATTCCGGCCGGACGCCCCCTGCTCTCCCGCTCCCCGCCGATGAGAGCACCGAGGACGGCAGCGAGGGTCAGTGTCCAGACCCACTCCCAGACATCTCCAGTTTGGAACACGATGTTCGACCCTCCGCTGGCAAACCTGAGTTGGACCCGAGAGTAGGCCATCTCCACCAAGATGCCGCGGTGGAGAACGGCCCGACGGGGGAGAGGGCGCCTTCCATCCCTTCTCCGGGGAAGGGGCCTCGACGCCTCTTTGCCGTTGTTGTCGCAGCAAACGGCTGGCCCTTCCCCCAGACTCGGGACAGAAGACGCCGGTCATCCCGCCTAACGAGGCGGGAGACCCGATCGGTGTCTCCCGGGCAGGGGAGAAGTACCCTGGGCGGCTGGTTCCGAAACCATCCGCCATCGCGTCGGCCCCACATGAAGAACCCCCCGGCTCTGGCCGGGGGGTTTCCGCTCCGAAGGGGTTCGGAGTTCCGGGCTTGGGATGGGAGGAAACCCGGATAGTCGCTCGCCCTTACCCCCAACTTCATAGGACCAAACCCTTCGTCGGTGGAGTACACACGGCGACCGCCTCGGTGATGGCACACCTCGGGTGCCCTCGACGATCCACGAGCGCATCGGTAGCGGCCAACGCGAAGCCATCGACCAGGTGTCGACCCAACCATCGAAGACTTCCTGATGTCACAGACCGCCCAACTGGAGATGAACCACAGGCTCATCCGTGCTCAGATCTCGGATACCGACGGCCGAGTCGGCACCGAGAGGACCGTCAGCCTGTTGGGTGCCGCCACCGCGGCAGGCGACAGCCTCCCAACCGGAAGCGGTGCCCGAGGTGGGGACGCCGACTGGTATGCCGTCAGGCGGGAGGGTGGTAATGGATCGAGTCGGGCTCGGCGGGTGAGTCCTGCGTGCCCTCTCTGTCGGTCTTTTCGGACACCAGGTCCTGGAGGTGGCGCAGCCGATCGCGCAACTCCTTGTGCTCATCGGCGACGTCGCGGGAATCCGACTCGTTTTCGAGTTCGTCGAGACGGTGGCGAATACTCACGATCTCGCTGGCTATCGCTTCGGTGTCCACTTCTGATTCCTTTTGCATTCCAAATACGAGGTACCCGGCGGTCTGAGGGGCCAAACCAATCCGGGAGCACCACGGGCGACGAATGACGGTGAGGTGACTATGACCGACCTCTTAGCTCTGAAGAGTCCAATACGATTGGTGAGCAGCGATCGGGCGAGTGACGTCGCCCTGGTAGCCGGCGTTGCCTTCGGAGACCATGCGGCACTCGAGTCGATCTACCTCAAATACGGTGGTGCCGTGCATTTCGTCGCACGCAAGGTGCTGAGGGACGACGCCCTAGCCGAGGACGTGGTCCAGGAGGTGTTCGTGTCGGTCTGGAAGTCCCCGACCGGATTCGACCCCGACCGGGGATCGCTGCGCTCCTACCTTCTCACCATCGCCCACCGCCGTGCATCGATGTGGTGCGATCCGAGGAGGGGCGCGCGCGTCGCCAGGCGACCTCACCGCCCGCCGATCCGGTCATCGACATCGACGACGAGGTCTGGACACGCAGCCAGAGCGAGATCGTTCACAACGCGGTGGCACAACTCGATGAAGACGAGCACAACGCGATCTCGCTCGCCTACTTCAAAGGCCTCACCTACGTCGAGGTGGCCAAGACTCTCGCTCAACCCAGAGGCACCGTGAAGAGCAGAATGAGGAGCGGGATGAAGAAGTTGTCTCCTGTCTTGGCGGAGATGGCGCCATGAGCAGCCACGAGATGATGGGTCTGGTGCCCCTCTATGCCCTCGACGCTCTGGGAGGTCAGGAACAGGCCGACTTCGTCGAGCATCTGGAGAGGTGTTCGCAATGTCAGGTCGCGCTCGACGAGTATCAGGAAGTCACCGCCAACCTGGTCCACGACCAACCCGCGGCGGATGAGGTCTGGGAGCGAATCAGCGCCGCCATATCGACCGAGGGAGCATCCGAGTCCAACGTGGCTCCACTCTCCTGGGCCCAGTCCAACCTGTTCTGGCGGTGGATCGCTGCGGTCGCCGCCGCCTTCGCCCTGGCCCTCGGCACAATGGCGATCGTCGACAACGTCGGAGACGAAGGACTGATCGGCGACAGCATCGTTGCCGACGCCAGTCAGCTCGCCGACCAACCGGGCACCTTCGTGGGCGAGTTCACGGTCGACGACGTGACCGTGGCCCAGGTGATCTTGTCCATCGACGGCCGTGGATTCGTGATCCCGACCACGTCGCTCGATCCACTGGACGATGCGCGCACCTACCAGCTGTGGGTGATCAACGACACCGAAGACGTCATCTCTGCCGGTGTGCTCGGCAGCACGCCCGAGCCGTCCACCTTCACCTGGACCGGCGAGGTGATCGGATTCGCCCTCACTCGTGAGGCCGCCGGCGGCGTCGTCGTCAGCGCCGGGGACGTCGTCGCCGTGGTCACCGATGCCTGATCGGCCCCTGCGGCGAACCGCTGAGAGTCTCGTAGCCAGTGTGCGCGCCGGAGTCAGCCGGGCAACTCTCTCGATGTTCGAGCACGCTCCCTACCCCTTGGAGGACACCCTCGACTACCAAGGCGATGCAGGTGTGCTCGGACCGGACTCGGTTTCGTGGCGACTCATCGCCGACCCTGCTGCGTTCGTTGGCGGGATCCGGGGTCTGTTGATCCAAGCGGCACATCCCGAGGTGGTAGCCGGCGTGGATCAACACTCCCGATACCGCGACGACCCGTTGGGCAGGCTCTCGCGGACGTCTGCCTATGTGACCGCCACCACCTTCGGGGCGGGCCCCGAGGTGGAGGCGGCAGTGCGTCAGGTGAAGAAGGCGCATGCCTTCGTCAAGGGCGTGTCGAGCCGGGGAGTCGCCTACAGCGCCGCGGATCCGGGACACTCCGCCTGGGTTCACAATGCGCTGTCCGACTCGTTCCTGACCAGCAACCAACACTATTCGGAGCATCCGCTGACGGTCGTCGAGGCTGACCGTTTCGTGGAGGAGCAGACCCGGATCGGAGCTCTGCTCGGAGCCGACCCGATGCCTGCCACCGCCTCCCATCTCGCGGAATGGGTCGCCGGACACTCCGAGACCGCGCCCTCGCCGGAGATGGAGGCGGTGGTGGCATTCCTCATCGACCCTCCCTTGAGCCCCGTCATCAAGGCCGGCTACATGGTGATGCTCGAGGCCGCGGTCATCACGCTCCCCGATCGTCTCCGGGGAATCCTGGGGTTGAAGCCGAAACCGGCCGCCGAGGTGGTAGGGCGGGCGGCGGTGAGGAGCCTGCGTTGGGCCCTCGGCTATTCACCCTCGTGGGCCCTGGCCCTGCGGAGGGCCGGCAGGACTCTTCCCGAGGGGTTGTTCCAGCGGCTCCCCGACGAGGTGCTGAGACCGGCCTCGTGAGGGGCCTGGTCGGTCACTAGAAGTGCTGGGGGACCTCCGCCGCTCCGCCGGTGATGGGGACCGCGTAGACGACCACGTTGGAGTCGTAGCTGCCGGTTGAGCGACTGAAGCCTCCCCCACAGGTGACCAGGGTTAGCACCGGGTCGCCGTCCCGACTGAAGATGGTGTCGAGCGGCAACTCGGTCTTGAGGTAAGTCACCCTGGCTACCACCCGAAAGGAACGGGTCTCTCCATCGCTGAAGGACACGATCACCTCGTCGTCGACCTTCAGCTGGTCCAGGTCGTAGAACAGCCCTCGTCCCGGCCCCGCCAGGTCGACGTGAGCGGCGAGGACTGCCGATCCGGGGTCACCGGGGCTGGGGCCGAACTCGTACCACCCCACTTCGGTGATGTTGTCGGGCACGTCCATCTGGCCGTTGACGGCGACCCCGTATTGCCCGATCGGTGCATCGATGTCGAGAACGTCGATGATGAGACGCTCGGGCTTGGGTCGGTCGGTTGTCTCGAGATCGGTTAGGAGGGAGAAATCATTGCGAGACCACAACGGCGCCACCGCGGTCGTGGTGGTCTCGTCGGGAACGAAGGTGGTCGTTGAGGTGTCACCCGTCAGGGCTGCCTCCACGGTTTCGACATCGCCTATGTCGAGCGAGATGTTGAGGACTCCCCATATGGAAACCCCCGCGAGCAACGCTCCCACTATGACAAGCCCGACTGCTATTGACCGATGCATGACGAGTTGAAGATGAAGATGAGGGAGGCCAGGTTAGGCCTCCCTCATCGTCGCTTACCCCCCAGTCGGAACTATCGACGGGACCGGGCCACGGCGACGGAGCCGCCGATCGCGGTCATCGAGAGCAGGGCGAGTACGCCCCAGATCATCGGGTCCACCGTGCCGGCCAGACCGGCGTCACCGGTGGGCACGCCTTCGGGTGAGGCCGCGAGGCCCGAGATCGCGGCGGTTGCGACCTGGAAGTTGCCGTCGGCGACGGAGCCGATGGCGTAGGCGATGGTGTTGGTGCCCTCTGCGAGCGCCACATCGGCATCGAAGGCCACGGTCCCGGCATCGCCGGCAGCTGTGATCTTGATGTTGTAGGTGTTGGCAGGCACGTCGATGTCGCCACCCTGACCGTTGGTCACGCCCTCGAAGACGGGGCCATCGTTGGCCAGGATGTCGACGGCTCCGAAGTCGGCGAGGTGCCGAGCAGTCACACGGGCGTCACCGGCGTTGGTCGCCGAGTTGTTCTCGACGAACACACCCAGGGTCGGGGCGCCGCCCTCCTGCAGGTACGCGGCGATGGTCGCCACGGCCCCAGCGGGAAGATCGGCCGTACCGGCCAGGGCCGGGTCGTCAGTCTCGGGGTCGGCGTCGGCGGCATAGATCTCGAGGTCATAGCTGCCCTCGGGGAGAGCAAGCGGCCCGGCTACGTCACCGAACGCGAAGTCCTCGAGTGTCAGGTCACCGTTCACGTAGACGTCGACCAACAGGTCGGGCACACCGTGAACGACGATGACCTCACCCTCGTTCGACTGGGCCATGGCTCCGAGAGCCGGGACCACAGCGATGACGGCCGCCAAAAGGGCCAGTCTGAGCTTTGTCATGGATCCTCCTTGTCAGGTTGAGTCGCGGCTGTCGCGACTGCTTTTCCATGCCCCCGTTTCGGAGCCGAGGCGGATCCCGGATGAGTCGAGACAGAAAAGGGACCCGCCGATATGGCGGGCCCCTGGTTTCCCAATCAGACGTAGGAAACGCCTATCGGGTCCTCATGCGATCGATGACCGCGAGCAGTCGGTCACGACTCTCTCTCAATTTCGCCTCTCCAGGCACCCGTTTCGGTGCCCCTGCTCTCGATGAACTCCTTGAACCGCTTCAGGTCGCCTTTGGTTCGGGCCGACACCATGCCGGTCTTGTCGGCGATCTGTTCGGGGATGCCCTCCGGATCGAACTTCATCTGGAGGGTCACCCGGCTGTGCTCGTCGTCCAATGCATGGAAGGTGACGACGCCACTCTGGTCGGGGCCAGATCTCGAAGTCCAGGCAACTCTTTGGTCCGGCGTCTGTTCGGTGATCTCGGCGTCAAAAGTGCGCTCCACACCGGCGATCTCGACATCCCATCTGAGATGGCGGTCGTCGAGCTGCTCGACCCTCTCAACCCCCTCCATGAATCGAGGGAATTCTTCGAACTGTGTCCACTGGTTGTAAGCGGTGCGTACGTCGACGTCCACATCGACGGTCTGAGTAACTTCGCCCATGAATACTCCTTGTGTCGGGTCCTACTCGGTACCCGAGCATGGAGCGGGATAAACGAGTGGCCACCAGATTCGCCTGATCACGCAGAGCCGGGGGTACACCAAGTCCTGACCAGGGACACACCCACCTTCAGGGTAGGCGACTACAAGAGTCAGGGGCTTCTTACACCCCAGGTCAGAGAACCTTTCTTGGCTTCACGATCTGTCCGCTCGTGCTTTCAGGTCCCTGATCACCGGCGTCGGTGGCGAACTCAGGGAGCCGAATCGTGAGAAACCCGAACCGCCGAAATGGTGCACAAGTCGTCGTCGGCGAGGATTTCGACTGACACCGGCAAGCTCCAAGGACCGCCCGAATGTCTTCTTCGGACGGCGTTGGGACGTCGCCGAGCTCCCTACCGGTCTTTGCATCAACGAGCAGATGCCCAAACCGGTGTTCAGAAAGGCCACCGCCTGGAGCCCGACCAGCGCAGCGTTTCCGAGCAGCAGACACTTCCTGGCGGTCACCTCTCCCCGGGACCCGCCGATATTCCGCTTCTCTGTCGGCATGGGCAATGCCTTCTGCCGGGTCAGGGGAGTGGCTTCCAGGCGTTCATCCCTTCGGTTGTCTTCAACGACCACGACTTCACATGGCACGAGGTCGTCTTCGAAGGAACCGCTTGATCGAGTTCAGACAGAAGCTTGCTCCTCCGCGCCGAGACCGAGCTCTTCACGGGCAAAGGCGATCACGGCCTTCAGGTCGATACGGCGCCCCTCAGCCTGCAACGCCGGATACCTGTCGCCCACGGCCTCCCGGACCCTGCCCTCGATCCTCTCGTAATCAGCCTTGTCGGCCGGCTGAGGAACCGCCTGGATGCGTTCGCTCTCGGCCTCATACGCCCCGACAATCCGCGCGGCAAGATCCGGATCGGTCTCGGAAATCGGACCGGCCAGAGCCATGACCGCCCCCAGCGCCAGTGCCATGGAGTCGAGTTCCATCCCCCGTTCCGCCGCCGAGAGCAGAAGCCGACCGGACTCTGGACGACCCAAGTTGTAGGCCATGATGCCCAGGTTGTGGTCAAGCATCACCACCCGCATCCACTCCCCACCCTCGACCGCCACTTGCCGGGCTTTCTCCTGGATAGGGATCGAACCCACCAGGTCGCCGTTGAGACGAACCACCTCACCCCAGATGTTGAGTCCCTGGGCGACGATGGGCAAGTGCCCGAGGTCCTCAGCAATGGAGACTGCCTCGCGGGCGTGGCTCACCGACTCCTCGAATATCTCCGATATCCCGAGCCCGCTACTGGAACGCATCACATGAGCCAGGGCCAGGTGCCGCCTGTCGTCGGTGCCTTCCAAGCCCTGGATGGCCAAGTCGGCGTGGTGCCGGGCCACATCCAGCTCATGCAGAGCGAAGTGGTAGCGCGATATCGCGAGGTGGACCAGGCCCAAGAGACCTGGATCGAATCCGTCGAGCAGAGGCCGGACCGCCTCCACCCACCGGGCGTAGTCGACGAGGAGCGAGCGGTAGAAGAGATAGTCAGAGGCGAGGGCGAGGATACGAACGAAGAGGTCGACCGCCTCGGTACGGATCGACCAGTCGAATGCCACCCGCAGGTTGGGCATCTCCTCGTCGAGTAGGAGAAACCAATGGGCCTGTTGGTCGCTGCGCAGGTAAGGCTCGGCCCGTTCGACCACCGCTGCAAAATGCTCGGCGTGGCGGCGCCCCAGCTCGTCTATTTCGTTGGACTCCGCGAGCCTCCCGACCGCGTCGACGCGGACCGTCTCCAGCATCGAGTATCGCTGCCCCAGACGCCATGGAAGGGATCGAACCAGACTTAGGTCGATCAACGACTCCAGCGTTGTGGCGACGTCCTCACCGAGAGTCGAGCAGACCGCCTCCACCGCCTCCAGATCGGCACCCCCGGCAAAAACTCCCATACGCCGGTACAGCCGTTGGCCCGGCTCGTCGAGGAGATCGACGCTCCACGACACTGCAGCGGTCAGGCTTCGATGCCGGTCGGGTAAATCCACCAAACCACCGGAGAGGGACGCCCCCGCTCGCAGCCGCTCCGCCAGAACTGTCGGCGGGAAAAAACGCAGACGTGCCGCGGCCAGCTCGATGCCCAGGGGCAACCCGTCCACCAAACGGCAGATCTCTGCCACCTCCTTCCGGTGCTCTTCGATGTCGAAACCGGGATCGACCTGTTTGGCTCGCTCTGCGAACAGCTCGATCGCCGCCCCGTCAACACCATCCGTGGTGAGCGAGGGGACGGGGTACAACTGCTCGGAACGCAGGTGGAGCGGGGTCCGGCTGGTAGCCAGAATCCTCAGACCCCCAGCCTCGGCCAGAATCCGATTGATCGAGTCCGTGATCCCCGCCGCCAGGTGCTCCAGATTGTCGAGGACGAGAAGCTGGCTACCGGATCGAAGGGCCGCCGCGGCCCGTTTCAACGGGGGGCCGTCTCCGGAAGGTGCCACTGTCGTGGCGATGGTGTCCGCCACAAGGTCAGGATCCGATATTGCGGCGAGATCGACGAACCACAGGGCGTCGAAGTCCGATGCGACAGAGGACGCCACTCTGGTGGCGAGCCTCGTCTTACCCACGCCTCCCGGCCCAACCAGAGTGACCAGCCTGTGCGATGAGAGAAAGTCGGCCACCTCGGATACTTCTCCGGCTCTCCCAACAAAGGGGCCTGTCTCCAGCGGAAAGCCCCGCATCCTGGCGTGGGGATCGACCAGCGGTGGAAAGTCCTCTTCGAGGCCATCGGCGATGACCTGATACACCTCTATCGGCTGAGCGATGTCTTTCAGCGCCACTCGACCCAGCGCACGCAGCTCAAAATCCGTCGTTGAGCCAAGGAGAGACGCGGTCGACTCCGAGACGAGCACCTGACCTCCGTGGGCCACATGCATGAGCCGGGCCGCGACGCTGAGGCTGAGGCCCACATAGTCATCTCCCTTGCGTTGCGCCCTGCCGCTGTGGACGACTGCCCTTACCAGAAGGGGCCCCGCCTCCCATGCCTCTTCGGCGAGACGACGGTTGATCTCGATCGCGGTCTGCGTTGCCGCATCCGGATCATCGAAGACGGTGAGAAAAGCGTCTCCCATGACCTTGAACACCGTCCCCCCGCCCGTGCTGACGAGGCCACCGACCAATTCGTCGTGACGCTCCAGATC
>CAZLEQ010000028.1:0-39370 GCA_964558575.1 uncultured Acidimicrobiaceae bacterium | reverse complement strand
GCAGTACAACGTGGGCAACTTCATCCTCGCCGTCACCAAGCTGGCACAGACCAACCTGAGGAACGTGGTCGGTGATCTGGACCTCGACTCGGCACTCACCTCCCGCGAGGTGATCAACGCCAAGCTTCGTCAGATCCTCGACGACGCCACCGACAAGTGGGGTGTGCGGGTGGTCCGTGTCGAGATCCAGCGCATCGAGCCACCGGTCGACGTCACCGACGCCATGCACCGGCAGATGAAGGCCGAGCGTGACCGGCGTGCCGCGGTCACCGAGGCCGAGGGTCAGAAGCGGGCGGCCATTCTCAAGGCCGAAGGTGTCAAGGAGTCCCAGGTGCTCGAGGCCGATGGCCAGGCCGAGGCGATCAAGCGGGTCGCAGACGCAGAGAAGTATCAGAAGCTCACGGTGGCCGAAGGTGAAGGCCAGGCCATCGAGCGGGTGTTCGGTGCCATCCATACCGGTGACCCGACCCCCGACCTGATCGCGATCCGCTACCTGGAGGCGCTCCAGGGGATCGCCGACGGTCAGGCGACCAAGATCTTCCTGCCCCTCGACACTCAGGGAGTCCTGGGATCGGTGGCCGCCATCGCCGAGCTGTTCCAGGAGAGCCAGGAAGATGCGGCGAGGGGAGCGCGACGGCCGACCGGCCCACAGCCACGCCCCCGCGACCAGGAGTAACCGATGAAGAAGGGGGCCCGCGGGCCCCTTCTCGGGTGTGACAGATCGAGTGTGCACGCGGCCGCGTCCGACGCGCTGGTGTGCACACTCGAGGTTGGGTCAGCCGCCGACCCGGTCCATCTCGGCCAGGACCTGCTCCACCTCGGAAGGCGACCATGGCGGGTAGAAGACCATGGTGTACAGGTCGCAGCGCTCCCCCGGCTCTTCGTACCATCCCGCCACCCAGGTCCCGTCGGGGTGAGGGCCGACCACCGCAGGGGTGCCGTCGATGCTGACCTCGCCCTTCTCCCCCGGCCAATCCACGGCCGGAAGTGTCCCCCGGATGATGGCGATGGCAACGGTGTCGTCCCACCGCGGAATGAAGGTGGTATGGCTCCCCGCCACGGAGGTCCACACGTCGGGATCGAGCTCGGCAGACTCCAGCTCGCCTTGACCGACCCCCGGAGGGAGAAACTCGAGGTCGTAGGGGGGGCGCGGACACTCCGGAGGCGGCCGGGTGGTGGTCGTCGTGGCCAGACTGGTAGAGGTGGTCGTCGGAGCCGGCACGGTGGTGGTGGTCTCCTCTCCTCCGGTGGCCGAGCAGGCGACGAGGACCAGTGTCAGAGCCGATGCCAAGACCGGTCGCATCAACGAATCGCCCTCAGGTAGCCGTCGCGGGAGCCGAGATAGATCGTCCCGTTCCAGATCGCCGGTGTCGCCTCGAGACACGACTCTCCCAGTGACACCGTCCACTGCCGGGCAGGGGCCCGGGGATCTTCCAGTGAATAGCCGCGCAGATCTCCGTTGCAGGTGGCCACCACCAGGGTGTCGTCGACGACCGCCGGCGAAGACCACGAGTGCCATCCGACGGTTCCGTCCTCCCACACCGTCTCGCCGGTGGCGGTGTCGACTGCGATGAGCGAACCGAGATGGGTGTTGGTGTACAGGAATCCCTCGTGTAGCGCCGGCGTCGCCCAGGTACCCGAATCCTCCCCACCAGAGCTGGAGAGATCGACGCCCCAGGCCAGGGGGTCTCCGTCGGTGTAGGGGTCGAGCTTGATCAACTGACCGATCTCCCGGGTGCGATCTATGTTGGCCTGAGTCCTGTGTCCCGCGCCGACCTGCCAGGGCTTGACGTTCACCGAGACGTAGAGCATGCCCTCCTCATCGATGACGATGGTTGCGTCGGCATCCCCGCCGGCCCAGTAGTCGAAGACGATGGGGGCATTCCCGTTGCGGATGTCGGACACGTCGAGACCCACCACCCGGCCTCCCGAGTTGCTGAAGTAGACCCGGTCTTCGTAGGCGGCTGTGGAGCTCTCGATCGACACATTCGGGC
Organism: uncultured Acidimicrobiaceae bacterium; assembly: GCA_964558575.1. GTDB lineage: Bacteria > Actinomycetota > Acidimicrobiia > Spongiisociales > ZC4RG35 > JANQRA01. The sequence goes on along the minus strand of CAZLEQ010000028.1, from coordinate 37,376 downwards.
CGGTCAAGGCGAGGAACTCGGAGTCGTAGCCGGGCATGGCGAGCAGCCGCCTCGGCTCAACGGTAACCCGTCCGTCGGCGTCGTATGCCCGGTTCAGTTCGTAGGCGAAGAACCAACTGTTCTCCCCACCCTGGTACATGATGTCGTCGATGATGAGCGGGGCGGCATCCCAGTCGACATGCCACGTTCCATCGACATCCCGGGCATCGAGCGACCACAGCTCGGTCGGCTCCTCACGGTCGAGTGCGATGATCCGGAGCTTGTTGTCACGGGAGCCTGAGTAGAGCAGTGGATAGCCGTCGGGGTCGAGGGTCTCGCTTCCCTTCACATGTCCGCCGGTTACGAACCTGGGTCGCAACGCCTCACCGGTCTCGGCGTCGACGAAGTGGATGGCGTTGTCGAAGGCGCCGACGATCACCTCTGACTTGCCGTCGGGGCGCTCCCAGACGAGGGGCTGACCGGTCCAACCGATGCCACACCAGACGGAGGTCACTCCGAAGTTGGTCGACTCGCTGCACATTCCACTGCCGGGGTAGGTCCACCGAACCGTCGGCGAGTCGCTGATCGGCCCGGTGCCGTAGTAGGTCCTGGTGGGGTTGCCCCGAAACGTGGTCAGCCCCTCCACGGACCCCCACGGTTGGGAGACGGTCCATCCCGGAACCGTGCCGGGGACGCGTTCGGGGGTGTCGATCGTGGTGGTGGTGGGAATCGGATCCCCGCCGACATCGGTCGACGCCGGCTCGCCGTTCTCGCCGCTGTTCCCGGGAGTCGAGGTCACCGTGGACCCGGGCGCCGCGCTCTCGCCCCCGGCGTCACGGGGTCCGACGATGAGGAAGGCGACGAAGCCGAGCATCGCTCCGAAGGCGATGACGAGAAAGATCGGTCCTGACTTCTCCTGCATCACAGTCCTAACGGTCCGGCCCACATTCCGGTTCGCCGGTGAGCACGGGTTGGCCGGGGCTCTCGATGAATGCCGGTATCAGACATGCCTCGATCCTCCCGTCGGGATGAACGACCGCCCGGGCGACCGCGGTGGTCGATCCTGCCACAGAGTGTCGCGGCCACACGAAATTACCGAGTCCCCAGAAGACGGCGGCGCCATCGACCATCTCGAGTGGCTGCAAGCGGTGGGCATGATGACCGAAAATCACATCGGCCCCGGACGCGATCATGGCCTCGGCTCGCTCGATGTCGTCGGGGCGCGGCTCGGTGTCGAACTCGACCCCCCAGTGGATCGAGACCACCACGATGTCGGCGCGGTCGGTGGCCGCCTCCACCGCGGCCACCATCGACTGGATGTCGTCGCCGTCACGCATCCCGGGGCTCCCTTCGGCCGCCAGCCAACCCGGGTGGGGGACGACACCGCCGAACCCGAGAACGGCCACGGTCCATCCGTTCAGCTCGAATATCGCCGGCTCACCGGCCTCGTCGACGTTCGCCCCCGCGCCGACCGGTGCCACCCCCGCTTCGATCAGCCGGGCCCGACCGTCCACCAGGGCCTCTTTGCCGTAGTCACCGCTGTGGTTGTTGCCCAGATTCGCCACCTCGACCCCGGCCCGGGCCAGGGATGCCAAAGACTCCACCGGACAGCGGAAGACGAACTGCTTCGGCTCCGCCACCCCCAGGTCCGACGGGGCGCACTCCAGGTTGATCACGGTCAGATCGTCGCGGCGGAAGAGCCCGTCGAGACCGTCCCATGCGTAGTCGTAGCCGTTGGTGGCGAGTGCTGGTATGTAGTCGGGATCCAGATTGACGTCCCCGGTCCCCTGGATGACCAGGGTTCCCTTGGGGGGGATGGTGATGGTCGTCGAGGTCGAGGTTGACGTGGTCGAGGTGCTGGAAGTGGACGTGGAGCTCAACGAGGTGGTGGTCGATCCGGCCAGTGCAGCGAGGGTTCCCTCAGGAACCTCGGCCGTCCCGACGTTGACCAGTGCGAGCACCACGCCAGCGGCCAGCATCACACCCGCGACCAAACCAACGATCCTGAGGGACAACGAAGACACCGAGAGCCAGAGGGTAGAGCCGGACCCCACCTACGCAGGGGAGTGCCTGATACCCGATACTCAGACTCTCTGATCGGACTCTCTGATCGGAGGTCAGAGAATCTGGGACAAGAACAGCTTGGTGCGCTCTTCCTGTGGGTTGGTGAAGAAGTGCTCCGGAGTCCCCACCTCGACGATCTGGCCGTCGGACATGAACACCACCCGGTTGGCCACGGCCCGGGCGAAGCCCATCTCGTGGGTGACCACGATCATCGTCATCCCCCCCTTTGCCAGCTCCACCATCACGTCGAGGACCTCTTTGATCATCTCGGGGTCGAGGGCCGAGGTCGGCTCGTCGAACAGCATCACCTTGGGCCTCATCGCCAGGGAGCGGGCTATCGCCACCCTCTGTTGCTGGCCACCCGAGAGTTGGCCGGGATACTTGCGGGCTTGTTCGGGGATCTTGACCCGCTCCAGCATCTCCATGGCCAGGTCCTCGGCTTCCTTCTTCGCCATGCGCCGCACTTGACGGGGAGCGAGGGTGATGTTGTCGATCACGGTGAGGTGGGGGAACAGGTTGAACTGCTGGAAGACCATTCCGGTCTCGCGTCTGATCTCTTGGATGTTGCGGACGTCGTCGGAGAGCTCGATCCCGTCGACCACGATCGTGCCCCGATCGTGTTTCTCCAACCGGTTGATACAGCGGATCAGTGTCGACTTCCCCGAGCCGGAGGGACCGATGACGACCACCACCTCCTGGAGCCCGACCACCAGGTTGATGTCCTTGAGGGCCTGGAAGTCCCCGAAGTACTTGTCGACATCGGTCACCTCGATGAGCGCGGTTCCCTTGGCCTGGGTGGCGTCTGCGAAATGCTGTGCGGTCGATTCGGTGGTCATGCGCTGCTTTCTCTCAATCTACGTTCCAATCTCTGGCTCTCGCGTGACATCGCATAGGCGAACGCCCAGTAACCGAGGGCCACGAAGACCAGGGTCTCGGCGTGGGCGATCGATCTGAAGTCAGCCTGGGCATGAACCAGTGATCTCACCCCGAGGAACTCGTTGATGGCCAGGATGTACAAGAGCGACGAATCCTTGAAGATGGAGATGAACTGCCCCACCATCGCCGGGATCACCGACCGCAACGCTTGCGGCAGGATGATGAGTCGCATCGACTTGGCCGGTGAGAGCCCCAGTGCTTGCGCGGCTTCGGTCTGCCCGTAAGGAAGCCCCTGCAACCCACCCCTCACGATCTCGGCGACGTACGCCGCGGTGAACAGCGTCATGGCCGCGATCGCCCTCGAGATGCTGGAGGGGGTGGACCCCGCCGGGAGCATGAAGCCCAGGATGTACTGACCCATGAAGAGCAGTGTGATCAGCGGCACACCCCGGATCAGCTCGATATACCCGGTGGCCAGCATGCGGAGGGCGGGCAGGGTCGATCTGCGGGCGAGGGCCAGCAGCAGGCCGAGAGGGAAGGAGAGGATGATGGCCAGGGCCGATACCCACAGGGTGAGGTGCAGGCCCGACCACCGGTCCCAGCCGACACCCGGCAACTGGACGACGGTGTATATCGCGAAGACGACTGCACCGGCCACCGCCGCCAGGGCCGTCTTCACCGCGAGCCGCGGCAACGGAGCGAGTCCCTCGAACCGCACCGACACCCAGACACCGGCGGCAACGATGACGGTGGCCGCCACCCAACTCCGTCCGGTGGTTCCGGATACCACCTGGAATGCGGCGATGATCGAGAGGGCCATGAGCAGCCACCCCAGGTGACGCACCCGGGCCGGCAGAAACCTGGCCAGGGAGCCCAGGAGGGATGCGGCCACCGCTCCCAGCACCACGAGCCAGGGAGTAACGGTGTTGGCGAAGTAGAGGAGCACCAGCACGAACAGGATCACCGGCCAGAAGCGCCGGATCACCTGGATGGGGTGCTGTCGGGCAAAGGGGAGCCCGGCTTCACGCGCCCGGTCGAGCGCCGCCGAGGCTGCGGTGGAGGTACCCAGACCGAGAGCGAATGCCATCAGCATGATCTGGGCGACGATGCGCCACTGCTGGTCTCGGGGGAAGGTCCCCTGCATGAAGAGGGTCAGGTTTCGGGTGACCACCTCCCAGCGACCATTGACAAAGACGAACATGAACACCCGATATCCCACATAGAGGAGGACCGGCAGGAGGAGAAGTGTCACCACGCCAGAGGCGACATTGGGGAACAGGCGCACTCTCACCCACTCCACCGGGGTGGTGGTCGTGGTCGGAGGCGGGCGGGTTTCGACGGCCGTCATCTCGACGCCAAATGCATGCGGCGGTTGACCACGTTGAGGATCAGGGAGATGATCAACGAGAACGACAGGTAGACCGCCATCAGGATCACGATCGATGGCACGGCGGGGCGCCCGTTGCCGATCGAGGCCTGGGTGAGGTTGGTTATCTCGGAGTAGCCGACCGCGGCGGCCAGAGAGGTGTTCTTCACCAGGTTGAGGGTCTGGTTGATCAGTGGCGGCAGTGCGATCCGCAGCGCCTGGGGCAGGACCACGAACCGATATCTCTGGAAGTTGTTCAACGCCAGGGCGTTGGAGGCCTCGGTCTGGCCCTTGGAGACGGCGAGGATCGAGCCACGGATGATCTCGGCGATGTGGCTCGCGGTGTATAGACCCAGGGCACCGGCCACCGACATGAATCCGGCGTTCATGGCGAAGCCGTCGACGAGCCGCCTCCGGTTCTCACCCAGCCTGGGCCAGGTGATGCGAATCGGCTCGCCCAGAACCACGTAGCCCACGAGGAGAATCCCGACGAGCACGCCCAGTGACCACATGACCCGGTGATGCGGTGCCCCGGTCTCCAGATTGACCTTGGTGCGCCAACGCCAGACCACGGCCGCAGCCAACAGCCCAATCAGGGCGGCCACTCCGAACAAGGCCAGATTGCCGTCGTCGGCCAGGCTGGGGACGCCCCATTCCTCGTTGCTGAAGGTGAACAGGTTGTTGGCAGATCCGGGGAGGCCCACTTCGATGGACCCCCTCAGGTTGGGGAGAGGCCCGTAGAGGAACACGGCGAAGGCGAAGAAGACGATCACCACCAGGGGCGGGATGTTGCGGAAGAACTCCACATAGACCGAGGCGATGCGGGCGGCGATCCAGTTCTGGGAGAGTCTGGAAATCCCCACCACCAGGCCCAGCACCGCGGCGAGGGCGATGCCGAACACACTGGCGAGGAGAGTGTTCTTGATGCCCACCAGGACCATCTGGTAGACCGGGGAGCGGGGGTCGAACTCGCCGTGATAGGGGATCTGGAATTGGGTGGGCCGGGTGAGGAAGCCGAAGTCGAGCCCGATCCCGATTCGTCGGCTGTTCTCGACCAGGTTGCCGAACAACCAGCGGAGCAGCAGGAACACCAGGACCACCGCCACCACCTGGCCGACGACCCGGAGCACTCGAACATCACGCCAGAACGGGGGGCGAACTCGCTGCTCGGTCTGTGGGGTGGTCACTCTGCTGACTCGGTTGGAGTGAGGAGGGCGCTCCCGGATCGGGAGCGCCCCCGCTCATCGTTGGCTAGCGGTACGGGGGCACGTACATGAGCCCACCGTTGGTCCAGAGGTCGTTGGGGCTTCCTTCCAGCTGGAGACCGATCGGAACGACGTGACGCTCGAAGATCTCCTCATAGTTGCCTACCGCCTCGACGACGGTCACGGCGAAATCGGTGGGGAGCCCGAGACCGGGATCCACATCACCGAGGAAGTTGAGGATGTTGGGATCGTCGCCGTCATATGAACCGATGTTGTCCGACGTGAGACCGAACTCCCATGCCTGAACCGTTGCCATCACCGACCACTCCACGGCCTGCGCCCAGGCGGAGTCGCCGTCGGGCACTGCCGGCCCGAGAGGCTCCTTGGAGATGATCTCGGCCATGATGAACTGCTCCTCGCCGCCGGCCTCTTCGATCGTCGCCTTGAAGGCGGCGAGCTGGCTGGCGTCGGAGGTCCAGGCCTCACACTGACCACTCTCGTATGCCGGCTGCAGCTGCTCGTTATCGGCGAACACCGACGGGTTGAACGGGATGCCGCGGGCGTTGAACACCGCGGTCAGGTTCAGCTCGGTGGTGGTGCCGGAGAGCACGCAGATGGTGGCATCGGCCAGGTCCTCGAGTCCGGTGAAACCGGTCGAGGCGGGGACCATCATCCCCTGGCCGTCGTAGAACGTGGTGAACAGGAAGGTGGCGCCTTCCTGGCCGTCACGGGTCGCCGTCCAGGTGGTGTTGCGGATCAGCACATCGATCTCGCCACCCTGGAGAGCAGTGAAACGGGCATCGGCCGTGAGCGGCACGAACTCGACCGCATCCGGATCCCCGAGCACACCGGCAGCCACGGCACGACAGAGATCGACGTCGAAGCCGGAGTACTCCCCGTCCTCGTCGACGATCCCGAAGCCGGGGAGCACGTCGTTGACTCCACAGCGAACCGAGCCCCGGTCGAGAACGGCGTCGAGGATGGCGCCGGACCTGTCTCCGTCGCTTCCGCTATCGCCATTGTCGGGTGCCGTCGTGTCCGTTGCTGCGGTGGTGTCCGTGCCCTCACCGGTGGTGCAGGCGGCGAACACCATCGTCAATACGGCAAACACTGCCACTAATTTGATTCTCTTCATTCGTCCTCCATCGATTTGCGGTACGTGGACCACGCCACGTAGGTAGCGAGCGACCCTAGCCCGATACGGGCGCCCGATGCATCGAGTCCCCGACTCGCACACCTCAGGCGGTGGATATACGCTCACCACTCGGTTCTGACAGGAGGAACCCAAATCATGAAAAGGACACGACCGATATGGATGCTGGTCTTCGCCCTTGCCGTCGGTGCCTGCGGCGGCACAGAAGGGGACGCCACCACCACCACCACCGAGGCCACGGGGGCCCTGCCCGACCTCGGAGGTCGCACCGTCACCATCGCCGTGGAGAATGCCTACCTGCCCTTCAACTTCATCCTCGCCGGTGAGACCGAGGGCCAGGGTTGGGACTACGACGCCTGGCGGGAGATATGTGAGCGCCTCAATTGCGTCCCCGAGTTCCCAGAGGCGGCGTGGCCCGCCCTCATCGACCAAGTGGCGCAAGGCGAGTACGACACCGCGGGCGACGGTATCTCGATCACCGAGGACCGCGCCGAGATCGTCGACTTCTCCGACCCTTACATGGTGGTGCAGCAGAAGTTCATCAAGCAGCTCGGCGACGACCGGTTCAGCACCGCCGATGACGTGATCAACTCCGACGCTGTGGTGGCTACCCAGGTGGGGACCACCAATTACGAGCTCGCCGTCGATCTGGTCGGTGAGGACCGGATCCAGGCGTTCGATCAATTCGGACTGGCAATCCAGGCCCTGATCGCCGGAGACGTCGACGTCGTGATCATCGACGACGCCGCCGGCCTCGGCTACATCGGCGAGAACGCCGATCTGATCGAGACCGTCGACGATCCTCTCCAGTCGGACCCGCTCGGGTTCATATTCGCCAAGGGATCGGATCTGGTCGACCCGGTCAACCAGGCTGTGGCGGCAATGGGGGCCGACGGGACTCTCGAAGAGTTGGGCCGCAAGTGGTTCGGCCCCGACTTCGACATCGGCTACGAAGACATCGAGGGCTGATAGCACTCGACCGAATCACCGAAGCGCCGGGTCACCCGACCCGGCGCTTCGTTATGTTGCCTCCGAATGACTGACTCCGGCACCCATCCGCCCGAGACGGACCTCGCTCCCACCCCGGGCGGCGCCTACCGCTTCGACGCTCGAGAGTTCCCCTGGTGGCTGGTTGCGATGCTGTCGATCATCGCCGCGCTGGTGGTGGCAGTCCTCCTCACCGAGGAGTACCAGGAGGCGTTCCGGCGGATCTTCCCGATTCCTCTCCGTGTAACGGAGGGGATCTTGATGACCTTCTACCTGACTTTCGGGTCGTTCGTCGTCGCCCTCGTCCTCGGGCTTGGCCTCGGGCTAGCCAGGGTGTCCAGGAACACGTTGGTGAAGAACGCCGCCGCCACCTACATCGAGTTCGTCCGCGGCATCCCGATGCTGGTCTTCCTCTTCGTCATCGCCCTGGTGCTCGTCCCAGACTTCGCCTCACTGGTCGACATGGAGAGCCGTTCCATAAACCAGGCGGTGCGAGGCTCGGTGGCATTGAGCCTCTTCTACGCCGCCTTCATCGCCGAGGTGTTCCGCGCCGGGATCCAGTCCGTTCCCCAGGAGCAGCCCGAGGCGGGGCGTGCCCTCGGTCTACGCGACCATCAGATCATGCGCCGTATCGTCCTCCCCCAAGCGGTGCGCAACATGCTCCCCGCCCTCGGCAACGACCTGATCTCTCTCATGAAGGACACGTCGCTGGTCTCGGTCCTCGCTGTGAGGGAGGTGACCCAGATGGCGCGCCTCTACAGCGGGAGCACCTTCAGGTTCCGGGAGTCGTTCTTCATCCTGGTGGTGATCTACGTGGTGCTCACCCTGGCCCTCAGCCTCATCCTCCGCTGGTACGAGAAGAAGATCGCCATCCCGGGCCGTCTCTAAGCATTCTGTGAGGATTTCTTTCCGCTTACCGGAAAGAAATCCTCACAGAAGCGGATCAGACTCCCGGCCGATTGCCAGCAGCACCCGCTCGACCACGGAGTCGGGGTCCATACCCACCGACTCCATGACATCGGAGGCCGACCCGAAGGGTAGGAATTGGTCGGGAACGCCGATGTTGGTGACCGCCTTGACCAAACCGGCTGCAGCGAAGGCCTCCATCACCGCCGCGCCGAAGCCGCCGGCCACCACGTTGTCCTCGAGGGTGACCACGTGACGGGCCGGAGCAGCCCACTCCACGATTCGAGGGTCGAGCGGCTTCACCCAGCGCGCATTGACCACCCCGGCGTCGATTCCCTTGCCGGAGAGCTCGGCGGCGGCCTTCTCGGCGATCTCCACCATCCGGCCCACCGCGATCATGAGGACGTCCTCGCCCTCGTCGATCAGCTCGGCCTGCCCGATCTCGAGAGGTTCCACCGGCAGAGTCGGAACCGAGACCGCACCACCCTTCGGGTAGCGGATCGCCATCGGCCCCTCGTGGTCGACCGCGGTCTCGACCATCGCACACAGTTCGGTGGCGTCGGCGGGGGCGCCGATGACGAGGTTGGGGATCATGCGAAGGTAGGAGAGATCGAAGACCCCGTGGTGCGACGGACCATCAGGCCCGGTGACGCCGGCCCGGTCGATGAGGAAGGTGACCCCCAGGTCGTGGAGTGCCACATCGGCCACGATCTGGTCGAAGGCGCGCTGGAGGAACGAGGAATACAGGGCGACGACCGGATGCTTTCCGGCCATCGCCATGCCGGCGGCGAGGGTGACGGTGTGCTGCTCGGCTATCCCGGTGTCGAACACGCGGTCGGGGAAACGCTGTGCCATCTGCTTCAGGCCGGAACTGGAGATCATCGCCGCCGAGACCCCGACGAGGTCGGGGCGTCGCGCCGCCGCCTCGGCCACCGCCCGCCCGGCTACGTCGGTGAGTTTCAACTCCGATTTGTAGGCCTTGCCCGTGGCGACGTCGAAGGCGCCCACTCCGTGGAGCTTCTCCTCCTCGTCTTCGATGGCCGGGCGATATCCATTGCCCTTCTCGGTGATGACGTGGACTACGACCGGCTCGTGGTACGCCTTGGCCTGCTCGAGGGTCTCTTCGATCATCGAGATGTCGTGCCCGTCGATGGCTCCGGTGTACTTGATGTCGAGGGCGTCGAACACGGTGGCCGGCTCGAGGATCTGTTTGACCGCATCCTTCATGCGGCTGGCCATCTCGTCGGCGGTCTCCCCGACCAGCGGGATACCGCGCAGCATGCGGCCGATGGCGAGCTTTGCCTTCTCGTAACGGGGATCGATCCGGTAGTGGGCGATGTTGGACAGCGCGGCGAGGCCTCCGACGGTCGGGGCGTACGAGCGCCCGTTGTCGTTGAGGATGATGATCAGACGCTCGGGACGAGCGACGCTGATGTGGTTCAGCGCCTCGTATGCCATGCCGCCGGTGAAGGCGCCGTCGCCGATGACCGCCACGGTCCAGCCGTCGTATCCGGCGAGGGCATGGCCGAGGGCGTAGCTGAGCGAGGTCGAGGCGTGGCTGTTCTCTACGAAATCGTGCTCAGACTCGGCAGGGCTGGGGTAGCCCGAAAGCCCTCCCGTGTGTCGCAGCGAGTCGAAACGCCCTGCCCGACCGGTGACGATCTTGTGCACATAGGCCTGGTGGCCAACGTCCCAGATGATCCGATCGCGTGGCGACTCGAACACTCTATGGAGAGCCAGAGTGAGCTCGACGACACCGAGGTTCGGGGAGAGATGACCTCCGGTCTGGGAGACCTTCTCGAGGATGAATATTCGGATCTCCTCGCTCAACGTGGTGAGTTGTTCCAGGCTGAGGGAGCGAAGATCCGAGGGTTGCGAGATCGATTCGAGCATGGGCTGGTTATGCCGGCTTAGGGCAGTTACAGCCTAATTGGCCGTGGTTGCTGCGCCTCTTTCGTCGACGGGAAGGCGAACGGTGAAGGTCGACCCGGCTCCGAGCTGGCTCTCCACCGACACCGAACCGCCGTGACTCTCGGCGACGTGTTTGACGATCGACAGGCCCAGCCCGGTGCCCCCCGTTGACCGGGAGCGGGCGGCGTCGACCCGGTAGAACCTCTCGAAGACCCGCTCGACGTCGCGGGTCGGTATCCCCTCCCCGGTGTCGGAGACCGATATCACCGCCTCGTCACCGGCCCTGGCCACCTCCACCTTCACCGATCCCCCATCCGGGGTGTATCTGACGGCATTGTCGAGGAGGTTCCCGACCGCGATAGCGACGTCTCTCTGGTTGACCATGGCGGTCACGTCCTGAGCGATCAGCTCGATGGTCAAGCCCTTGGAATCGGCTTCTCCCCTCACCCGATGCACCTCGTCGCCGACCAGGCGATCGACCCGCACCGTGCCCAGTTCCGGGTGTTCCCTCTCCAGCCGGGAGAGGTCGAGCAGGTCCGCCACCAGCCGGTCGAGCTGGCGGGCGGAGGCCGCGATCCGGGTCGCAAATCCGAGTGCAGAGCCGTCCTGGCGCTCCAACGCCATTCGGAGAGCTTCCGACGAGGCGATGATGGTGGACACCGGGGTCTTCAACTCGTGAGATGCGTTGGCGACGAAGTCCCGCCTGATGGAGTCGGTGCGCTCCCGCTCGGTGATGTCGACCACGGCCAGCAAGACCCGATCGTCACCTGAGAAGGGGGTGGCCACCGCACGCAGCCTTCGCACCGGGATCCCGTGATCGACCAGCCTGGTCTCCTGATCACGACCTACACGCGCTGCTCGCACCGCCTCCTGGAGCTGAAGCGGGGCCAGACCGGACAGCTCGTCGGGAACCGCGCCGAGGATCGAGTGAGCCGAGGGGTTGGCATAGACCACGCGGTCAGAGCCGTCGAAGAGGATGGTTCCCTGGGACAGCGCCCCGAGCACCACCTCGAGCGTGGCGGTGGTCTGTTCGGCGTCGGACAGCCTCGAGCCGACCTTGCTCGACATGGTCGAGATCGCAAGCCCCAACTGGTCGAGCTCCCAGACGGTGGAGCGATGCGGGGATGTGTCGGTGTCTCCCTCGGCCACCGCGAGGGCTTGGTCGGTGAGGACGCTGAGCGGGCGGGTGAGTCGTCGAGCCAGGTATGCGACCAGCCCCACCCCGAGGAGCCCGAGCACCACCGCCGCCCCCAGGATGGTGAGCCGCACCTCGGTGAGCCGCTCGTCGATGACCCGGGTCGGCAGCGACGTCCTCACCACGAGCCCGTCATCGAGAACCGCCACGTAGCGCTGTTCGAATCCGGTGCTGCCACTGACTCGCTGGGCCTCGCCGACCCCAGCACTGACGGCAGTGTCCACCTCGACGCGCCCGAGATGGTTCTCCATGAGAGACGGGTCGGAATGTGAGTCGGCCAACACCACACCGTCGATGTCGATGAGCGTGGTCCGCATCCCGGTGGCACCGAGCACGTTGCGCGCCCAGGGCTGATACCCGTCGCGATCCTCCGGGATGGCCCCGGCAGCGAGACGAGCCGACATCAGCAGGTCCGAGTCCACGTCTTCGATCAGATTGGCTCGGGTGACCCTGTCGGCGGCGAGCCACATCAAGGCGATCAACACCAGGTAGGCGATTGCGTAATAGACCAGGAGGCGGGACGACAACCGAGTCGTGGCGGCCGGGCGGCTACTCATCGACGAACTTGTAGCCGAGCCCACGTACCGTGACGATGTGCTTCGGTTTCGACGAGTCGGCCTCGAGCTTCTCCCGTAGCCTCTTGATGTGGACGTCGAGGGTCTTGGTGTCCCCGAAATAGGAAGGGCCCCACACCTCGTCGATGAGCGTATGTCGCGCCGCCAGACGATTCTTGCGTCTCATCAGCGATTCCAGGAGCTCGAACTCCTTGGGACGCAACTCCACCTCAGCGCCCCCGACCCTGGTGACGTGGGCGTCGATATCGAGCTCGATGGGACCTCCCCGCAGGACCTCGTTCGACTCGGCCAGGAGCCCCGACTTGGCCGCCCGACGAAGATGTGCCCGCACCCGGGCGACCAGCTCCCGCATCGAGAACGGCTTGGTCATGTAGTCGTCCGCCCCCAACTCGAGACCGGTCACCTTGTCGGCCTCGGAGTCCTTGGCGGTGAGCATGATGATGGGGACGTCGGAGGAGAGCCTGATCTGCCGGCACACGTCCAAGCCCGACATCTCGGGGAGCATCAGGTCGAGCAGCACCAGATCGGGCAAGTCGCGCCGCGCCGCCTCCAGGCCGGCGAAACCGGTCTCGGACACGGTTACCTCGAATCCTTCGGCCTCGAGGGCGTAACGAACCGACTCGGCGAGCCCGGGCTCATCCTCGATGATCAGGATGTGACGTGGGTGTCGGTCAGTCGGTGTGATCGTCATCGATGGTGCGGGCCATCCCGTCCTCGTCGAACTCGGCTCGCTCTCCCGTGATCAAGTATGCCGTCTGCTCACCGAAATCGACTGCCTGGTCGCCGATCCGCTCCAGGGCCCGGGACACCATCAGCATCTTCGTCGCCCACTCCAGCAGCTCGGGGTTCTCCCGCACGGCGACGGTCTCCTTGTACATGTTGGCGTTGAGACGGTCGACGGGCTGGTCCATCGCCGGCAGCAGCCGCGCCTCGTCGACATCGCCGCGCAGGTACGACTCGATCGCGGTCCGGATCATGGGCCGTACCAGGTCGCCCATCTCCCGGATCTGGGCACAGATCCGCTCCACGCGCGGCAATCCGTCGTTCAGCTGGGCGATCTTGGCGATGTTGACACATTGGTCGCCCATGCGCTCGAACGTCGAGTTGAGTTGCAGGAGGACCGTCATCCGGCGGAGATCGGAGCCGAGGGGTTGATTTCGGGCCATGAGCGCGGTCCACTCGTGCTGGACGGCGAGAAACGTATCGTCAATGGCGTCGTCGAGTGCGATGACCCGCGCGGCGAGCTCCTGGTCGCCGGTGGTCACGGCTTCGACGGCCATCTCCACCATCTGCTCCGCCCGGTCGACGACACCCAACACGGTGCGCTCCAACTCACTCATCTCCCGGTGGAAATGGACGTTGATGTCGTGATGCTGCGTCATCCGAATCGTCCGGTGATGTAGTCCTCGGTGAGCGTTTCCTTCGGGGTCGTGAAGAGCTCTTGGGTCTCGCTGTATTCGACCAGGTACCCGGTTCGTTGCCCTTCGGTCGAGCTCCGGACGTTGAAGAAAGCCGTGTGGTCACTGACCCGCGCCGCCTGCTGCATGTTGTGGGTGACGATGACTATCGAGTACTCCTCCTTGAGGTCCAGCATGAGGTCCTCGATCCGGGCGGTGGCGATCGGATCGAGAGCCGAGCAAGGCTCGTCCATGAGCAAGACATCGGGGCTGGTGGCGATGGCGCGGGCGATGCAGAGCCTCTGTTGCTGTCCGCCCGAGATGTCCATACCCGAGTCGTCGAGCTTGTCCTTGACCTCGTCCCACAACGCTGCCTTGCGCAAGCTCTCCTCGACAATCTCGCCCATGTCACCCTGGTATCCGAGCACCCTGGGCCCGAACGCCACATTCTCGAAGATCGACTTCGGGAAGGGATTGGGCTTCTGGAACACCATTCCGATTCGCCGTCTCACCTCGACCGGGTCGACTTCGGGAGCGTACAGATCGACTCCGTGGTACTCCACGCTGCCTCCCACACGAGCACCTGGGATGAGGTCGTTCATCCGATTCAGACACCTGAGCACAGTCGACTTTCCGCAACCCGACGGCCCGATCAACGCGGTGATTCGTTGCTCGTAGAAGGGAAGATTCACCTCGTCGACCGCCTTGAAAGACCCGTAGTGCACCGAGAGGTCTCGCACCGAGATGACGGTGTGCGAACTCTCATGCATGCTTCGCTCCATCACATCTCGACCCATGGGGTGGAACTCATCGGGGTCAGTGGAGAGGACAGGACGATCTCCATTCGAGTCGCTGACGCTCACTTCAGTCATCGAACTCTCGGATTCGTTGGTGGCGTGCATTTCGCCTCGCTCTCTTCTCACCAGCTCCGCTCGAATCGGTCCCTCAACCAAACGGCGAGCGAATTCATCATCAACACCACAACAAGCATGACGATGACGCCGGCTGCCGCCAAGATCCGGAACTCTTGCTGGGGACGATTCGAGTACTGATAGATCATCACCGGCAGCGTCGAGTATCCGTCGGTGAAGAACTTCGGGTTGAAGGTGACGAAAGTGACCGCGCCCACCAGGAGCAGCGGGGCAGCCTCACCGATGGCGCGTGCTATCGCCAGGATTATCCCGGTGAGTATGCCCGGGATAGCTGCAGGGAGGATCTGTCTCCAAATCGTCTGCCACTGGGTGGCCCCCAGTGCCAGAGACCCGTCGGCGATCGAGGAGGGCACCGCCCTGATCGCTTCGCGCGCCGCGAGGATGACCGTGGGGAGCACCAATAGAGCAAGGGTGAGCGAGCCTGTGGCAGCGACGAACCCGAGACTGATCGGCCCCCGAGCTATGAATGCCAGACCGAGGATTCCGAAGACGATGGAGGGGACGCCGGCGAGATTCTGGATGTTCAGCTCGATGAGACGGTTCCACCATCTCTCGGGGTTGGCGTACTCCTCGAGATAGAGGGCCGCGCCGACCCCGAGCGGGATGATGAGCACGATCACGCCGCCTATCACATACAAGGTCCCGAGTAGAGCGGTCCGGAAGCCGGCCCGATCGGGGTTGATCGTCGACGGTGGGTTGGTGATCAGCTCCCAGGTCAGCCTTTCTCCGCCTTCGGCGATCATGAAGATGATCAGAGAGGCAAGCCCGATCAGAGCGAAGCCGATTGCGAACACCATCATCGAGACGAACACGAGATTGACCACCCGATCCCGATCCGACGATGATCTGAGAGCAGCCTCGGTGGCGGCGCGGGCGCCAGACGTCGCCACCAACAATCCACTCGACTGACGGGGCATGGCGGCCATCAGTCGTACTCCTCGCGGAACCGGCGGACGAGGCGCATCGAGAGCGCGTTGAGCGACAAGGTGAAGATGAAGAGCAGTGAGCCAACTGCGAAGATCGTGTAGTACTTGATGGTCCCGGTGGGGATGTCTCCCGTCGCCGCGCCAGCGATGAACGCGGTCATGGTCTGGACGCCCTTGGTCGGATCGAATGAGAGGAACGGGTTCCCGGCGCCCGCAGCTATGAACACCACCATCGTCTCACCTATTGCCCTGGAGCCACCGAGGACGATCGCAGCCACGATCCCTGATATGGCCGCAGGCAACACGATCCTGGTGGCCACCTCGAACTTCGTTGCTCCCAGGGCGTAGCCACCCTGTCGCAGAGATGCGGGAACCGCTCGCATCGAGTCGTCAGCGATCGACGTGATCACGGGCACGATCAGGAGACCAACACCCAACGCGGCCACTCCGACCGAGAAGGGGCCCTGCCAGGGGAGGAACGGGAGAAGCGTCTCGGCGAGGGGTCGGATGAACCAGAAGGCGAAGAGACCGATTGCCACCGTGGGGATGCCGGCCAGGACCTCGAGGATCGGTTTGACCAGCCGTCGCAGCCCCGGTCTCGCGTACTCGGACAAATAGACCGCGGCGAGGAGTCCAACCGGCACAGCAACACTCAGTGAGATCACCAAGACCGTGAGCGAACCGACGACGATGGGCCAAACGCCGAAGCTGGCATTGGCGAACAGGGGTGCCCAGAGAGTCCCGGTGAAGAACTCTCTCGGAGAGACCTCCTGAAAGAACTCGACAGTGGGCAGGACGAGGGAAAAGACGATCGCAGTCGTGACGGCAATCGATAGGACCGCACAGACCGCCAGAAAGGCCTTGACGACCTTTTCGCCGTAGCGGGGGCTCGACGCCTCCAAGGACCGTTGCTCGGAGGCAACGGTCCTTGAGTTTCGAGGCGTCTCGCCGGTCATCAACCGCCAGCCAATGCGCTGATCTTGGCTCCCTGCTCTTCGAGCTGATCGGGAGTCATGGCCACGAATTCAGCCAGCTCTGCGATCTCGGAGGCGTTTTCGACATAGAACTCTGCGAAGTCGAGGACTTCGGGCCTGGCCAGCGCGGTGTCGCTGAAGTAGACGAAGAGACCTCGGCCGAGTGGGGTATAGGTCAGGTTCTGGACGTTGTCGGCAGTCGCTTCGACACACCCGTTGCCATCGTCGATGGCGAGAGCCTTCACGGCATCGCCAGCCTCCTGGAAGTACGAGAACGGGATGTATCCCATGGCATAGGGGTCGTCGGTAACCGCCCGCACGGCGGCCAGATCGTCTTCCCCGATGTCCACATAGTCATTCCTGATTCGACCGGACTCACCGTTGATCTCCTCGGTGAAGTAATCGAAGGTGCCGGAGTCGGATCCGGGACCGTAGAGGGTGAGGGTCTGTGAGGCGACATCGTCGGGAAGTTCGAGACCGTCGACATCGCCCCAGGTGGTAACGGTCGAGCCCTCGTCCCAGATCTGATTGACCTGCTCGACTGTCATGCACTCGACGGGCAGGTCGGCGTTGACGACGATCGACAGGGCATCATTGGCCACCTGGACGAAGTCGTAGGCGATGCCGTTCGCAGTGCACCGTTCCGCCTCGTCGTCCCTGATCGGCCGGGACGAGTTGTTGCCGTCGGTCTCACCGATACAGAACTTCTCGAAGCCACCCCCGGTCCCGGAAATGGCGACGGTGACACGGACTCCGGGCTGCGACTCGATCATGTAGAGCTCGGCTGCCACCTCGGAGAGCGGTCCCACCGTGCTCGATCCGTCGAGACGGACGTCACCGGTCAACTCCTCACGGTCGTTCCCGCCGTCGTCAGCGACGACCGTGGTGTCAGTTCCCCCGCCATCGGCCGTCGCACCGGTGGAGCCTCCTTCACTTGCGCCGCAGGCGGCCAGGACCAGGGCAACCGCGCACGAGAGCGCGACCAGTCTTCGTACTTGCATTCCTGTTCATCTCCTTTGCTGGATCCGAACCTCCCAGGAACTCGTGGAGAAGGTACGAAGCCCGGTTGACCCGACGGCAATGCCCAGATGAACGGAAGGTGAATTGTGCGATCTCAGGGGTGTGGTGTCTACGACGGGTTCGCAGGTGCTCGCGAGATGCTCTGGCTCACGATGGTCACCGCCACCACCACCAAGGAGAGCCACACCACCCAGTCGCCGAGGCGCACATAGAGGGTGTCCTCCTTGGCTAGAGGTACGTCGACCACGAAGCCCCCTACCTGGTCTGCCGGGTACCACATCAGCGGCCGACCCCGCGAGTCGAAGGCGGCGGACACCCCGCTCACCGCGACCAGCACCGCGGGACGGCCCGATGCCACCGCTTTGACCGCCTCGTAGCTCGCCTGTTGCGGCTGGGCCCACGACCCCTGGAAGGTCTCGGTGCCTCCCTGGACGATGGTCAGGTCGACGTCAAGTCGGGCCAGGTCACGACGCATGTCGGGAAAGGTCGACTCATATGAGATGAGGGGCCCGAAGGTCACCCCCGCCGTTCGCATCACCACCGGGCCTTGACCACGAATCCGGTCCTGGGCCGCCGCCTGGGTAAAATCGGAAACCCAGCCGAACAGCGGGCGGAGAGGGATGTACTCACCGAAGGGGACCAGTCGCTGTTTGCCATAAGTCCCGGGAGCCGGCCCGTCCGGTGTGTACTGGACCGTGGTCTTGACGATGCCTGAATCGGTTCGGGCGTCGACATTGACGAAGAGGTCGACTCCGATGGCATCGGCCACCTCCTCCAGCCGCTCACCCACCGAGTGGTCGAGGGCCGGGTCGTAGGCAACGCTGGTCTGACCCCAAACCACGAAGTCGACGGCGTCTGCTTCGGCGAAGACCAGCGTCTCCTCGATGTGCGCATCGAGACGATCGGCCCGGTCGGCGAACACCCCCGGCTGCACTCCACCGACACTCACCGATCCCGTCGGGGCTGGGTCGGCCCGGGTCGCTCCGTGGACAACGAGCAGGAGAGGGAGGGCGAGCACAATCGCCGTCGCGCCGAGACGCTCTCGCATCGACCTCCCCAACAGCATCGCCGTCGCCAGGGCCACGTTGACCGTCACCATGACGAAGCCGAGCAGCCAGACTCCACCGAGGGCCGCTCCCTGAAGCAAATGGGTTGCCTGCCACTGGCTCAACCCGAGCAGCCCCCAGGTCCCGCCCAGATACTCCCAGGACCTGACCGCTTCGGTCATCACCCACACCGAGGGCACCACGGCCAGGGACGCCACTCGTCGTGACCGTCCGGCTCCTTCGCTCAGGCCCCACCAGCAGGCGACACCGATCGGCAGCCAGAAGAGACCGACGAAGGCGGCGAGTACGACTGTGAAGACACCGGTGTATGGGATCACCCAGTAATGGAGTGCAGTGAGAAACCCGACACCGGCGAACCAGCTTCGCTTCATGGACTCGCTTCGGTTCGGCGACCTGGCGATGACGACGAGGATCGGGGCCAGTCCGATCCATCCCAGCCACCACAGCCCCGGCTCGGGAAAGACCAGCGACAGCACCGCTCCCAGGGTCATTGCGATGAGCCGGCCCAACCATCGTGCGGGCGCGCTCTGACGGGGAGAGCTCAGGATCTCGAGACGTCGGGTCGGGGCAGACACGACCGCCCTCTCATGGTGATGGCCACCGCCCGAATGCTACGGCGCAGGCGGCCAGTCACTCCCGAATCGGGACTCCCAGGTCCACCATGAGCCCCCGGACCCGCTGCTCGATCTCGTCCCGGATCACCCGCACCGTCTCGACCGACTTCCCGGATGGGTCTTCCAGCTCCCAGTCCAGGTAACGCTTGCCGGGGAACACCGGGCAGGTGTCCCCGCAGCCCATCGTCACCACGACATCCGCTTTCCTGATGATGTCGTCGCTCCATCGACGCGGGGTCTGCTCACCGATGTCGATCTCCCGCTCCGCCATCACCTCCTTCGCAGCCGGGTTCACCACCTCGGCAGGGTCGGAGCCACCGGAGAACACGTCCACCGCGTCACCCCCCAGGTGTCGCATCCAACCCGCGGCCATCTGAGAGCGGCCGGCGTTGTGGACACAGAGGAACACCACACTCGGCTTGGTGGGGTCATCCAGTGGCGCGTTGGTGTCTGTCACGTGATCCCTGGCTCGTGGTGCCGTCCGGCGACCATCAAACGAGGTGCGCCGTGCTGCGGACCAGGGCCAGCTCCTGCAGCGCTTCGTGAGTGTCCACCGCTCCCTCCCCCTCGACCCGTACCCAGGTCCGGTTCGGCTTGAGCTCCCAGGCGAGGGTGTCGTCGGCGAACACCACGTCGAGGATCTCGTCCATGCGGAACTGGAGGTCGGGGTCGCTGACCGGGGCGAGAGCCTCGATGCGACGGTCGAGATTCCGCGGCATCATGTCGGCCGAACCGTACAGATAGTGACGCTCCCGACCCCTCGCCCCAAAGCGGTAGATCCGGGAGTGTTCCAGATAGCGCCCGACGATGGAGCGCACCGCGATGTTGTCCGACAGGCCCGGCACGCCTGGAACCAGCCCGCAGATCCCACGGACACAGAGGTCGATCCTGGTCCCGGCCTGTGAGGCCCGGTAGAGCGACTCGATGATCCCCTCGTCCACCAGGGAGTTCATCTTCATGGTGATGTGTCCGTCCGAACGCGCCGCCTCGTCTTCGATGAGACTGACGATGCGGTCGCGGATCCCGTCGGGCGAGACGGCCAGTGAGCGGTAGCGGGTCTGGCGGCTGTAGCCGGTCAGGAAGTTGAACAGGTCGGAGAGATCGGACCCCAGGTCCGGATCTCCCGTGAACACGCCCACGTCCTCGTAGTTCCGGGCGGTGGTCTCGTTGTAGTTGCCGGTTCCGATATGGGCGTAACGCACGATCCGGTCGCCCTCTCTCCGCATCACCAGGGAGATCTTGGTGTGGGTCTTCAGCCCGACGACGCCGTACATCACATGTACCCCAACGTCCTCCAGTCGCTGTGCCCACTCGATGTTCCGCTCCTCTTCGAAACGTGCCTTGAGCTCGACCAGGGCCACCACCTGTTTGCCTCGCTCGGCGGCCTCGATGAGAGACTGCATGATCTGGCTGTTGCGATTGGTCCGGTAGAGGGTCATCTTGATGGCGAGCACGTCGGGGTCCTTCGCCGCTTGCGAGATGAACGCTTCCACGGTCGAGGAGAAGGAGTCGTAGGGGTGGTGGGCGATGAGGTCGCCCTGTCGGATCAACTCGAAGAAGTCCACCTGGTCACCTGCTCCCGCCCCCGATGAGAGACGGGGAGGAGTGACTCCGGCAAAGACCGGGAATTTCAACTCGGGCCGATCGAGCTCGTACACCCCCCAGAGACCGGCGAGATCGAGTGGCCCGTCAACCCGGTAGACATCGTCTTCGCCAGCGCCCATCTCGCGGAGCAACAGGTCCAGGACCTCCTCGGGTATGTCGGGATGCACCTCGAGACGGACTACACGACCGAACCGACGCTGGGTCAGCTCCGACTCGATCGACATCAGGAGATCGCCTCCCTCGTCCTCCTCGACCTCGAAATCGGCGTTACGGGTGACTCGAAAGACATGATGGCCCAGCACCTCCATCCCGGGGAACAGCGAGTCGAGATGGGAGGCGATCACCTGCTCGAGGGGCACGAACCGCTCGCCGTCGGGCAGGACCACGAACCGGGGCAGGATCGGAGGGATCTTGACCCGGGCAAACCGCGTGAGCCTCGTCTCCGGGTTGCGGACGAATATCGCCAGGTTGAGAGAGAGATTCGAGATGTAGGGAAAGGGGTGTGCCGGATCGACTGCCAACGGGGTCACCACCGGGAACACCAACTCCCGGAACCGGTCGTCGAGGAACTCCCGATCGTCGTCGTCCAGGGTGGAGTAGTCGCTGAAGACGATCCCCTCCTTGGCCAGAGCGGGGGCGATCTCGGAGAGAAAGCGCTTCGAGATCTCCTGATACTGCGCATCGACGTCCGACCTGATCGCAGCGAGTTGCTGGCCCGGCGTCAGACCGTCGGGCGTGGCGGCGCGGAGTCCGTGGGAGACCTGCTCCTTGAGGCCGGCCACCCTGACCTGGAAGAACTCGTCCAGATTGGACGACCAGATGGCCAGGAACTTGGCCTTCTCCAGCAGCGGGAAGTCCTCCCGCCCTGTGAGTGCGAAGACCCTCTTGTTGAAGTCGAGCCAAGAGAGCTCTCGGTTGATGTAGGTATCAGGTGTTATCAGGCTCATGGTCTCAGTCATGTATCGGTCCCACTCACTGCCGGTTCAATGCCCGCGTCCCAGACCGCCGAGCAGGAAGGACTCCACACCCTCGGTGACCTCATCTCGGCGGGTGTCGTCGTCGATGAGGGCCCTGGCCGCGGACATGATGGTGTCTTGAATGAGACGACCGGCGAGATACGGCGGCATCTCGCGAAAAACGCCCTCTGAGACACCGGTCATGTAGATCGAAGCCAATTCCGTGGCCAACTCCGCATGAGAGTGCCGGATCCGCTCCTGGGCGTCGAGGCCCATCCTCCCGGCCTCGCGATGGAGGATGACGCCGAAGACCCGGTCAGTGGCCACGAACTCGACGGTGGCGGAGGCCAGCTTCGCCAAACGCTCCGTGGTCCCGAGATGGGCCGGGACGGATTCGATCAGCTCTGATATGACGTCGGGCAGCTTGTCCTCGACGAGCGATGCGATCACGTCGTCTCGATCGTCGAAGTAGTCGTAGAAGGTCGTTCGTCCCACTCCCGCCGCCAAAGCAATCTCACCCAATGGGACTTCAGCGGTGCCCGCTTCGGCGATGACCCGAAAGGCGGCATCGAGCAACGAGCGTCTGGTCAGCTCCTTGTGTTCGTCTATCGAGGCTGCTCGGATCTTGGGCACGACCAAGAGGCTATTCGACGCGCGGGAAAAGTCATGCGCCAGACGAGGTAGGGGAACCAGACGCGACGTGCGACGGGTTCGCGATCACGAGGATCGTCGGTGATGGATTCGACCCGATCGCCGGGCTAGCCCTGGGGGTCCTCTGCTGGCTGATCGTCCCATGGTCACGATCTTCCGGGTAAGAAGAAACTGAAAACGCCAACACCGTGGTCGTCACCGACGACGGCTGATAGCCCGTCCCGACAATCGAGCAGCGGAGAGGCAGGACTCCGGAGCATCGAGAACGGCCGGCATGACGCCGTTTTGCCACCCGCACGGCGCACCACCAATATGGAGGGGTGACCTTAGGGCCAACACAACTCGCGGCCGAGCTGGTTGCGGACTGGAGGGCCCAAGCGGCCTGCTCCGGTTATCCCAACTCGCTATTCTTCCCTCCGACGGACGGAACCGACGAAGCCCACGTCGAGAGAGCGAAGGCCGTGTGCGCGGTCTGCCCCGTGATCGACGACTGCCTGGAGTACGCACTGGAGACGAATCAGCGCTCCGGGATCTGGGGAGGCACCTCGGAGCGGGAGCGCAAATCGCTCCGCCGCAGGTGGCTGGTCGAGCGCCGGCGCACCGCCTGAATCGACCCGATATTTGCGAACTCGGGGTTCGTGGGGTCATATATGACCTGAATCAGCTCAGGTTCGGTGGATAGATGAGCAAGCAGTCCGACTACGTGATGCGCACGGTCGAGGAACGGGGTATCCGGTTCATCCGGTTGTGGTTCACCGACGTTCTCGGTTTCCTCAAATCGGTGGCGATCAGTCCGGCGGAACTGGAGGTCGCCTTCGATGAGGGGATGACATTCGACGGGTCGTCGATAGACGGCTACGCCCGCATCCAGGAAGCCGACATGCTGGCGCGTCCCGACCCCACCACCTTCGCTGTGCTGCCGTGGCGAACCGAACAACAGGTAGCCCGCATGTTCTGCGACATCACCACCCCCGACGAGGAGCCCTTCGACGGAGACCCGCGGACGGTCCTCAAGCGAAATCTGGAGAAGGCATCCGAGATGGGCTACACCTTCTTCACCGCCCCCGAGCTGGAGTTCTTCTACTTCGCCGACAGCGGGCCCGAGCCCCAGGTCCTCGACCGCGGCGGCTACTTCGACCTGACACCCCTCGACGTCGCCCAGGAATACCGGCGCAAGACGATCAACGCCCTCGAGCAGCTCGGCATCCCCATCGAGCACTCCCACCACGAGGTGGCTCCCAGTCAGCACGAGATCATTGCCCGGTACACCGACGCCCTGACCATGGCCGACAACATCATGACGGCCCGGCTCACCGTCAAGGAGGTCGCCCTCCAATCGGGCATCTACGCAACCTTCATGCCCAAGCCACTCCAGGACCACGACGGCTCGGGCATGCACCTCCATGTGTCGCTGTTCGAAGGTGACACCAACGCCTTCCACGAGCCCGGCACTCCCGGAGGGCTGTCGAAGGTGGCCGAGGCGTTCATCGCCGGTCTCCTCAAACACGCCGCCGAGATGACCGCGGTGACCAACCAGTGGGTCAATTCGTACAAGCGTCTCGTCAGCGGATTCGACGCCCCGATCTACATGTCGTGGGCGCGCAACAACCAGTCGGCCCTGGTCCGGGTGCCGTCGGTGAAGAAGGGCAAGCCGTCGTCGGTGCGGGTCGAATACCGTGCCGCCGACGCCGCCTGCAACCCGTATCTCGCCCTATCGGTGATCCTCGCTGCCGGGCTGGCCGGGATCAGGGAGGGATACGAGCTGCCGCCCGAGATCGCCGCCGATGTCCACCAATTGACCTCCGCTGAGCGGGCTGCCGCTGGGGCGAAGCGGCTTCCCGACACCCTGGCATCGGCGCTCGACATCATGGAGTCCTCCGACCTGGTGGCGGAGGCGCTCGGCGAGCACGTGTTCGACTGGTTCCTGAGAAACAAGCGGGCCGAGTGGGCGCGTTATCAGAGTCACGTGTCGCGCTTCGAGCTAGAGACCTATCTACCGGTCCTGTGATCGCCGCGGTCTATCCCGAGAACTACTCCGACAACCTGGCCGACGGACTGGCCCTGTCAAACGTCTCGGTGAAGACCATCGACGAGATCGGCATGGAGAACGCTTCGCTGCGCGAGGCAGACCTCCTCGTCGTCGAACTGGGTCACGCACCGTTGCGTCAGCTCCGTGAAGTGGCCCGGATCGAGGAGATGCTCGGCCTGCCTGTCCTCCTGGTGGTCGCCCCCGAGCACCTCGCCCTGGTTGAGAGCAGCGGAGCGGTGGCCGACTTCGTGGTAGCACCGATCGACCCGGTCGAGTTCCGGATCCGGATCCGGAGACTTGCCGCCGTGGAGGCAGGGAACGAGCTGCTCCACTTCAAAGACCTGGAGCTCAATCCACTGACCTACCAGGCAACCCTCGCCGGAGAGCCCATCGACCTCACCTACATGGAGTACGAACTGCTCCGCTTCCTCATGGAGAACCCGGTCCGGGTGTGGTCGCGGGAACAGCTCCTGTCCAAGGTCTGGGGCTACGAGTACTACGGCGGCGCCCGCACGGTCGACGTCCATGTCCGCCGCCTCCGCTCCAAACTCGGCCAGGAACGGGCCTCCTGGATCACCACGGTCCGCTCTGTCGGCTACCGCTGGGGCTGATCGAAGGCTGGTCGATGACTGGGTGCAACGGACCCGCCCACGCGGCCTACGTTGCATGCGAGAAGGGGAGACCCCGGGGCAGACGGTGTCTCGCCACCCGTGGCACAATCGGGTCATGGGTTTTCGCACCAAGCAGATACACGCCGGGGTCGATCCCGACCCCGTCACCGGCGCCATCCTCACCCCGATCTACCAGTCGACCACCTTCGTCCAGGACTCGGTGGACGAGTACATGAGGAAGGGGTATTCCTACTCCCGGGCCGGAAATCCGACCGTCCGGGCGTTTGAGAACAAGTTGACCGCACTCGAAGGAGGTGTGGACACCACGGCGTACGCCTCCGGCATGGCGGCGACCGTGGCCCTGTTCCTCGCGCTCCTCGAGGCCGGTGATCACGTCGTCATCGCCGATGTCGTCTACGGGGGGACCTACCGCTATGCCGACCAGTTCCTGCGCAAGTTCGGGGTGGAAGTCGACTTCGTCGACGCCTCGAGCATCGACCGGGTCGCCGACTCGATCAAGGAGAACACGAGGCTGGTGTTTACCGAGAGCCCGGCCAACCCGACGCTGAAGGTCACCGACCTGGCGGCGGTGTCGGACAGATGCCATGAGGCTGGCGTCCTCCACGTCACCGACAACACCTTCCTGACCCCCTACTTCCAGAAACCCTTCGAGTTGGGGGCCGACGTGATCGTCCACTCCACCACCAAGTTCCTCGACGGCCACAACGCCACACTCGGGGGAGCCGTGGTGGTCAACGACGTCGACCTCCAGGAGAAGATCGCATTCGCCCGCCTCTCGGCTGGGCTCGTCATGTCGCCGATGGTGGGATGGCTGACCCTTCAAGGGACCAAGACGCTGAGCGAGCGCATGGATCGGCAATCGGCCACAGCCCTCTCCATCGCTGAGTTCCTCCAGACCCACGACAAGGTAGAGTACGTCAACTACCCCGGGCTACCCAACCACCCTCAGCATGAGATCTCGACGCGCCAGGCGTCGGGATTCGGTGCGATGGTCTGCTTCGAGGTCAAAGGAGGGGTCGACGCCGGTAAGAGCCTCATGGACTCGATCGAGTTGTGGAGCCTGGCCGAGAACCTGGGTTCGGTCGAGTCGCTGATCACGCACCCGGTGACCATGACCCATGCCGCGGTGCCCATAGACGAGCGAATCGCCGCCGGAATCACCGATGGGCTGGTCAGGCTCTCCGTGGGCCTGGAAGACATCGAGGACCTGATCGAAGCCCTCGATCGCGCGCTCCAGAAAGTGTGAGAGATGAGCGGCCGCGGGCGCCGAGTCCTGGCGGTCGCCGGGCTGGTCGCCGGGCTGGCACTCCTCCTCGCCTTGACCGCTCCCCGCGTCGAGGAGGAAGTCGACGCCGCGTTGCGCAGGGCGGGGGGGGTCTGTCTGGAGCTGGAGCGATGGACGCTGTTGGGCTGGTTCACCGTGGGACAGACTCACACCGTTCAAGACATTCGCAGGAGCGCATGGCGGCCTGCGACCTCCGATCCCCCGTGCGCCGAGGTCCCCGAGCGCGACTATCTGGTGCGGGTGTTCGCCGAGCCGCCCGGCATCTATCGGATCTGCGGCCTTGCCGACGACAACGGCTGCGTCCAGTTCAGACGCGCCGTGCCCTGATCAACGTGTCCCGGGCATGGGCGATATCGCCGTCGACCTCGACCGGGCGAAGGACGACCCCACCCTCGATGAGACGCAGCTCGCCGAGCCACTCGAGCATCAGGTCGAGGTCCCAGAGCAACTCTGGTGACGGAGGACCACCGACCCCCTCATCGAGGTTGGAGATGTCGTGGCCGACCATGAACAGTTCTCCGCCGGGGTTCAGCCATCCCCTGGCCCGTTCCACGAGCTCGGACAGTGGCTCAGCTTCTACCTGCAGGTAGGCGATGAGGATCAGGTCGAAACTCCGGTCGGGCTCCCAGGAGAACACGTCGGCCTCGACGAACTCGACCCGATCCGACAGCGTACGACCCCGGTCGAGGGCAACCGAGGAGAAGTCGACGGCCACCATCTCCCAACCTCGTTCCGCCAGCCAGACGGCGTTACGACCCTCGCCGGAGGCGATGTCGAGCCCGACACCCGGCTCGACATCGGCGAGGCGGTCGGCGACGAAGACGTTGGGTGTGACCGACCACAGCCTGTCTGCGGCGCGATACCGCTCGTCCCAGGCTTCGGCGTCCACCGTTCGCCGCCTATCCAAACTCGATGCCCTGGGCGAGCGGCAGATCGTCACCCCAGTTGATGGTGGTTGTCTGACGGCGCATGTAGGCCTTCCAGGCGTCAGAGCCCGCCTCGCGGCCGCCACCAGTCTCCTTCTCGCCGCCGAAGGCACCGCCGATCTCTGCTCCGGATGTGCCGATGTTGACGTTGGCGATCCCACAGTCGGAGCCGGTGGCACCGAGAAAGCGCTCCGCATTCTTGAGCGACTCGGTGAAGATCGCAGACGACAGACCCTGGGTGACACCGTTCTGGATCTCGAGCGCCTCCTCGAGGGTGTCGAACTCGATGAACCAGAGCACCGGGGCGAAGGTCTCGTCCTGGGTGATGGAGGCGTCCTTCGGGACCCTGACGATGGTCGGTTCGACGTAGAAGCCGGCGCGTTCGATTCGGTTGCCTCCGGTCATCACCTCGCCGCCCTGGCTGCGGGCTATCTCTATCGAGTTCATCATCTGCTCGATCGCCGTCTCCGAGATGACCGGGCCCATCAGAGTGCCCTCCTCGAGAGGATCCCCGATCGTCACCTGCCCGTAGGCCTCGGCCAGCCGGCTGACCAGCTTGTCGGCGACGGCACGGTGGACGAGGAGACGGCGCAGCGACGTGCATCGCTGACCTGCCGTACCCACCGCGGCGAACAGGGCAGCCCGCACCGCCAGATCGAGATCGGCGTCGTCCATGACGATGATGGCGTTGTTCCCCCCGAGCTCGAGGATGGTCCGACCCATTCGTTGCGCCGCCGCAGGACCGACGATGCGTCCCATGGCGCATGACCCCGTCGCCGAGATCAGCGGGACGCGGGTGTCCGCGGTGAGGGCCGACCCGACCGTCTCACCGTCGCCAACCGCGAGGTTGAACACGCCTTCGAACCCTGACCCGGCCATCACCTCCGCGGCGATCTTGGTCACAGCGATGGCGGTCAAGGGTGTGGCCTGGGAAGGCTTCCACAGGACCGTGTCGCCGCACACGGAGGCAACAGTGGCGTTCCACGACCACACCGCCACCGGGAAGTTGAAGGCGGAGATCACCCCCACCGGGCCCAAGGGATGCCATTGCTCGTACATGCGGTGATTGGGTCGCTCAGAGGCCATGGTCTTGCCGTAGAGCTGGCGAGACAGACCAACGGCGAAGTCACAGATGTCGATCATCTCTTGGACCTCGCCCACACCTTCGGCGTGGATCTTCCCGTTCTCCAGAGTGACCAGCGCCCCGAGGGCGGCGATGTTCTCTCGCAATGCGTTGCCAAGGAGGCGCACGAACTCGCCCCGTTTCGGGGCCGGAAGCTCGCGCCATCTGGAGAAGGTCTCGACGGACGATTGCACCGCCTTCTCGTAGTCGTCCCGCGAGGCCATGGTGACGGTGGCGATCGCCTCGCCGGTGGCGGGGTTGATCACATCGACGGTCTCCCCGGTGGCCTCGAGCCACCCCCCGGCGTAGACGCCGGAGTTGTGCGACTCGATCCCGAGGGCGTCGAATACTCCCTGTTGGTTCATCGTGCTGCCACCACCTCTATCTCGACCAGGAACGCCGCGGGGAGGGCACCTGCCTGCACCGTGGTGCGGGCCGGGTATTCCCCTTCGAAATAGGAGGCGTATACCTCGTTGACCGTGGCGAAGTCCTCGATCTCGGCAAGGAAGATCGTCGTCTTCACGATGTCCTCGTACCCGAGCCCGAGGTCTCCCAGGATCGCTCCGATGTTGGACATCACCTGATGAGCGTGGACGGCCACGTCCTCGGGGGCGCGCTCACCCGACTCCGGATCGAGACCCACCTGCCCGGAGAGAAAGACCAGCCCGGCAGCCTCGGCGGCGGGCGAGTAGGGCGCCATTGACTTGGGCGCCGACGGCGTATCGGGGACGGTCTTGGGCAACTTCGCGGCTCCTATGTCAGGCGTCGCGCCGAGGGTACCCAGTTATGAGAGAGACCCGGCCGAAGCCGGGTCTCTCTCATGTAAGCCGCTGAGGGATTCTCAGCTGAAAGAGTTGCCGCAACCGCAGCTGCGGCTGACGTTCGGGTTGTCGATGGCGAAGCCGGCCCCCATCAGACCCTCCTTGTAATCGAGGGTGGCACCACGCACCATGTCGGCACTTTGCGGATCGACCAGAACCTTCACATCCTCGAACTCCTCGACGATGTCGCTGTCGTCGATCTCGGCATCGAAGTACATCTCGTAGGAGAAGCCGGAGCATCCCCCGGGCCTGACGGCCATGCGCAGGGCGAGACCGTCTTCCTCCTCGCCGGCGATCAGCTCGCGCACCTTGGCGACGGCCGAGTCCGTGAGGTTCACGGTCTTCTGTGGCTGCGATGACTTGATGGACAGAATCTGTGTCATTGGCTCCTACCTGAACTGTCACTCATTGTAACGTCCGTGACGGGCATCGACATTCCCACCGAGCTCCGGCGGCATTCTCGCTCCGCCGGCATTCCCCTATACAGATAGTAGAAATTAGCCTTGATGTCATGTCGGCACTCACCAAAGACCGGGTACTGAAGACCCTGGAAGGGGTACGGGACCCCGAGCTCGGCGGCAACGTCGTCGAATTGGGGATGATCACCGACGTCGGCATCGACGGATCGACTGTGGACATCGGGCTCGCCCTGACCATCGCAGAGTGCCCGCTCCGGTCACAGATCGAAGGCGACACCCGGCGTCGCGTCGAGGCCATGCCCGGAGTCGAGACCGTCAAGGTGCGCACCACCGCGATGACCAAGCGCCAGCGAGCCGAGCTCATGTCGGTGGCGCGCCGCAATGCCCGCGAGAGCGCCGAGCCAACCCAGGTCGCCTCGACGACCAGGGTCATCTCTGTGGCATCGGGCAAGGGCGGAGTCGGCAAGTCCTCGATCTCGGTGAACCTCGCCGCGGGTCTCGCCGCGGAAGGATTCGAAGTCGGTCTCCTCGACGCCGACATCTGGGGTTTCTCCATCCCCCGAATGATCGGCGCCGACGCCAAGTTGGAGGCCGACGCCGGGACGAAGCTGATCGAGCCGGTGGAGGCGAACGGAGTGAAGATCGTGTCCACCGGCCTGATCATCGAGTCGGAGGAGACCGCACTCATGTGGCGGGGCCTGATGCTCTCCAAGGCGCTGGAGCAGTTCCTCAAGCAGGTGAACTGGGGCGATCTCGACTACCTGATCCTCGACATGCCGCCGGGCACCGGCGACGTGCAGATGGCGCTGACCCGGATGCTGCCCCAGGCGGAGATGGTCGTTGTCACCACGCCTCAGGCCGCCGCCCAGCGGGTGGCGATCCGGGTGGCCGACATGGCGCGCCGGTCACACATGCCGGTTGTCGGGGTGATCGAGAACATGTCGGGCGAGGTCTTCGGCCAGGGCGGTGGCCGTCAGCTCGCCGACGAACTCGGCGCCGCCCTGCTCGGCTCGGTGCCCCTGGATCAGGCTGTCGTCGAAGGCGGCGACCACGGCAGGCCGGTGGTGTTGGACCCGGACTCGGGTCCCGCGGCGGCAGCCCTCGCCAGGACCGTCGCCAACGTCATGGCCGCGGTGCCACCAGCCAACCTGGAGACCTGCACCGGCCGCATCGCCAAGCTGATCTCCGACCTCGAGGACGGAGCGGCCTAACCCAGCTGCTGCGGTGGCCTCCACAGATCGACCGAGAAGGGCCTCTTCTCCACACCGGTGACGACATAGGTCTGCATCAGCTTGTCGGCGATGGTCTGTCTCTTGTCGTCGACCAGGGGTAGCAGCCATCCCAACAGGCAGACGATGCTGTCGACGATGTGGACGAACTTCCGCCCGATCCCGGCGCCACTTCCAATCGTCTCCCCCTGGCCGTTGACCAGCCTGATTCCCATCATCGTTTTTCCGGGAGACTGACCCGTTACACCTTCAAGGTGCCCCATGTATGCCCAGTATGCGACTCCCGCCAGCCCTCCGATGGCGTTGAGGAATGTCACCCGAAACAGGAGGGCATTGAGGATGGCGATCGGGAGCCAGTCGATCAGGATCCCTATGGCACGCGTCCCCCAGTCGGCGAGAGGAGAAGGGGTGGCTGACGGCCGGGGTGCCGGTGGTTCGGGGGTGGTCAATGGCTCTCCTCGTCGGGCGGTTGCGACGTCAGACCATAACCACGCGTCACGCCGTCGCGTCGTCTCCAACGGACTCCGCGTTATACACAGCCATGGACTAGTCCCTATGGGTCAGTCACGAACAGTCATTGAGATCTCACCCTTCGTGACGGATAGTCAGCCCGAACGTGCACCTAGCAGCGCGCTGGGAAGTGGGGGCAAGGGAGGCTTCCATGAGATAGGGACCCGAAAGGGTCCTTATCTCGCGTCTTGGCCCGTTCTCGGGGCGCCAGACTTCGCTGCGCGGGGCCTGGAACCCAGGGTTCGCGGTTTACCGATCAGCAGAGGCTGCGGACCAGTGGATAGGGGTTGACCGCCCCGGAGCCACCGGGGTGGTACTCGAAGTGGAGGTGGGGCAGGTAGTCGGGGGCGTTTCCGGTGGATCCGTTGTAGCCGAGAACGTATCCGGCAGGGACACTCTGGCCCGGGCTGATGTCGCCGAAGCCGTCGAGGTGGGCGTAGTAGTACATGTCACCGGCGTCGGAGTGGAAGTAGACCGACTTCCCGCCGAGGGCGCTGTTGGAGAGCCGGTACACGGTCCCCGAGAAGATAGCCACGATGGGCACTCCCCGGGCCGCCATCATGTCCACCCCCTTGTGGATGCGGCCCCCGGAGCGTGGCGCCCCCCAGGAATCGGTGAACGAGACTGCACCGGCCACCGGGCACACCCCGCCACCGCTCGACGGCGGTGTGGACGGAGCCGCCGCGGTGGTCGTCGTCGGCGGTGCGGTGGTCGAGGTGGTGGCGGGGGCGTCGTTGGCCGAGCCGGCCGTCGAAGTGGTGGCCTGGGGCTGGGTGGTCGAGGTCGCCGCAGCCGCCTCGGCTTGGGCCTGCTGGCGCCGCTCCTCTTCCTCGCGGCGTCGCCGCTCTTCCTCTTGGCGCTGTTGGCGGGCGACCAGCTCGTCGTACACCTGCTGGGCCGCCACCAGGTCCCCCTGGAGCTCGGTGGCCAACCGCTCCAGATCCGTCGCTACGGTCTGCTGCTCTTCCAACGCCTCTGCGAGACGGGCGGTCTGGCGATCGAGCTCGTCACGGAAGATACGAAGCTGGCTGAGCACCGTCTCGTCGACGCCGTTCGCCTCACGCAGATACTCCAAGCCGGCCGGATAGCTCTGGTCCGTCGCGGAGAAGAGGACCGACAAAGACACGCCGCTGGTCGATCCCATGTAGAGCTCGACGGCGAGCTCCTCGAGTCGTGCCTCGGTCTCGGTCATCCTGATCTGGGCAAATTCGATCGACGACTCCAGGCCGGAGATCTCGGCATCGAGCGCCGCCTGACGCCCGTACGCGTCGATGACCGCCTGACCGAGCTCGGCGGATTCGTCGGTGATCCGGTTCACCTCGTCTCGGGCGCGGCGGATGTCGTCGTCCGTCACCTGAGCGAACGCGGGCACGGAGAGACCCAGCACGAGGACTCCGCTAATGATTCGGGCGAGTTTTTTCATTGGATTGGGGGAGGGCGACCACCCGGTCGCCCTGCAAGGCTATTCGACCCTGGTCGTTGAGCAATGTCAGATGGGCGCGGACCGACCTGGCCGCCAATGGATGCAGGGAGGAGTCGACGTCGGCGTACACCACTTCCACTATGTCGGGAACCTTGCCCGCCCCTTTAGCGATAGCCGCATAGATCTCCTCGTGTCGTTGCATCCGGTGGGCGAGATACCACTCGATCACCGCGTCCGGGTCGTCCACTTCTTCCCCGTGACCGGGATGGAGCCTCTCCAAGCCGGTTCTCAACAGCCTGCGGAGCGAGGCGAGATAGGTTCCCATGTCCTCGACCATCACCGACGAGCCACCGATGATGTGGTCACCGGTGAAGAGCGCATTCCCGGCCCGGAAACAGAGATGATCATCGGCATGACCGGGGGTATGGATCACCTCGACGGCGAGAGCCCCGACATCGAAACGTGCCCCGTCGAGGAGTCTGATATCGGGTACGAAACCAGGCCCGGGCTGATGGCCGATCGCGGGGACGCCGAGATCACTGCCCAGCGGGTTCGCCATGGGAGCATGGTCGGAATGGGTATGAGTGACCATGACCGCCTCGACTCTCCTGTCTCCGACGACCTCCATGATCCGCCGGGCGTGCTTGGTGTCGACCGGGCCCGGGTCGATGACTACCACCGACCCTTCGCCGTCGTCGAGGACCCAGGTGTTGGTGCCGGAGCCGGTGAAGGGACCGGGGTTGTTGGCCAGTACCCGCTCGATCTTCATCACGTCTCCGCCGGCATGTGGATCGGGAGCAACGAGCCATCGTCCACGCGGCGGGGAACGATGAGGGTGCGGCCGTCGGCTCCCCGGGCAGATCGAATCGCCTCCTCGATCGAGCTCCATCGACTCAGCCACTGGAGATGGGCGATGGTCGGGCCGATCAAGGCCCACGTCCCTGCCTCGTATCGCTCCAGGGCCGATCGCGGTGCGATCCACTCGTAGCCCACCAACTCATCGGTGTCGATGACCACTTCCGGCGCCCCCTCACATCCCACCACGTAGAACCTGGTGTCGAACCGCCGCGGTGCCAGTTCGGGTGTCACCCACCTGGAGACGAGCACCAGGGCGTCGACCCCCATAGCCACCTCCTCCTGCTCCAGAGTTCGGTAGAACTCGTCATCGCGGGCATCGGGGGCGCGAATCGGCCCCGAGTCGGTGATCAGGATCCCGGTCTCTTCAGCGAATTCACGGAGGGCGGCACACTTGTGGGCGAGATCGTCGGAAGGGGCATGTCCCTCCGGCACGTCGATGTCGTCGACCTTGCCGCCCGGGAAGACCACGATGTCACCGAAGAAGCCCCTGGAGTTCCGCTGGACCATCAGAACTTCGAACCCGATCGCCGCTTGCCGCAGGGCGAGGATCGTGGCCGCCGGGTCGGTTACTGACACGCTGAGCATCATACGAACGAGACCTGGCAAACTCGACCAGGTGAGCCCGAGCGCATTTCGAGACCTTCCCTCGGTGGATGTTCTCGCCGACCGGATCGAGAGCTCGCTGCCGCGCGCCCTGGTCGTCGACGCCTGCCGGGCTGCCCTGGAACAGGCCCGCTCCGACATAGCCACCGGCGGGCCAGCCGATCCAGAGTCGAGAGCACGTGAGATGGTCAGGGCGATCGAACGCTCGTCGGGCCTCCGAGTGATAAACGCCACCGGAGTCCTCCTCCATACCAACCTGGGACGGGCACCCTGGTCGGAGGAGGCAGCGAGACGCGCCTTGCGAGCTGCCTCGGGTTTCAGAAATCTCGAGATCGACATCGAGACCGGGCAGAGAAGCAGACGCGGCGCCTACACAGAGCGACTCCTCACCAGGCTGACCGGCGCAGAGGCGGCGTTCGTGGTCAACAACAACGCTTCGGCGCTCCTCATCGCCCTCGCCGCCACCTCACGGGGACAGGCCGTGCCCGTCGCCCGGGGCGAGCTGATCGAAATCGGCGGCGCCTACCGCCTGCCTGATGTGATGGACGCCAGCGGGGCCCGGCTGGTCGAGGTGGGGACCACCAATCGGACCCGCGCCGGTGACTACATGACTGCGCTCCAGATCCATCGCTGTGGTGCCTTGCTCAAGGTCCATCCGTCCAACTACCGGATCGAGGGTTTCACCCAGGAGGCCTCGGTGGTCGAACTCGCCAAGCTCGCTGTCGAGCATGGCGTCCCGCTGATTTACGACATCGGCTCCGGGCTGCTCGACGCCAACGCTCCCTGGGTCCCAGGGTGGTTGGCCGAGGAACCGGGGGCGCGCCAGGCTCTCGAGGACGGAGCCGAGCTGGTCACCTTCAGCGGCGACAAGCTCCTCGGGGGCCCACAGGCGGGGATCATCGTCGGATCCGACTACCTGGTGGGGACCATTCGCCGGAGCGCTCTGGCCCGTGCCCTACGTGTCGACGGAGTCACCCATGACGCGTTGGCGGCGACGCTCGAGGAACACCTGGACGGCCCACCGACCGGGCTGCCCTTCTGGCGGCACGCCCTACTCGACGAGCGCGCCCTCGAGTCTCGATGCGATGAGCTGGCAGGCCAGATCGGCGGAATGGTGGTACATGGGTTCTCCGCGGTCGGAGCGGGAAGCGCTCCGGGAATCCAGATCCCTTCGCCACAGGTCCGGCTGACTGGCCGCCAGGATCTATACGAGTGCCTGCTGAGGGGTGACATGCCCGTGCTCACCCGACGCGATGCCGGAGACCTCGTGATCGACCTCAGGGCAGTCGAGACCAGCGATGACGAAGTGGTTGCCGGCGCGGTCCGACGATGCCTCTGATCGGGACAGCCGGTCACGTCGACCACGGGAAATCGACCCTCATACAACGGATCACCGGGAGAGACCCTGACCGCTGGGACGAGGAGAAGAGACGGGGACTGACCATCGATCTCGGGTTTGCCTGGTCCACGCTTCCCGACGGGACCGAGGTCTCGTTCGTGGATGTCCCCGGCCACGAACGATACCTGAAGAACATGCTCGCCGGAGTCGAGGCCATCGACGTCGCCCTGTTCGTCGTGGCGGCGGACGAAGGATGGATGCCCCAGTCGGAAGAACACTTGGCCGTACTCGATCTCCTCGAGGTCGACCGGGGAGTCGTCGCACTGACCAAGGTCGACCTCGTCGACGAAGACCTGGTCGAGCTCGCCCGGGCCGAAGTAGAGGATCAGCTCGCGGGAACCTCCCTGTCCCAGGCTCCGGTAGTGGCGGTCTCCGCCGTGACTGGGGAGGGGGTGGATGACGTGATCGAATTCCTGACCACACAGATTCCCCAGGAGCCGGCCCCCAACGGCCGACCCAGGTTGTGGGTCGATCGGTCTTTCACGCTGCCCGGCGCCGGCACGATCGTCACGGGAAGTCTCCTGGGATCGGGGCTGGCGGTCGACGACGCCGTCGTGGTCCTGCCCGCCGGCCTGACGACGCGGATCCGCGGTTTGCACAGCCACGAGCAGGCCCGTCGTTCGGTCGGGCCCGGTCGACGGGTGGCGGTGAACCTGGCGGGTTTGGATCACGCCTCGATCAGCCGCGGCGACATGCTCGGGCTCCCTGGGCAGTGGGAGACGACTTCGCGCTTCGCCGTCACCCTTCGGCCTGCCCGATTCGTAGAAGAGATCGAGCAGCGCGGCGCCTACCAGATTCACATCGGATCGGCCGCTCAGCGGGTGGGGATCGTCGGGATCGAGGGCGGGGCAGCGATCATGGAGGTCGACAAGAGCCTTCCGCTCGCCGCAGGCGACCGCTTCATCCTCAGGGATACGGGACGAAAGATCGTCGTGGGCGGTGGACAGGTGATCGACCCCGCCCCCGGGCCTACGCGTCGGGCCCTCGACGAAGTCACCGCGACACGACCAGAGATGGATCCGGACCGCATCGCCGATCGTCTGCTCGCCTACCGCCGGGTGGAACGCATCGACCGACTGGTGGCTCACAGCGGTGGAGGAAGGCCAAGATCAGCGCTGCTGGTGGGCGAACTGGCCGTGGCCCTGGATGTGATCGAGGAGCTGGAACAGAGGGCATCCTCCCTGGTAGACACCGAGCACCGAATCCGCCCGCTCCGCCCCGGCCTGTCGATGGCAACCCTGGCCGAGCGGCTCGGCGTGGAGGCCTCGGTGACCGAGGCGATCGTCGAGCGCTCGACCCGGCTGGAGCGGCGCGGTCCCGATGTGGCCCGGCACGGACACGTGCCGCGTCTGACCGAGGACCAGGAGACGGCTTGGCGAGAGGCGCGGGATCGCCTGTCGGCCGGGCTCGCGGTCCCCGACCTCGACGCCCTAGGGCTCGATACCGAGGTCGTTCACCACATGGTGCGCACCGGGGAGCTGGTGCGGGTCAGTGAGCGACTCGCCTATCTGCCCTCACAGATGGACGAGATCCGGTCTCTGATGGCGGGGTTTGGCGGCGAGTTCACGGTGGCGGACTTCAGAGATGGGGCCGGGCTGTCACGCAAATACGCAGTTCCCATCCTGGAATGGAGCGATAGAGAAGGGCTCACCCTCCGCCGCGGTGATCTCCGCCGCCTCAGGTGAGCCCTGTCGCTCGGAAGGGAACCACTATCCGACTACGGCGATACTCCTTCGCTCGACCTCGGTGAGCCCGCCCCA
>CAZLEQ010000027.1:0-39443 GCA_964558575.1 uncultured Acidimicrobiaceae bacterium | reverse complement strand
ATCGAGACGCCGACCATGCCCACCGACGACCCTGTTACCACCCGCATCGACAGTGAGGTGGTGGCCATCGACACCATCGACGGCGCGGATGTGTTCGTCGTCGAGACCACCAGCACCACTTCGCCGATCGAGTTCGACCTCGCCGAGCTGCTCATCGGGTTCATGACTGCCTTCATCCCCGAGGACGCCACCGAGGAGGAGTTGGGGGAGATAGACGCCATCGTCGAGCATCTCAGGTTTGCCTTTTCCATCGACG
The DNA here is from genome assembly GCA_964558575.1 of uncultured Acidimicrobiaceae bacterium. Taxonomy (GTDB): domain Bacteria; phylum Actinomycetota; class Acidimicrobiia; order Spongiisociales; family ZC4RG35; genus JANQRA01. The sequence goes on along the minus strand of CAZLEQ010000027.1, from coordinate 39,187 downwards.
AGAGCGTCGCCGAAACCACGACCTGGTTCGATCCCCGGCTCGGGCTGTCACGCCAGGCCGATACGTCCTCGGAGACTCACATGGTGATGGACGTCAACATCCCAGACGAGGCCACCGGTGAGATGGTCGAATTCGCCATGGATATGAGCATCAGCCAGAAGGTCACCCACTACCTCGTCGACTCCTCAGGCGCCTGAATTCAGCGTCGGTCGCGGCGCATCGCCCGCCAGCCTAGATAAGCCCGCCGGACCAACGACCTCGGAGGAGTCGGGTCAGGCTGCGTCTCCGGGGCTGGCTCAGGGTGGGCGGCCCTCTCCAGCTCTGTGCGGAGGTCGGCGAGGCGCTCCTTGAGAAAACGGGCCTCGGTCTCCGCTTTCGCTGCCCGCTCCCTGGCCTCTGCCAACTGCTGCCCGGCCTCGTGGAGGTTGCCCAGCTGGTTGATCATGCGATTCCAGGCGTCGAGCGGGACGATCATCGACCCCTCGGGAACTGCCGGTGCCTCCTCTCCCGCACCGGACCCGGTCGAGTCGACATCCGGCGCTGGCGGTGTCTTGGTGTCGGGTTGGTCACGGGTCGAGTCGAGGTCACGCCCGATCTCATGGGCCCATCTCTCGATTCCGCGCATCGAGACCACCCTCAGGTAGCCGTCGGAGGTCTTCTCCAGGAAACTGGGGATGTTCTCGTTCCTCGCCCACTTGCGGATGGTGTCGGCGGGCACGCCAGTCGCCTCACTCGCCTCTCGGAGGGTCACCCAGTCGCTGGCGTTCTCAACGATCGTGGTGTCACGGGGCCCGCTCCCGGGAGGGGAGCGACGGACCGAGGAGCGGAGCATCTCCGTTTCCCATTGGAATGCTGGGTCTCGGCTCGCCACGCCCGAGATCTTAGGAGGGTCCCCGGCGCGGGCGTCGGGCTTCCTAGGATGCTCCCTCGATGGCATCGCAGCAGAGAGGCGTTCCCCCGGAGCAAGAGGTCCGCTCGCTCGTGGAGCGCATTCTCGACGGGGTCTTCGACTCCGACGACGGGAAACGAAGCGTGGGGCCCGCCGCGCCAGAGCCGGCCGGCGAGTCGGAACCTCGCAGCTCGGGCATCGCCATCGGAGCCGACCACGGTGGCTATGCCTTGAAGGAGCGGATCGCCTTCAAACTCAGAGAGGCGGGTTGGGATGTCACCGACTGCGGCACCCACTCCCACGAGTCGGTCGACTATCCCGATTTCGCCCTCGCCGTCGCCGAGAAGGTCTCCTCGGGTGAGTCCCGCTGGGGGATCGTCATCGACGGGGCAGGCATCGGGTCCGCCATCGTGGCCAACAAGGTCCGCGGGGTCCGCGCCGCCACCTGTTACGACATCTCCTCGGCGCGCAACAGCCGCGAGCACAACCATGCCAACGTCCTCAGCCTCGGCGCCGGGCTGATCGGCGAGGGGCTAGCGTGGCAGATCGTCGAGGAATGGTTGGCCACGGACTGGGGTGGTGGCCGACACGCCCGACGGGTAGCCAAGATCGAGTCGATAGAGAAGCAACACTCGGGGGCGGAATGAAGATGCATCACCGATGAATCGCGAAGCGCTCGTCGAGGCCATCACCAGGGAGGTGCTCACCGCTCTTTCCGCCCGCTACGACATGGCGGAGACCGGGGCTCAGGTCAGAGAGGTGGTGGCCAACGGCGCCGACCGGGTGGCGTTCCATGGCGAGGCTGCCGATGTCCCCCTCGACCTGGCCCAGTTCATCGATCACACCATGCTCAACGCCGATGCCACGGCGGAGGACATCGACCAGTTGTGTCAGGAGGCCGAGCGATATCACTTCGCCTCGGTCTGCATCAATCCCACCTGGGTGAAGCGTGCCGCCAACAACCTGCGTGGCAGCGGAGTCCCGGTGTGCACCGTGATCGGGTTCCCACTCGGAGCAACAACCACCGAGGTCAAGATGACCGAGGCGCGCAAGGCCCTCCGCGACGGAGCCCGCGAGATCGACATGGTCATCAACATCGGCGCCCTGAAATCGGGTGAGACCGAGATCGTCTACAACGACATCACCAAGGTGGTCGATGCCGCCCACGAGGTGGGAGCGGTGTGCAAGGTCATCCTGGAGACCGCGCTGCTGACCGACGAGGAGAAGGTGGTGGCCTCGGCTCTGGCCAAGCGGGCCCGAGCCGATTTCGTGAAGACGTCCACCGGATTCGGTCCCGGAGGCGCCACCGTTTATGACGTGGCCCTGATGCGTGAGACAGTGGGGCCCGAGATGGGAGTCAAGGCATCGGGAGGAGTGCGCACCGCCCACGACGCCGAGGACATGATTGCGGCCGGCGCCACCAGGATCGGCGCCTCGGCCGGCGTGCAGATCGTCAGCCGATCGGATGGAGGAGACAGTGACGACGAGAGGTATTGAGCTCAGGTCCTATGCATTCCTGGACAGCCTGCAGCCCCAGTACGCAGCCTTCCTGGGCACGGTGGCCCAGGGCTTCCTCCCACTGGCCGGGGACGCTTCCTTGTGGGTCGAGGTGGCTCCCGGCATCGAGATCAACCGCCTCAGCGACGTCGCACTGAAGGCGACGTCGGTGAAGCCGGGGCTGCAGATCATCGAGCGGTACTACGGCGTCCTCGAGATCCATTCCCCCGACCAGGCCGAGACCAGGGCGGCCGGTGCGGCGATCCTCGATGCCATCGAGCACACCGAAGACGACCGTATCAAGCCCCGCATCCTCAGCTCGCAGATCATCAGACGGCTCGACGACCACCACGCTCAGCTGATCAATCGCACCCGCCACGGCCAGATGATCATTCCGGGCCAGACTCTCTATGTCCTGGAGTGCGAGCCGGCCGCATATGCCTCGCTCGCCGCCAACGAGGCGGAGAAGGCCGCCGAGATCAACGTGCTCGAAGTGCGCAGCTTCGGCTCCATGGGCCGGGTCTACCTCGGTGGCGAGGAACGGGATATCGACGTGGGCTGGCAGGCGGCGGTCGCCGCCCTGGAAGGCCTGACAGGACGGGAGTCTGAGAAATGAGACGACCTGGAACAACAGGAAAGGAGGAGCTTCATGGCTGAAGCTCTGGGAATGATCGAAGCTCGCAGCTTCCCGGCGATGGTCGAGGCTGCAGATGCCATGGTCAAGGCGGCCAAGGTAGAGCTGGTGAGCATGGAGAAGACCGGAGGTGGGTACGTGACCGCCATCGTCCGTGGCGACGTCGCCGCGGTCAAGGCTGCAGTCGACGCCGGTGTCCGTGGCGCGGAGAAGGTCGGTGAGGTCACCGCGACTCATGTCATCGCACGCCCCCACGTCAATGTGGACCTCTCGCTGCCACTCGGCCGTCAGGAGCAGGCCCAGGAAGACCTCGAGTAGGCACCCATGCACTTAGGCAGGGTCAGCGGGACGCTGGTTGCCAGCCGTAAGGAAGCCCTGATGTCGGGGATGAAGTTCCTGGTCGTGAAACAGATCGACGAGAGCGGCTCCGAGACCGGGTCCTATGTGGTGGCGGTCGACGCCGTCGGCGCCGGAGTGGGAGAAGTCGTCCTCTACGCCTCGGGCAGCTCGGCGCGCCAGACCGAGATGACCAGGGACCGCCCTTGCGACGCGGTGATCATGGCCATCGTCGACTCCTGGGATGTCGACGGCGAGGTGAGGTACCACAAGGGAGAGGAGGCCCGGTCTGGATAGCTCTCGGCTGAGCGAGGCGGAGATCCGCGCCATCATCGACCGGGTGAAGGGTCGGGTGGCGGCGGCCGAGTTCGCCGCCCGTGCCGGACCGGCGCTCAAGGCCGGCGACGATCTGGCGGTCTCCGAGGTGGAGCTGGGCGACGGTATCCACGCCATCATCGACGAGGCGGTAAAGGCGGCGCGCGGCGCCTTCATGACCTACCGGGAGATGGGTCTCGAGAGGCGGAAGACCATCGTCGAGTCGATGCGGGCGGCGATGCTGCGCGAGGGCGAGCGGCTCGCCTACATGGCCGCCGAGGAGACCGGGATCGGCCGGGCCGAGGACAAGGTGGTCAAGAACCGCCTGGTCACCACGCGGACACCCGGTCCCGAGGATCTCGAGCCTCATGTGGTCACCGGCGACTCGGGGATGATGATCACCGAGTATGCCCCCTACGGCGTAATCGCCTCGATCACCCCCACCACCAACCCGACCTCGACGATCATCAACAACTCGATCTCCACCATCTCCGCCGGAAACGCTCTGGTTTTCAACGTGCATCCCAACGCGGCCCTGGTGTCGGTGGAGAACATCAAGCTGCTCAACCGGGCCATCGTGTCGGCCGGTGGGCCGCCCAACCTGATCACGGCGACTCCCCAGCCCACGCTGGAAACGGCGCGCGAGGTGATGAACCACCCCGAGGTCAGGGTGCTGCTGGTGACCGGTGGTCCCGGCGTCGTTCAGGAAGCGTTGAAGACGAACAAGAAAGCGATCACTGCCGGGCCGGGCAACCCGCCCGCAGTAGTCGACCAGACCGCCGAGGTCGACGACGCCGGCCGCGACATCGTGAGCGGGGCCTCGTTCGACAACAACGTCGTCTGTACCGACGAGAAGACCACGATCGTGATCGACACCGTTGCCGATCGACTGGTCCAGTCGATGGTGGCCAATGGTGCCTATCGCCTCAAGGAGCACGAGGTCAAGCGGCTCGAGAGGGTGATCTTCCGTGAAATGGGCCCGCCCAGCAAGCCGGGCATGATCAACCCCGAGTTGATCGGCAAGAGCGCGGCGCGGATCCTCTCCGAGATCGGTATCACCACGGACGACGACGTCAGGCTGATCGTGGCCGAGGTGCCTCGAGAGCACAACCTGGTCTGGACCGAGCAGATGATGCCGGTGATGCCGGTGGTGCGGGTCCACAACGTCGACGACGCCATCGACCTCGCCGTCAAGTCGGAGCACGGATTTCGGCACACCGCTTCGATCCACTCCACCAACGTCGACACCATCACCCGTATGGCCCGGGCCATGAACTGCAGCATCTTCGTGGCCAATGGGCCCAACTACGCAGGTCTGGGAGAGGGCGGGGAGGGCTTCACCTCGTTCTCCATCGCCAGCCCCACCGGCGAGGGGCTCACCCGTCCCCGTCACTTCTCCCGGGTGCGCAGGGTCAGCGTGGTCGGAGCGCTCCGCATTGTCTGACCCGGCCATAGCCCTCCTCGAGTTCGACTCCATCAGCGCCGGCATCGTGTCGGGCGACGCCATGGTCAAGACCTCCCCGATCGGCGCCATCTATGCCGGGACGGTGCACCCCGGCAGGTATCTGGTCCTCGCCGGCGGTGACACCGCCAGCGTCGAGATCGCCCTGGACACCGGACGCGACATCGGGGGAGCCCACGTCCGCGACTGGGTCTTCCTCCCCGACATTCACCCCGACGTGATGGCCGCCATAACCGGCGGAGTCGACGCTGCCACCCTGACCGGGGAAGCTCTGGGCATCGTCGAGACCACCTCGGTGGCGGCCGTCGTCGATGCCGCCGACGCCGGCGTCAAGACGGCGGACGTCGTCATCTCCTCGGTTCGGCTCGCCGACGGGCTCGGGGGCAAGGGTTATGTGCTCTTCTCCGGGGTGGTGGCCGAGGTCGAGGCGGCGGTCGAGGCGGCTGCTGCCCGCACCGAGCTGCATGGGACGTTGGTCCGTTCCGATGTGATCGCCCAGCTCCATGAGGAGATGGCAGAGAACCTCGGGGCCGAGCTCAGATTCATGAAGCGGGTGGGTTGATGCAACTGGCTCGCGTCGTGGGAAGCGTGGTTGCCACCGAGAAGGCGGCCGGGCTCGAGGGCGTCCGCTTTCTGGTGATCCAGCCCCTCGACAAGAACCAGGAGCGGATGGGCGGGACGGTCGTGGCAGCCGATGCGGTGCACATGGCCGGCCCCGGCGAGCTGGTCTATTTCGTCAGCTCCCGGGAGGCGGCCGAGGCCTTGCCGGTCCGATTCGTACCCGTCGACCATGCCATCACCGGGATCGTCGACGAAGTGCATCTGGGGGAGTCGTGAAAGTGGGCAAAGTCGTCGGCACGGTGGTCTCAACGGTCAACATCCCTCTGCTGGAGGAGCATCGCCTTCTGCTCTGCGACATCGAGGGTGTAGCCGGGGACACCGAGGGATACACCATCTGCATCGACGTGGTCGACGCCGGGATAGGGGAGACGGTCCTCGTCCTCGACGAGGGCAACTCGGCCCGTCAGATTCTCGGCATCGATACCGGCGCCATCCGTGCCGTCATCGTCGGTGTCGTCGACGAGCTCCACGTCGACGGCGAGCTGCGCGAGGTGGGCTGATCCCGGACAATTCCTGTCAGGTATGTGTGACAACATCGGTCCCATGAAGCGAGAAGGGTCCGTTCTCTCGATCGTTCCCGCCAACCGGGCTTCTTGTGGCCACCTGCTCGCCGTCTCCGGGGAGAAGGGCTACACCGCCCGCTGTCTCTGCCAACGCTTCCGAACCACCGGCGAAGAGTGGTGGCACGATCCGATCCCCAGAGAAGAGCGGATCTTCCGACTCCGTCAGCAGAGACCGCGGCCATCCCGGCTCGGATGCCACCAGCGGTCTCGTCGCCTATCTCGACGGCGAGCCGGTGGGCTGGTGTGCGGTGGACCGACGCAGCGCATACGTGCGTCTCGGCCAGACCCCGTGGAAGGGACGGTCGGAGGACGAGGGGGACGACAGTGTCTGGGCGATCACTTGTTTCGCAGTTCGGGTCGGATACCGGGGGCGGGGGATCACCTATCGGCTCGCCGAGGCCGAGGTCGATTTCGCCCGGGAGCGGGGCGCACGTGCCCTGGAGGGCTACCCGATGATCCCCGACCCGGGCAAGAACATCTCCTGGGGCGAAATCCACGTCGGGCATCGCAAGGTGTTCGAAGCGGCCGGTTTCGACGAGATCAGTCATCCCAGCAAGCGGCGCTGTGTGATGCGGATCGACTTCTAGTCGGTCTCGTCAGGTGGTCTCGCTGGTGACCGCTCCCCACTCCTCCGCCGGAACCTCACGGACCTGGTGGGCGAACCACCACTTGTGTCCCTCCGGGTCCAACAGACCGCAGCGTCGCTGACCGTACTCCTGGTCCGCCGGCTCCTCGACCACCCCCGCCCCGGCTTCGGTCGCTCGCTCGAAGAGGGCATCGACGTCGTCGACCTCGACGTAGAGGTGGACCGTGGCTTGACCCAGCTTGAGCGGGTTCCGGTATTCGGCACCCGGATCCCCCATGTAGATCGTGGCGTCCCCGAGCCGCATCTCGGCGTGGTTGATGTAGCCCTCGCTTCCCGAGTAGCGGAGTGTCTCCTGGAACCCGAATGCCTGATCGAGGAAGTCGAGGGCAGACTCGACATCCTCGTAGAGGAGATATGGAGTGATCGTTTGCATGGGAGTCCTTTCTGCTCAGCGAAACTTGGGGGCGAATCATATCCGAAGGGCCAGGAGCCCCTCCCTGTTGGCTTCGTGGATGAAGAGCCGATCGAAGAGCTCCACCCATGCCCTCCTTCGTCGATCAGAGACGTACGACCGGACAGGTCAGCGTTCGAGTCACTCCGGTCACGGTTTGGACATCGGAGACCACGAGCTTGCCGATGGCATCGATGTCATCGGCCACGACCCGCGCGATCACGTCGTATGGCCCGGTCACGACGGCGGCCTCGCTGACCGGTTCGAGCTCGGTCAGGCTCTGGGCGATCTCCGCCATCCTTCCCTGCTCGGTCTGAACAAGCACGTATGCCTCGACCATTGTCATCCTCGGGTTAAGAACCACCCAACCGTAGCCCACCCCATCGATGGTCATCAGGCTGGTCTCACTCCTTGGGCGGGGTGTCCCAGTCTTGAACTTCCTTGCCCTCCTCCCGGGCCAGGATGTCGAGCGCGGCCACCGCCCCGGCGCCCGCAGAAATGATGGCCTGGCTCCGGGTGGGCCGGACCGAACGTCCCACCACGTAGACCCTGTCGATCGAGGACAGGTAGTCGGCATCGACTTCGATGGCGCCGTCGCCAATCTCGGCGACGCCCAGCGATCGGGCCAGCTCCGGGCTCTTGCCCTCGGTGAGGATCAGGTAGTCGGACTCGTGTTGCCCGGAGCTGGTGGTGACGATGGAGGGATCGCCCGCGGCCACCGATGTCACCCTCTCATCCACGAGAGTGGCTCCGCTCCGGAGCACCTGGTCACGGGCTATGCGTTGGAACTCGGTGCCGTCGATCTCGGGAATGCCGAGGTAGTTGTACAGGTAGGCGAAGTTCATTGCTGTCTCGTCCTGTCCGAACACTCTGACCTCGTGGCCGTTCTTGGCCAGGAAGAGTGCTGCCGACAGCCCACCGGGGCCGTCGCCGACGATGCTCACTCGTGCCATCTCATCTCCGTTTCCTGGGGTCTCCTTGCAACGTGATCGGTTCGCCATGTATTCGGAGTGACGACGAGCATGGTTCGCGTGAAGACCCGATCGATCCCGGTCCCCGACCGGTCCCTCGACCTGCGCCCGACCCTGCGACCCCTTCACGGCATGTTCGCCGACGACGGTTGGTGGTTCGCCGCCCGCACTCCCGACGGCCCCGGGTCTCTCCGCATCCGCAGGACCAAGTCCGACCTGATCGGAGAAGCGTGGGGCGATGGGAGCGGCTGGCTGTTGGATCGTCTCGGGTCGATCTGCGGGCTCGACGACGACCCGTCGCGTTTCGACACCGACCACCCCGTGGTGGCCAGGCTGCACCACCGGCATCCCGGCCACCGATTCGGGCGCACCGACCTGGTGTTCCCGGCACTCGTGGCTGCGATATGCGGCCAGAAAGTGACCGGTCAGGAGGCGGCCGCCGCCATGCGCGGCCTGCGGCGCGCTTTCTCGGGCCGCGCCCCAGGACCGCAAGAAGGGATGTTGCTTCCCCCTGACCCGGAGCTCATGGCGGCCGCGCCCTATCACGCCTACCACCGTCTCCACCTGGAGAAGCGTCGAGCCGATCTCCTTCGCACGGTGGCGCGCCAGGCCGACGGCATCGAGCAACTGCGAGACCGGTCACCCGTGGAGGCGGAGACGGTGCTCACCTCCTTCCGGGGCATCTCGCATTGGACCAGCGCCAAGACGCTCGAGGTGTCCCACGGAGACCCCGACCAGGTGGCGGTGGGCGACTTCCACTTCAAACACATGGTGGTGCACCACCTCACCGGTCGGGATCGGGGCACCGACGAGGAGATGTTGGCGTTGCTGGAGCCGTTCCGTCCCCATCGAGGAAGGGTGATCCGGCTCCTCCACCACCTGGGTCACGAGCCCAGCTTCGGGCCCCGGCTCGCCCCGCGCGACATCACGAGAATGTGACCGGACCCTCCTTGTTCGCCTTCCGGGGAAGGAGGGTGGGGAACAGGGCGAGGACCGCGGGAAGGACGATGAGAGTGAACGAGTGGGGGAGCAAGGCCGAGGCCAGCATGCCTGCCCAGCCCCAAAGCCGCCACGATCGACTAGCGAACCGGTCCGGACCGTCGATGGAGAGGAGATAGATGGTCCCTCCGACTGCGCCGATCAGGCCTGAGAAGAGGACCCAGATGAGGATCCAGGTCTGGTCGTAGCCCCGCTCGATGAGATTGACGATGAATATCCATGCCCCGAGCAGAGCAACGGCGGCCGCCACTAGCCGGGCCAGGGTCCAGCCGAGCCACGTCATCGTGCTCATTACGACGACGCTATGTGTCTCAGCGGTCCCGCTCCAGCCAGGTGACGATGAGGTCGCCCACGAGTTCGGGATTGTGCATGTCGCTGTGCCGGGCCCCCGCGATCCGCTCCAGAAGAGAGCTCACCCCCGACTCCACCAGAGCGTCGTGGAAGTCGATGGCGAAGCCGTCGACCACGATCCCGTCGAGCTCGCCGTACAAGATCAACGCGTCCAGCTCCGGGTTCTCGCCGACGAAGTTCATCGGGTTTCCCGCCTCCCACTCCTCAGGCACCCGGTCCGGTGGGCCACCGAAGAAGCCGGCGACTGCAACGCCCAAACGAGTGACGTCGTAGGGGCCGGCCAGGCCTATGAAGAACTCGGGGACTCCCGAGCCTCCGAGCGGGCAATCGCCCCGATAGCGATCGCCCACCAGGGCGACCAGTGCCCCGATGTGGGCCCCGGCGGAGTGGCCGATGACGGCAACGGTCCCATCAGAGTCGGGATGGAGGGCAGCGTAGCGCACCGCGCACGCCACGTCCTCCACCGCTGCCGGGTATCCGGGCCGATCACGTGATGACAGCGCATAGCGGGTGTTCACTGTGAGGAACCCGTTCTCGGTGAGATGCCGGGCGAGGGGGGCCACCAGACCGGGCGCACCGGCTACCCACCCACCACCGTGGACCAGGACCACGGCCGGGAACGGCCCTTCACCATCGGGAACAGTGATATGGGCGTCGATGGGCTCGGTCGGGTCGGTGGTGGAAGTGGGGGAGTCCCGGATCGTCGTGGTGACCACCACACTCGTGGTGGTCGTGTCGAGGGGTGACGAAGCGGTCGTGGCCGGGTTGGCCTGGTCCGGCGAGCACGCCGCGACGGTGAGGGCGATCAGGAGAGCAGCGAGGCTGCGGAACGGTCTACGTGCCATTCGACTTCGGCTTCGCCCTCGGCGATGCGCCCCACCGGGGTCTGGCCACCCTCGAAGCTGTCCCGCAGCGCCGCGGCCTTGTGCTCCCCTGCGGTCAGGACCATGACACGCCGGGCACTCCACAACATCGGATAGGTGGCGGTGAGGCGCTCCTCACCGGACTCGGGGACCGTGTTGGAGACGAACCACCGGCGGTTCTCCGCCAGTGCCTCACTCCCCGGGAAGAGGGAGGCGGTGTGGGCGTCCTCGCCCATGCCGAGGAGGATCAGGTCGGGGCGACGACCATCGTGGATCGAGCGCAAGACTGCCTCGTAGTGGGAGGCGGAGTCGGATGCTTCGAGGTGCTCACTCCATCGGGGACGGTGGAACCGGGCGTCGACATGGTCCATCAGGGTCTCGGCGGCCATCCGACCGTTGGACCGCTCATGGTCGTGTGGCACCCAGCGCTCGTCGGATAGCCAGGCGTCGACCCGGTGCCAGCCGGTGGCCCGGCCGCGCAACTCCTCATAGGTGGCAGCGGGGGTGCTGCCACCGGCGAGGCCGAGCGTGAAGTGCTCTGCCGCCGCGGCGAGGAGGTCGGCGATCCGGGATGCGGCGCCAACCGTGGCCTCTTCGGCGGTCTCGTAGACGACGAGCTCCATCGGGGAGACGGTAACCACAGTTCTACAGTGAGACCATGAGCACCAGGGAGACGGTGGCATGGGACGGGGGCGAGGTGACCGCCATCACCGAGGGGTCGGGCGCCATCGGCATCCTCCTCGCCCACGGCGCCGGCACCAACCAAGAGCACCCCTCCATGAGGGGGCTGCGGTCCGGGCTGGCGGCCGGCGGCCACACCGTGATGAGCTTCAACTACCCATACACCGAACGCGGGTCCAAACGACCCGACCGACAGGAGAAGCTGGTCACCTGTCACCGTGCCGCGGCCGAGGCGTTGTCAGAGCGTGTCGACCAGCTGTACCTGTCGGGACGGTCGATGGGAGGGCGGATCGGCACTTACCTCGCCGCCGACGGCCTGCCCGCTGCCGGGTTGATCCTCTACGCCTACCCCCTCCACCCGGCGGGCAGGCCAGAGAGGCTGCGGATCGACCAGTTTCCCGACATCACCATCCCGATGCTGTTCCTCCAGGGGACCAAGGACGCCCTGTCCCGCATGGACTTGTTCGAACGACACATCGCCCCACTCCCCAACGCCGACGTCGAGTTGCTGGAAGGTGCGGGCCATGGTTATCACGGCGCTGGCTGGAACCTGGAGAACATGACCGATCGATACATCTCGGCGTCTCTCGCCTGGCTCGAAGCGATCTCGTCTGGCACAGAAATCTGATCGCGGCCATAATTGATGGCCACCTCTCCCTTTTCCAAGGAGCCTTTCGAATGGAGCAAGTAAGCCTGCGCGCCCGAGCCGGCAGGAAGCGAGGCTCGCGCGAGTCCCGGCGGGTTCGTCGCGAGGGACAGGTGCCCGCCGTCGTCTACGGGCCCGACGTCCCCGACCCCATCCCGGTCTCCGTCGACGCCCACGACCTCCAGGTCGCCCTGCACACCGAGGCGGGCACGAACGCCATCATCAACCTCGAGATCGAGGGTGGCGAGACGCTGACCACCATGGCCCGGGTCATCGAGCGGCATCCCTTCCGCAACGAGTACCGCCACGTCGACTTTCTCACCCTCGACCTGACCCAGAAGACCCAGACCGAGGTCGCCCTCCACTTCGAGGGCACACCCGTCGGTGTCAAGGAAGGCGGAGTGTTCAGTCCCCGCCGTACCCACGTCCTCATCGAAGTGCTTCCCACCGAGATCCCGGCATATATCGAGCTCGATGTCTCCGAGATCGAGATCGGGGGGTCTCTCCGGATCGAGGACCTGCCCGAGCTCGAAGGCATCGTGTACCTCGAGGAGCCCGACGCCGTCGTGATGTCCGTGACCGTGCCGGCCGCCGAGATCGAAGAGCCTGAGCCCGAGGAGCCAGAGCTTCTCGAGGGTGAAGAGCTCGAAGAGGGTGAGGAAGCTGAAGAGGGCCCTGAAGAGGCTGACGAAGAGGGCGAAAAGCCCGAAGACAACGAGTAGCCCGGTGCGGATCGTGGTCGGGTTGCGCAACCCCGGCCCCGACTACGAAGGCACCAGGCACAACGTTGGAGCCGAAGTCGTCGAGCGCGTCCTGGAACTCGCCCAGACCCGACCGGGCAGGGCTCCGTCGCGGATCAGCGGCCTGATCGCCCAGACCGGGGTCGGCGAGGACCGGACCCTGTTCCTGCTGCCGTTCACGTTCATGAACGAGAGTGGACGGGCGGTGCGCGCCACACTCGACTATTACAGGGTCCCGGTCGACGATCTGTTGGTGATCCACGACGACATCGACCTTCCCTTCGGGCGGCTCCGACTCCAGGTCGGCGGGGGGAGCGGCGGGCACAACGGCATCCGCTCCCTGGAGAGGGTTCTGGGGACCAAGGAGTTCTCCCGGCTCAAGGTGGGCGTCGGCCGTCCACCCGGCAGACAGGACCCGGCCGACTTCGTGCTGAGCCGGTTCTCCAAGGAGGAGCGTGGTGAGGTCGACCTCGTCGTCGAGGACGCCGCCGAGGTGGTGGAACGCTGGGCCGACGACCGGGCCCGCGCCCAAGAACTCGCCGCTCACCGCGATCGAGATGACTGATCACGTCGCGGCGATCGACCAGGGGACCAGTTCCACCCGGTTCATGGTCTTCGATGACCAGGGCCGCGTGGTGGGTATCGCCCAGGAAGAGCACCAACAGATCTTCCCCCAACCGGGCTGGGTGGAACACGACCCGACGGAGATCTGGGAGAAGACGCGCTCGGTCGTGGAAGCCGGCCTAGCCGACGCCGGGTTGGAGGCCTCCGATCTCCGTGCTGTGGGCATCACCAACCAGCGCGAGACCACCGTGATCTGGGACACCAGCAGCGGCGAGCCGGTGGCCAACGCCATCGTCTGGCAAGACACCAGGACTGCTGAGCTCTGCGATGAGCTCGCCGGCGACGCCGGCCGCCGACGCTTCGCCGCCAAGACGGGACTGCCCCTGGCCACCTACTTCTCCGGCCCCAAGGCGCGCTGGCTGCTCGACCAGCACGACCTGACCGATCGTGCCCGGCGCGGCGAGCTCGCCTTCGGGACCATCGACAGCTGGCTGGCATGGAACCTGACCGGTCGCCACGTCACGGACGTGACCAACGCCTCCCGGACGATGCTCATGGACCTGGCGACGACGTCCTGGGACTCCGACCTGGCGATGGAGATCGGGGTCCCGAGCCACATGCTCCCCGAGATCGTGCCGTCGGTGGGTGAGATCGGCGAGTGCCGTGCCCCGCTCGAAGGAGTTCCCCTGACCGCAATGTTCGGCGACCAGCACGCTGCCCTGTTCGGGCAGGCCTGTTTCCGCCCCGGTGAGGCCAAGAACACCTACGGCACCGGAAACTTCATGGTCATGAACACCGGCACCGAGCCCGTGGCCTCGAAAGCCGGGCTGCTCAGCACCGTTGGCTATTCGGTCGCCGGTGAGAAGACCGTGTATGCCCTGGAGGGCTCGATCGCGGTGACCGGGGCCCTGATCCAATGGCTGAGGGACAACCTGGGGATCATCGAATCGGCTCCTGAGGTCGAAGAGTTGGCAACCAGTGCCGACGACAACGGAGACGTCTACTTCGTCCCGGCATTCTCCGGTCTGTTCGCCCCCCACTGGAGACCGGATGCCCGGGGGGTGATCGTCGGGCTGACCCGTTATGCCACCAAGGCCCACATCGCCCGGGCCGCACTCGAATCCGCCGCCTATCAGTCCACCGACGTGCTCGAAGCCATGACGGCCGACTCGGGAGTCGACCTCACCGAGTTGCGGGTCGACGGAGGGATGACCGGCAACGACATGCTCATGCAGTTCCAGGCCGACCTGCTCGGTGTCGACGTGGTGCGGCCGGTGGTGACGGAGACCACCGCCCTCGGTGCCGCCTACGGGGCGGGGTTGGCGGTCGGAGTCTGGTCGGGCCTCGACCAGATCCGGGACCTGTGGTCGGAGGACGCCCGCTGGTCAGCGTCGATGTCGTCCGAAGAGCGGACCAGGCTCCATGGGCGCTGGCGTCAGGCGATAGAGCGCTCGCTCGACTGGGTCTGACCGTCACCCCGGGCTGCGCATAAGATCGGTGGGTCGAATGACCTTCAACTTTCCCAATGCGCTGGCGGTGTTCCGGATCGCCATGGTGGTTCCCATCATGGCCCTCACCCGCGCCGACGAGATCGATCGCCATTACGAGATGGCCGCCGTGCTCTTCCTGATAGCCGCCTTCACCGACTTCCTCGACGGATACTGGGCGCGTCGCACCACCGGGGGCACTGTCCTCGGCGCCTTCTTGGACACCACTGCCGACAAGATCATGGTGACCGGGACTCTCCTGGCCCTGGTGTCGGTGGACCATGTCTCGATCTGGCCGGCGGCGATCATCATCTTCCGGGAGTTCACCGTCATGGCATTGCGCGGGGTGGTGGCGCAGCGAGGTGGGCTCATCACCCCTTCCGCATGGGGCAAGATCAAGGCTTTCACCCAGTATGCGGCGATCTTCTTCGCCTTCATACGGTTCGCCGATCGCTGGGGGCCGTGGTATTTCGACCAGTGGCTCATGCTGGTCGCGGTCCTGGCCACCATCGGCTCGGCCTGGGGCTACGTCACCGCCTTTTGGGGGGTGATCAGGACCCAGCCCGACCAGGTCAGGTCGTGAAGGTCGCCGTCACCGGCGGCTCGGGAGTGGTGGGCGCCGCAGTCGTCAGGCATCTCGTCGACGATGGCCAAGAGGTTCGGGCTCTCGCCCGCTCGGTGGAGTCATCCGCCCAGCTCGACCGGATGGGCGCCTCGGTGGTACATGGCGATGTGCTCGACCGGAGTGCTCTCGATCGGCTGGTGAAGGGGACCGAGCGGGTGTTTCACGTCGCCGGGGTCAACGAGTTGTGCCCCCGAGACCCCTCGCTGATGTGGAGAGTGAACGTGGACGGCTCCCTGGCAGTGCTGGCGGCGGCTGCCCGCGCCGACGTGAGGCGACTGGTGCACACCTCGTCGGCGGTGACCATTGGTGAGGACCAGGGGACGGTCGGGTTGGAGACCTCCAAGCACCGGGGCCACTTCCTCTCCGAGTACGAGAGGTCGAAGACGGTCGCCGAGCGCCTGGTCTTCGACAGCGCGCTCGGGATCGACGTGGTCGCCGTGAACCCGTCCTCGGTTCAGGGTCCGGGTCGTTCCTCGGGTACCGGTGCCCTCCTCCTGGCCGCGGCCCAGGGAAAGCTGCCGTTGCTCGTCGACGCCACGATCTCTCTGGTCGACATCGACGACTGTGCCCGAGGCCATCTCCTCGCCGCCGATCATGGCCAGCCAGGGGAGAGGTACATCTTGAGCGGGGGCACCCTGACGATCCGCGCTGCGGTCCGTGCCCTCGACCGGGCCCTGGGTCGACGGGGCCCAACGCGATTCCTGAAGCCTCCGGCGATCACTGCCCTCGCTCCGGTGGTGGATGCCTGTTTCCGAGCGTTGGGTCGGCAATCTCCGCTCTGTCTCGAGTCGGCCCGGGTGCTGTTACACGGGCACCGTTACGACGGATCGAGGGCCACTCGGGACCTTGGTCTCGAGTACGCCACGGTCGAGGAGACATTGGGGCGAACCGTGGAATGGTTCCGGTCCGAGGGTTTCCTCGACTGAGTGCCGGGCCCCTGTCATCGGTGCGGGGCCCACATGCGGGCCCGCGCTCCCGACACCGAATCGACCAACCCGGAGAAGACGTCGGCGATGATGCCGGCGGCCACTTCCACGGGCTCGCTGCTCAACTTTCGTTCCGGCAGCGGGATGGCGCGTTCTCTGGGATAGGCCACGATCTTCACCTCGCTCTCGGGGGCGATGCCGGCTTCGTCCTTGGCGATCGAGATCGCCCGCTCCAGACCTCCCAACTCGTCGACCAGACCGTTCTCGACCGCCTGGGCGCCGGTCCAGATCCGACCCTTTGCGATCCGACGGGTCTGCTCGACGCTCAGGCCACGGCTGGTCGCCACGTGGTCGACGAAGTACTCGTAGATGTCGTCGATCACGACCTCGACGCGTTGCCTCTCGCTCTCCGTGTAGAGGTCCCGGCTCGAGGAGAAGGTGGCGTTTCGGCCGCGAGCGACCTCATCGAAGGTGATGCCGAGGCGTGCCCAGGCTGCCCGGTCCGCCACCTTGCCCCACACCACTCCGATCGAGCCCGTGATGGTCCCGGGCTGGGAAACGATCCGGTTCGCCGGGGCCGCGATCCAATAGCCTCCCGACCCGGCGACGCTGCCCATCGAGACGACGACGGGCTTGCCGGCCTCCCGGGCCCGATCGACCTCGTGACTCACCACCTCGGATCCCACGGCTGAACCTCCCGGGGAGTCGACCCGGAACACGATCGCTTGGATCCTGGCGTTGTCGACGGCCTCCCGAAACGATCGCGCCACCTCGTCGGCTCCGAGCGAAGAGCCCCTGGTGAGCGGATCGAATCGGGGACCGCCGCGGGCGATGGAGCCGGTGCCGTAGATCAGGGCGATCCTGGGTCCCTTGCTGTGGGTTCGGCCCGCCCTCTTCAGGTAGCGATCGTGGAACATGAACCTGGTCCCGGCCGCCTCGTAGGCTCGATCCCGGTGTCCCAGATGGTCGACCAGCCCTGCTTCGAGTGCTTGCTCGGCGGTGAGGGGGGCCGAGTCGATGAGGGTCTCCACGGTGCCGACCTCGAGGTTCCGATCGGCGGCGATGCCGGTCACCATCTGGGTGAAGAGATCCCCGTTGACCGACTCCTGGACCTCACGATGGGGATCGGTGAACTCGGTCTCCGTCAAGAGGTACTTGGCGGTCTTGTACTCCTCACGATGCTCGAAGTCGGGAACCAGGCCCACCAGGTCGAAGAGCCCGCGCAGGAAGGGGCTCCGGGCTACCAGACCCTCTATCGAAGCCAGGGCACGCGGCTGGAGATGGATCTCGTCGAAGGCGGCCGCCAGGTAGTAGTCGACCAGGGCGGTTCCGCCCTCTCCGAAGACCTCGGCGAAGGCGATCGCCCGTTTCCCCGCCGACCGAAAGGAGTGGACGGCCTCGCGTAGCTCCTGGGCGTGAGCCACGCCGATCCCGCCGTTGCCGAGACGCACGACCACTCCGGTGATGCGATGGTCCCGGGCGCCCCGCTGCAAGGAGTCGACGACGTCGCGCACGGTCACCGCGCCACGGTGCAGCGCCCGGCTGACCGGGTCGGATCCAACTCGCTCGACGACGCCTCCGTCGAGATCGATCTCCAGCACGCTGCCTGTCCGCACCCGCCGTCTCGCCAGATTGGCGACGACCAGGATCACGCCGGTGGCGGCGGCGAGGGCGAGAATCTGCACCCACCCGCGCAGCGCCGACACCGCCAAGGTCAGCAGGGTGAGTGCCAGGAGCACCGACCCGGCGAGGGCCGTGGCCTGGAGCAGTCTCTCCGCTTTCATACGTCTCCTCGGCAGGTTGACCCGACACTGTACGGACGTCACCGTCGGTACGATCGGCGGTTCTGATGGTCGCCCCTCTTCGCCCCCTCCTCCGAGCCTGGCGCTCGGCGTCGTTGCCCGACCTGGACACCACCTGGGCGGTGGCTCCGGGGGGCCGCGCCTTCGCTCTCGCCGGGCTCTTCGATGGCGTCGGCGAGACCTTCCTGGTCATCGTGCCCGGCGAGTCGGACGCCGAGGAGCTGGTCGACGACCTGCGGCTTTTCGTCGACGAGGTGGTCCTCGCCCCAGCGTGGGAGACCCTGCCCTTCGAGCACGTGTCACCGAACATCGCCACGATGGCTGGCCGCTCTCAGGCGAGGCATCGCCTCGCCTCGGGCGAACCGGTGCTCGTCGTGGCGTCGGTCCGGTCGGCGATTCAGAGGCTCAGCGGCTCCCCGGTCGACCCGTTTTGGCTCGAAGTGGGCGATGAGATCCCCTTCGACTCGGTGTCCGGGAGGCTCGCCACCATGGGATACCAGCGCACCGACCGGGTCGAGGCGAGGGGGGAGTTCGCCGTGCGCGGCGGGATCGTTGACATCTTCCCGGCCCAGAGCGATCGACCGGTGCGTCTCGACTTCTGGGGCGATCAGGTAGAGGAGATCAAGGAGTTCGCCGTCGCCACCCAGCGTTCCATGGAGCCCGTGGCCGCGGTCGTCGCCTACCCGGCGCGTGAGGTCCGCCCCGGGCCTCAGATCGTGGAGCGGGCACTGGAGCTGTTGACTGCCGAGCCCTGGGCCGCCTCCACCTGGGACCGGTTCGCGGCGGGACAGATCTTCCCGGGCATGGAGTCGTGGCTCCCCTGGCTGGCCGACGATCGGAGCCTCATCCAGGCCATCCCGTCGTCGGCCAGCCTGGTGATGGTCGACCCGGTGCGGGCGCTCGATCGCTGCCGTGACCTGATCAAGGAGGAGGCGGAGCTGGCGGCTGCGCTCGCTCCGACCTGGGGAGACTCGGCACCCGAGGCTGGCCATCATCCCCCGCTGTACATCGACCTCGAGGAGTCGATGGCCGGCCGGCCCCACCTCGGCATGCCCTCGACTCCCACCGGCCCGGCGAGCCCCGTCTTCCGCATTGCCTCCCTCGACGCGATCGCCGGCGACCCCGCCTCCGTCGCGAACGGGCTGAGCCGCCTCATCGGAAGAGGTGTTGCCACCGTCGTGGCAATGGACGGCGAGGCCGCGGCCGACCGGGTCGCCGCCACCCTCGCCGAAGAGGGGCTCATGCTGGAGCGTCTGGAGCGTCTGCAGCGCTCCGGCTCGGCCATCGTCTCCACCGGCGTCCACAAGGGGTTCGTGGCGCCGGATCTCGGCGTCGCCGTCCTCGGGGAGCAGGAGATCGCCGGGCGGCGGCGTGCCCATCGTCGGTCGTCGCGGTCGAGGTCACCGTCGCCCCAGCAATACCGCGATCTGACCGAGGGAGACTATGCGGTCCACTACCAGCACGGCATCGGGAGGTTCGAGGGTCTGGTCACCCGGACGATGGTGGGTGTCGAGCGCGACTACCTGGTGGTGGCTTATGCCGGCTCCGACAAGCTCTACGTCCCTGTCGAGCAACTGGCCGCGGTGAAGCGGTACACCGGGGGGGAAGCGCCCCGGGTCTCTCGGATGGGCGGCAAGGACTGGTCGGAGCAAAAGGCCCGGGTGCGGCGTGAGGTCGCCGCGGTGGCGGCCCAGGTGGTGGAGTTGCACCGCAAGAGGGCCCTCGCCGAGGGCCATGCCTACGACCCTGACACACCGTGGCAGTCGGAGCTGGAGGCCGCTTTCCCCTTCGAAGAGACCCACGACCAGCTCCGGGCGATCGCCGAGGTCAAGACGGACATGGAGGCCGATCGGCCGATGGATCGGCTCGTGTTCGGCGATGTCGGGTTCGGGAAGACGGAGGTGGCGATCCGGGCCGCCTTCAAGGCGATCCAGAGCGGCAAGCAGGTGGCGGTTCTATGCCCTACGACGTTGCTCGCCCAGCAGCATCACCAAACCTTCTCCGACCGCTTCGCCGTCTTTCCGATCCGTGTCGAAGTCCTGTCGCGGTTCCTCACCCCCAGGCAGGCTCGCCACGTGGTGGCCGGCCTCGCCACCGGTGAGGTCGACCTGGTGATCGGAACCCATCGCCTCCTCTCCGAGGACGTCATGTTCAAGAACCTCGGGCTGCTGGTCATAGACGAGGAGCAGAGGTTCGGAGTCGGCGCCAAGGATGCCATCAAGAGGCTCCGCATCGGTGTCGACGTGATCACCCTCACCGCCACCCCGATCCCACGCACCCTGGAGATGGCGTTGACCGGGATCCGCGACGTCTCTCACATCCGAACCCCTCCCGAGGACCGTCACCCCATCCTCACCTACGTCGGCCCCTACGACGACCAGGCGGTTTCGGCGGCGATCCGTCGCGAGTTGCTGCGGGAAGGGCAGGTCTTCTACGTGCACAACCGGGTCCAGTCGATCGAGCGGGCGGTCGCCGGGCTGCGCGACCTGGTGCCGAACGCCCGCTATGTGGTCGCCCACGGGCAGATGTCCGAGGGCAATCTCGAGCAGGTGATGATCGACTTCTGGAACCACGAGTACGACGTGCTCGTCGCCACCACCATCATCGAGTCGGGTCTCGATCTGCCCAAGGTCAACACGCTGATCGTCGAGCGAGCCGACCTGCTGGGCCTGGCCCAGCTCTACCAGCTCCGGGGCCGGGTGGGCAGGTCCAGCCAGCGGGCTTATGCCTATCTCTTTCATCCCACCGATCAGACTCTGACCGAGGACGCCCATCGTCGTCTGGAGGCCATCGGGGAAGCCACCGATCTCGGATCGGGGTTCCAGCTCGCCCTGCGCGACCTCGAGATCCGGGGTGCGGGCTCGATACTCGGCGAGATCCAATCGGGGCACATCGCCGCGGTCGGGTTCGATCTCTACGCCGAGTTGGTGGCAGAGGCGGTGGCGGAGATGGAGGGACGCCTGACCGAGGAGACCAGGCCGCCCGAGATGCGGATCGATCTCCCCGTCGACGCCCACATCCCCGAGGACTACATCCAGGACCAGGAGTTGCGTCTCGAGGCCTATCGCCGTCTCGCGGCAACGGTGACCAACGACCAGGTCGACGACGTGTTCGAGGAGTGGACCGACCGCTTCGGGCCACCACCGGAGGAGGTGAGCTCGCTGATCTCGCTGGCGCGCCTCCGTGTGGAGGCTCTGCGGGTGGGGCTCACCGAGATGGTGAAGTTGCGCAACGAGATAAGGATGGGGCCGGTCGATCTCAAGCCCTCCCAGGAGGTGCGGCTGGAACGGCTGAAGAGAGGCGCGGTGCTCCGGGCGGCAGAAGGTGTCCTGTTCATACCGGCCTCCACTCCTCTCGTCGACGACCTGATCGCCTTCATCCGCGCCATGTGGCCTCCTGATCTCGGCTAGGAGACCTCGGCGCTCTACCATTCGCATTTGCTTTCTCCCTGCCAAGGAACTCCATGAAGAAGCTGGTATCTCTCGTCGTGTTCGGAGCCATGCTCCTCGCCGCCTGCGGCGGCGCTTCGGGGACGGTGGCCGCAACGGTCGACGGAATCGACGTCACCGTCGGCGACGTCGAGGCGCTCATCGACTCCGAAGAGTCCACCCTGCCGGTGGAGCAGTTCTCTCAATACCTCGCCTTCGCCATCCAGTGGAACATCCTCTTCCACGCCGCCGCTGACGACTTCGGTGTCTCCGTGTCCGAAGACGACGTCGAGGCCGAGGCCACCCGTCTCTACGAGCAGCTCGCCGGTGGGGAGACGCGTGAGGAGTTCCTCTCGAGCCGCGGGATAACCGAGGAGTTCCTCTCCAAGATCGCCGAGCAGGGGCTCATCGACGTCGCCATTCGCGAGCAGCTAGTGGCGGAGGCGCCGGAGCCGACGCAAGAGGAGATCGAGCTGCAACGGGAGATCGCCATCGGCTCGCTCACCGAGGCCTGCGTCTCCCACATACTGGTGGAGACCGAGGAGGAGGCCAATGAGGTGATCACCCGCCTGGAACAGGGTGAGGAGTTCGGGGAGCTCGCCACCGAGCTGTCCAACGATCCCGGGAGCGCCGAGAACAACGGCATCCTGCCCTGCGGCAACCCTGAGGGCTACGTCGCACCCTTCCGCGACGCCGTTCTCGACGCCACCGTCGGCGATCTCTACCCGACCCCGGTCCAGTCCCAGCTCGGCTATCACATCATCCTGGTCACCGATCGCACCGAGCCCTCCGAGGACCAGTTGCCCTCCGACGACGAGCTGGCCGAGATCATCCGCCAAGATGCAGTCCTCGTCGACCTTCAGGCGTGGTTCAACGAGATCATGGTGGGGGCCGACGTCAGCGTGAACGAGGACTTCGGCACCTGGCAGCCTCTGCCCCCGGCGGTGAATCCTCCCGTCGGCGAGTGATCACCATCACCGGCCTCGGCCCCGGCGGGCTCGACCGGGTCCCGTCGCCGGTGAGGGACATGCTCCTCGACGCCGACCTCCAGGTCGTGGTCAGGACGGCGCATCATCCCGCCGCCTCTGAGCTCGCCGAGTTGCGCCAAGTGGTGTTCTGCGATGACCTCTATGAGAGCGGCTCCAGCTTCGAGGAGGTCTACCAGGCGATTGCGCGGAGGGTCATCAGGGCGTCCGCGGACGGCCCGGTGGTGTACGCGGTGCCGGGCAGTCCGATAATCGGGGAGTTCGCAGTGCGAAGGATCCTCGAGATGGCCGAGGAGGTGGAGGTCATCCCGGCGGAGTCTTTCGTGGACGCCATTCTCGCCGAGGTCGGCTACGACCCGCTGGATCGCGGCCTGCAGGTACTCAACGGTCATCACCTGCCCGATCCCCTGGTGATCGACAAGCCCACCATCATCGGGCACCTCGACCGCCCCGAGGTGCTCGCCGACGTCCTCGCCGCGGTCGGCCGGGTCATCTCGGCCCAGTCCCCGGTCACCGTCCTCTCCGAAGTCGCCACGTCCGAGGCAGTCGTGGTCACCGGCCCGGTCGACGACATAGATCCGGCGCTGGCGGGTCTGCGGACCTCCCTGTACGTCGATGCGATTCCGGGAGGGTTGATCGGTGCCGTCCGGATGATGCGGAAGCTGCGCGCCGAGTGCCCCTGGGATCGGGAGCAGACCCACCACAGCCTGGTCAAGAACCTGGTCGAGGAGACCTATGAGCTCATCGAGGCGATCTCCCGCCTCCCGGAGGACGACATCGACTGGGTGGCCTACTCGGCGGTGGAGGACGAGCTCGGTGACGTCCTGTTGCAGGTGCTCTTCCACGAGGCCATCGCCCGCCAGTCGGGCGGCTTCGACATCGACGGTGTCGCCGCAGTGCTGAGCGAGAAACTGATGCGGCGGCACCCGCATGTATTCGGGGATGTCGAGGTGGCCGACGCCTCGGAAGTGAAGCAGAACTGGGACCGCATCAAGCAGGAAGAGAGTGGCCCGTCACCGTCGGCCCTCCACGGGGTACCCGAAGGGCTCCCGGCGATGCAACGCGCCTCCAAGGTCCAGAACCGCGCCGCCAAGGTGGGCTTCGACTGGGCCGATGCCACCGAGGTCCTCCCCAAGGTCCGTGAGGAGGTGGCGGAGCTGGAGCGAGCCATGTCCGGCGATGGTGATGTAGGGGAAGAGATCGGAGACCTCTTCTTCTCGGTCATCAACCTCACTCGCCACCTCGGCCTGGATCCCGAGATCGCCCTGCGCCGGGCCACCTCCCGTTTCGAGCGGCGATTTCGGAAGATGGAGGAAGCCGGCCCGGTCGACGGTCTCGATCTCGATGCCCTCGACCGACGCTGGGGCGCGGCCAAGGACGAGCTGCGGGGGGATGGTCCCGGAACAGGGCCCATCCGGTGGTAGCTTGGCGCGGCCAGGCCAGAGCGGATCCATGAGCAGCTTCACCATCGAGCGAATCCACGCACGACAGGTGCTCGACTCGCGGGGCAACCCTACGGTCGAAGCCGAAGTCATCACCTCCACGGGGTTCGGACGCGCCCTGGTGCCTTCGGGTGCCTCGACCGGGACTCTCGAGGCGGTCGAGTTGCGCGATGGTGACGGGGCCTATGGAGGCAAGGGGGTGTCGACCGCCGTTGCCAACGTCAACCACCAGATCGCCGCCGCCCTGGTCGGTCGTGACGCCACCCGCCAGGAGGAGATCGACCTGGTCATGAACGATCTCGACGCCACCAACAACAAGGCCAACCTGGGGGCCAATGCCATCCTCGCCGTGTCGATGGCGGTGGCCCGCGCCGCCGCGGCCAGTGTCGGGCTCCCCCTCTACCGCTACCTGGGTGGCCCCGCGGCCCGGGTCCTCCCCGTCCCCTGTCTAAATGTCCTCAACGGCGGTGCCCACGCCGCCAACTCGGTGGACATCCAGGAGTTCATGCTGGTGCCGGGCGGACTGCCCTCCTATGCGGAGGCATTGCGCGCCGGGGTCGAGGTCTATCACGCTCTCAAGCAGGTGCTGGCCGGCCGGGGGCTGGCGACCAACGTCGGGGACGAAGGTGGATTCGCCCCCGATCTCCCCACCAACGAGGCGGCCATCGAGCTGCTCCTCGAGGGCATCGAGGCGGCCGGCTACGAGGTGGGAGAAGAGATCGGGATCGCCCTCGACGTCGCCGCCACCGAGATCTATCGCGAGGGTCACTACACGCTGGAGGGACGAGGCCTCGACTCCGAAGAGATGATCGAATTCCTCGCCGGCCTCGCCGGATCCCATCCGCTGGTCTCGATCGAAGACGGAATGGCAGAGGACGATTGGGACGGGTGGAAGGCTCTCACCGAGCGGCTGGGTGACATCACCCAGCTGGTCGGCGACGACCTCTTCGTCACCAACACCGAGATCCTGCGACGGGGCATCGAGGAGAAAGCGGCCAACTCCATACTCATCAAAGTCAATCAGATCGGCACCGTTTCGGAGACCCTGCACACCATGGAGGCCGCGGAGCGGGCCGGCTACACCCGCATGGTGAGCCACCGCAGCGGGGAGACCGAGGACACCTTCATATCCCACCTCGCCGTGGCCACCAACGCCGGACAGATCAAGACCGGGGCACCGGCGCGCGGGGAGCGGACCGCCAAGTACAACCAGCTGCTCCGCATCGAAGAGCGTCTCGGTGACGAGGCGCGCTATGCCGGCTGGGATGCCTTCAGGAGGGGTTGGTGAACTTCCTCCGCCGGCCGGGCACCGCCGTTGCCACGCTGCTGATCCTGCTGATGGGTGCGGTCTTCCTCACCCAGGTGGTGCCCTACGGCCAGATCGTCGACTCCCAGAGGCAGGTCGAGTCCGCCCGCGCCGAGCTGGCCTCCCTGGAAGCCGAGAACACGGTTCTGCGGGCTGATGTCGCCGCCCTGCAGACCGACGCCGAGATCGAGAAACTGGCCCGGGAGAAGCTGGGCTATGTCCGCCCTGGCGAGACTGCCTACGTGGTCCTCGACCCCCCCGGGGTCGATGACGACCAGACCACCCCGGTTGAGCCGGCACCCGAGCCGGTCGACAAGACGTGGGTCGAAGAGATCTGGGAGTTCCTCACCGGGGCCGACCTGGACCCTTGAGGTGACCGCCGACGATGACCGCGGTGTCGTCGAGGTCCAGATCGGGCGCCCGCTGCGCGCTCGGTCCGAAGTGGTGGCTCGCTGTCACCTCGGGATGCCGGTCGTGGTGCGGGTCCCGCCCCATCTCGACGACGGCACGCCGTTCCCGACCCTCTATTGGCTGACCTGCCCACTCGCCGTCACCCGGATCGGGCGGATGGAAGGAGCCGGGGGGGTGAAGCGGATGGAGGCCAAGTCGGCCGTCGACCCCGCTTTCGCTGCCGCCCTCGGCCGGGCCCACGCCTCGTATGCCGCCGAGAGAGACCGACGGATCGTCGACCTCGACGCTCCTGCCCCGTCCGGTGGGGTCGGCGGCGCGGCCCGGGGAGTCAAGTGCCTCCACGCCCACTACGCCCATCATGCCGCGGGAGGGGAGAACCCGGTGGGCGAGTTGGTGGCGAGATGGATCGAGCCGCTCGACTGCCAGGTGCGCTGTGTGGTGGGCGGGGGGATGAACCCGGAATGGGTCAACCGGCCGTGAAGGTCGGGGTCGTCGACATCGGGACCAACTCGATGCGCATGCTGATCACCGATGGCGAGGTGAACGTCGGCCGGTGGGAAGAGGTCACCGGGCTCGGACGGGGGGTGGACGAGGCCGGTCGGCTCGGCGAGGAGGCCATCACCCGGACGATCGAAGCCCTCACCAGATTCGGTGCGACCATGGATCGGGAGGGAGTCTCCCGACGGACCGCCATGGCCACCTCGGCCTCCCGGGACTCCTCCAACCGGGAGGAGTTCTTCGACCGTGCCCAGAACGCCCTCGGTGTGAGGCCACGGCTGATAACGGGGGCCGAGGAAGCGCGCTACGCCTACTCCGGAGCCACCGCAGGGTGGGACGGGGGCCGGCCATGGGTGGTCTGCGACATCGGCGGGGGTAGCACCGAGGTCGTGACCGGGGAGAGCGAAGTCTCCCTCGACATCGGGTCGGTTCGGGTCACCGAGCGCTGGTTCGGCGAGCGCCCCGTCGCCCCCGACCTGTTGGAGACCGCACGTCGTGAGGTGCGATCGATGTTGGCGGCAGTGGTGGTCCCCAGTGTCGGCTCCCTGCTCGGCGTGGGGGGCACCTGGACGGAGATGGGAGGCCTCGTCGGCGGTGCGGAGCGGGACGTCGACCTGGCGACGGTGACGATCACGGAGGTCAAGGGTCTGGTGATGACCTTGGCGGCGATGACGGTCGACCAGATCGCCGGGCTTCCCACGTTGAACCCGAAGCGGGCTGAAACGATCCTCGGCGGGGCCCTCATCGCCGACGCGGTGATGACCACCCTGGGAGTGGAGACGGCCACCCAGTCCGTCGCCGACACCCTCGACGGTCTCGCCATGGAGTTACTCGCCGTAACCTGACTTGGACACCGTTCAACCCGGCCCGGGTGGCGGAACTGGTAGACGCGAGGGGCTTAAACCCCCTTGAGCCGCTTCGGCTCGCGTGGGTTCGAATCCCACCCCGGGCACTGGGAGAGGCCCGCAGCCTTGGCTGCGGGCCTCATCCGATGATGAGAGGACGTGGGACCCGGGCCGGTGGGTGGGGGAGGGGAGAGGAACCGGGCCCGGGTCCCACGAAGACACGCGTGGTCGAGTCAGCCTCTTGTCCGGACCACTCCCTCCTCGAAGAACCCGCGCCATCGAATTGTACCGGGTGCGGTGGCACAACCAATTCGTGCCACCGGCCGGTTTCGACCCCGTGGTGACCCATTAGCGTCAAGAGCGACGTGATGGTGAGACATGACTGAGTATCCGTCCGAATACGAGCTCGACGTGGTTCTGCGCGATGGGGGCGGTGCCCGCATCCGCCCCATCCGCCCCGACGACGGAGAGCTGGTGAAGGCCTTCTTCGAGCGTCTCGGCCCCGAGTCCCGTTACTACCGCTTCTTCCAGGTGAAGCACACGCTCGAGCCCGAGGAGCTCGCGCACTTCATCAACGTGGACTACGACGACCGGATGGCCCTGGTCGCCCTGCACGACGGTGAGATGGTCGCCGTGGGGAGATACGACCGGGAACGGGGTCACACCGATCGGGCCGAGGTCGCTTTCGCGGTGGTCGACGATCAGCAAGGCCGGGGTCTGGGGACCAGACTTCTCGAGCTGCTGACGAGCCACGCCCGTTCCCGCGGGATCAGAGGGTTCCGAGCCTTCGTGCTCGGCGAGAACCGCCAGATGATGAGGGTGTTCCGGAACTCGGGCTATGAGCTCAACCGCACCCTCGACTCGGGTGTGTTCACCGTCGACTTTCCCGTCTCCGAGTCGGACGAGTCCCGGGCCGCCCAGGCAGATCACGAGAAGAGAGCCGTCGCCGCCTCACTGCTCCCGCTGTTCTTCCCCCGATCGATCGCAGTCATCGGGGCATCGAACGACCGGGGCTCGATCGGCGGGCGGCTGTTCCACAACCTCCTCTCCGAGGGCTTCGTTGGCCCGCTCTACCCGGTGAACCCGAGGGCCCGTGTGGTGAGGTCGGTCAAGGCCTACCCCACGATCGGCGACGTGCCCGACGAGGTCGACCTCGCCTTCATCGTGGTGCCACAACCTCTGGTCAGCCAGGTCGCCCTGGAGTGCGCCGACGTCGGAGTGCGCGGGGTGGTGGTGATCTCGGCGGGGTTCTCCGAGATCGGCGAGGAGGGCGCCGCGGAGGAGCGGCGTCTCCTCGACATCGTCAGGGACTCCGGCATGCGGATGGTGGGGCCCAACTGCATGGGGCTGCTCAACACCTCGGATGCAGTGCGGCTCAACGGCACCTTCGCACCCGTGTACCCGCCGCCAGGCAACGTGGCCATGTCATCGCAGTCGGGTGCCCTCGGCATCGCCATCCTCGACTACGCCACCCGCAACAACATCGGGATCTCCCAGTTCGTCTCGGTGGGCAACAAGGCCGATGTCAGTGGCAACGACCTGATCATGTCGTGGGAGGACGACCCTCAGACCGATGTGATCACCCTGTATCTGGAGTCCTTCGGGAATCCGGTGAAGTTCTCCCGCATCGCCCGTCGCGTCGGCAAGAAGAAGCCGATCATCGCAGTGAAGTCCGGCCGCACCACCGCGGGCAGCCGGGCCGCATCCTCCCACACCGGAGCCCTGGCCTCATCGGACGAGGCGGTCAACGCGTTGTTTCGCCAGGCCGGGGTGATCAGGGTCGACACCATCGAGGAGCTGTTCGACACGGCCAGCCTCCTCGCCAACCAGCCAGTCCCTGGCGGTAGGCGGGTTGGCATCATCACCAACGCCGGCGGTCCCGGCATCCTCGCCGCCGACGCCCTCGAGGCGAACGGCTTGCATCTGCCAGAGCTGTCCCCGGAGTTGCAGAGCCAGATCGCCGCCCGCCTCCCGGCAGAGGCATCGACGCACAATCCGGTCGACCTCATCGCCTCTGGGGGCCCGGACGAGTTCGAGCACGCCACTGCGCTGCTCCTCGAGTCGGGCGAGGTCGACTCGGTGATGGTCATCTACGTTCCCACCACCACCGAGGGGGCGGTGGGAATCGCCCGCGCCCTGCGTGACTGCCAGGAGAGTCATAGCGGGGTTGTCACCCTCCTCTCGGTGTTCATGCAGGCGGAAGGTGCCGCCGATCTCCTCGCCGGTGGCCCCGATCGGAGGTCCATACCCACCTACACCTTCCCCGAGGCCGCCGCTCAAGCCCTGTCCCGTGCCGTCGGTCACGGCGAGTGGAGGGAGCGAGACCAGGGTCAGGCGATGGAGTTCGACCAGGAAGCCTTCGACCGGATCCGCGACGTGATCGAGCCGGCCCTGCAGCGTCTCGGCCCCGCAGGGGGGTGGCTCGAGCCCGACGAGTTGGACCGTTGCCTGAGGCACGCCGGTCTGCGCACCCCGGTCTCCAGGGTCGCCACGTCGGTCGAGGAGGCAAAGACCATCGCCAGCGAGATCGGCGGGAAGGTGGTCCTGAAGGTCATCAGCGAGGATGCGCTCCACAAGTCGGACGTCGGAGGCGTTGCCCTCGACGTCGAGGGGGACGAAGAGGTGGAACGTGCATTCGCCCAGGTGACCTCGGCCGTTCCCAGCCACGAGGGAGCTCTGGTGCAGGAGTACATACCGGGAGGGCACGAGGTCCTCATCGGCATGGCGCAGGATCCCAACTTCGGCCCGATGGTGGTCTTCGGGCTCGGAGGGGTCTACGTGGAGCTGCTCAAGGACGTAGCTTTCCGCCTCCAGCCGATCACCGACGTCGACGCGGGCGAGATGGTGCGGGAGACTCAGAGCTTCCCGCTCCTCGAGGGGTATCGGAACGCCCCCGAAGGGGACGTGCCTGACTTGGAAGAAGCCCTGGGGCGTGTCTCAGCCCTGATCTCGGTGGTACCAGAGCTGATGGAGATGGACCTCAACCCGGTGAAGGTGCTGGCCCCGGGAGACGGTGTGGTGGTGGTGGACGCCCGGATGCGGGTGGAGCCCATTCCCGCAGGGCGCCGACCGGCGATGCGGGATCTCCCCGGTGTCACCAGCAACCCGTCGGTATAAGGTCGCGCCATGGAATTCGTGGAAGTCATTCGGGAGGGCGCGGTCGCTCTGGTCCGTCTCGATCGGCCCCCGGTCAACGCCCTGTCGGAACAGGTGGCCCTGGAGCTGGATGAGGCATTCACCGGCTGTCAGGACCCAGAGATCCGGGCGGTGGTGGTGACCGGGCAGCCGCACTTCGCCGCCGGTGCCGACATCAAGGGGTTCAAAGAGACGTTCGACTCGGGTGGCCGTGAGACCACCGCATCGAGCTTGCTCCAGGCCATCGCCAAGCTCGACGCCCTGGCCAAGCCCACCATCGCCGCAGTGCATGGCTACGCCCTGGGCGGCGGTTGCGAGTTGTCGCTGGGATGTGACTTCAGATACATGTCAGAAGACGGCAAGATCGGCCAGCCCGAGGTCCTCCTGGGGCTGATACCCGGGGCCGGTGGCACCCAGCGTCTGCAACGGGTGGTGGGGTTCCAGAAGGCAAAGGACCTCGTCTACACCGGGCGGCAGGTCGGGGGGGAGGAAGCGCTGGCGATCGGCTATGCCGACAAGGTGCTTCCCACCGACGACGTCCTGGAGACGGCGATGAGCGATGCCGCCGATTGGGCGACCAAGGCGACACTCGCCATCGCCGCGGCCAAGAGGGCGCTGACGGCGGGGCGGGGGGTGCCCCTCGATCAGGCTCTCGACATCGAGCAGCAGGGCTTCCAGGCCAGCTTCGCCACCGACGACGCCGTCGAGGGGGTCAACGCCTTCGTCGACAAGCGGGAGCCCGAATTCAAGGGCCGCTGAGGGTCTCCTCGAGCCGGCGCAGGTTCCCCCGCCAGATGGCTGCCAGGACCGGCCGGACCAGCCAGGCGGTGACCGCGCCACCGAGCCACCAGGGAAAGGTCAGCTCCTCGACCCAGCTGACCACCGTGAGCTCGCCGCTGCCGGATACCCCGAGCACACCGGCCCCCTTGACCAGACCCTGGTGGCTCACCTCGATGGAGTGACCCTCCTCCCAGCCGACCACCTCCATGATGTCGACCGTTCGCAACGGCCCGACCACGGTCTTCACCTCCATGCGGGTCCCCACTCCGGTCCGTTGCCCACCGATGAAGACGATCGACTCGGCGTCTCGCATCCAGTCGGCATGAGAGCCCAGGTCGGCGAGGGCAGTCCAGACCCGGTCACGGGGAACGCTCATGTTCCTGGAGACGGCTATGCGTGCCATGTCACTTCATGCGACAATATCCGGCGATGATCTACCTCGATCACGCTGCCACCACGCCGATGCGCCCGGAGGTCTGGGAGGCCATGGCGCCTTTCGCCAACGACACCTTCGGCAATCCCTCCGGGGTCCATGGCGTGTCGCGTATGGCCAAGAACGCCCTCGAGGAATCACGGGAGAAGATTGCCGCCGTCCTCGGGGCCAAGCCCCTCGAGGTCGTCTTCACCTCGGGCGGCACCGAGAGCGACAACCTCGCCATCAAGGGCTCGGTGTTCAACAACACTTCCCGCCAGGGGATGGTCACCTCCGCCATAGAGCACGAGGCGGTCCTGGAGACCGCCGACTTCCTCAAGCGCCTGGACATGTCGGTGAGCATCGTCGGAGTGGATTCGGAGGCGCGAGTCGACCCGGATGAGATCGCCGGAGCCGTCACCGAGGACACCGCCGTGGTCTCGGTGATGATGGTCAACAACGAGACCGGGACGGTCCAGGACGTTGCCGCGGTCTCCGAGGCGGTGAAGCGAGCCAACCCCGAGACCCTGTGCCACACCGACGCGGTGCAGGCATTCGGGTGCGAGGCCATCGACGTCGACACCCTGGGCATCGACCTGCTCACCATCTCGGCGCACAAGTTCGGCGGTCCCAAGGGGTCGGGCATCCTCTACGTGCGTGACGGTGTCGCGCTGGAGCCGGTGATTCACGGCGGTGGCCAGGAGCTGGGCAGACGTTCCGGCACCCACGACGTCGCCTCGGCCGTGGGGATCGCCACCGCCGTGGAGGAGGCGCTGGCCGATCGGGAGCGGTTCGAGAACGAGATCCGGGGGATCCGCGACCACTTCGAGCAGCGTCTTCTCTCCACGGTCGAAGGTGTGGTGGTGAACACGCCGGAGAAAGGGCGTTCCAGCCACCATCTCAACGTTCGCTTCCCCGCTGTCCGCAACGAGACTCTCCTCATGCTCCTCGACCAACATGGTGTCGCCGCTTCGGCCGGATCGGCCTGTCAGTCGGGCGCGGCCATGGTCTCCCACGTCCTGGAGGCCATGGGCCTCACTCCCGACCAGGCCCGGGAGAGCGTCAGATTCACTTTCGGGTGGACCTCGACGAGAGAGGAGGCCGACGAGGCCGCTTCCATCGTCGTCGACCTCGTCTCCAGGCTGGGATAACGGGGGGCAGATTGAAAGTTCTGGTCGCCATGTCCGGGGGAGTGGACTCTTCGGTGGCCGCCGCCCTGATGAAGGACGCCGGCCACGACGTCATGGGGGTGACCCTCAAGCTGTGGTCCGGCCCGAACGGGGAGGCTCCCACCGCGGGGTGCTGCACCGTGTCCGACGCCGAGGACGCTCGCCGGGTGGCGGCACAGCTCGACATTCCTTACTACGTCCTCGACCACACCGACGACTTCGGTGACGGTGTGATCGCCCGATTCGTCTCCGGCTATGCCACCGGCCGAACCCCCAACCCCTGCATCGAGTGCAACAGAACCGTGAAGTTCGACCGGCTCCTCTCCCGTCTCGACGCCTTCGAATGCGACGTGCTGGTCACCGGCCACCACGCCCGGAGCCGTGAGGCGGCAGGGACCTGGCAACTCCTCCGCGGCGCCGACCCCGGGAAGGACCAGTCGTACGTGCTCTCGATGCTCACCCAGCGGGAGCTGTCCCGCACCCGTTTCCCGGTGGGTGAGTTGACCAAGAGGGAGGTCCGGCGGATGGCCGCCGGCATGGGCATGCGCACCGCCCACAAGCCCGAGTCGATGGACATCTGCTTCGTCGGGCAACGTGACTACCGGGGATTCCTCCGTGAGGTTGCCCCCGAGGTCTTCGAGCCCGGGAGGGTGGTCGACTCGGGGGGAGACGAGGTCGGGACCCACGACGGGATCGTCGGTTTCACCATCGGCCAGCGACGCGGGCTGGGGGTGGCCGTCGGCGAGCCCTGCTTCGTCACCGGGATCGACGCCAACACCGCCACCGTGGTCATTGGCCGCCGACACGAGCTCCAGGTCCAGAGCGTGGAGCTCGACCAGCTCACCTCGACGTCCGGGACCGGCTCGGAGGGGCCGGTGACAGCCCAGTACCGGGCCCACGGAGAGCCGGTGCCGGCCTGGCTCACCGGGCTCACTCTGAAGTTCGACGAGCCGCAGGAGGCGGTGGCTCCGGGGCAGACCGTCGCCTTCTACGAAGGCGACGTGGTGTTGGGCGGTGCCCTGATCACCGCCACCGGCTGACGTGGAGGACACCGGGCGCGCCGTCATCTTCGGGAGAGACGCTGGGACCTACGACGATGCCCGGCCGTCGTACCCGGCCGCCGCCATTGAACATGTGCGCGGCCGGGTGGCCGCAGCGCACGCCGTCGAGGTTGGAGCGGGCACCGGAAAGGCCACCGAGGCGATGGCGAGACCGGGTCTGGCGCTCACCTGTCTCGAGCCCTCCCCACAGATGGCGGCGATCCTCGAGTCGAAGAGGCTTCCCGGGGTGTCGGTCACGGTGACCACCTTCGAGGATTGGGATGCCCAGCCGGGCTCGGTCGACCTCATCTATGCCGCCCAGGCCTGGCACTGGGTGGACCCCGAGATCGGTTTCGCCAAGGTCCGGTCGCTACTGCGTCCCGGTGGAGTCGTGGCATTGTTGTGGAACATCCCCCGCGATCGCTATGGCCGACACCCCGAGCTATACGCCCGACACGCTCCGCACCTACTGGCCGAGTGCGACGAGCGGATCAAGCGACGTGACGCCCACGACTGGGGGGCCGACATGGAAGCCGCCGGTCTGGTCGATGTGAGCCGGTTCACCCATGACTGGTCCGATCAGCTGAGCGCCCGGAGTTACCGGGCGCTCTACTCCACCTACAGCGACCACATGATGCTGGAGGAGCCGGAGCGGACCCGCCTGCTGGACGGGTTGGCCGCGGAGGTCGAGAGCTGGGGCGGGACGGTGGAAGTCGAGTATCGGACCGAGGTCTTCTCCGGTCGAAGACCTGACACGACCCGGCGTTAACGTCCTCGCCATGCCAGAGGTCTCCGAGCGAATCGAAGAGCTGCGCGCTCAGATCAGGGAGCACAACCACCGCTACTACGTGACCGGCGAGGTGGTCATCTCCGATGCTCAGTTCGACGCTCTGCTGCGCGAGCTGATCGAACTCGAGGGTCAGCACCCCGAGCAGGTCACCCTGGACAGCCCCACCCAGCGGGTGGGCACCGCGGTCGGGGAGCTGTTCCGACCCGTGACCCATCTCCGGCCCATGTTCTCCCTGGACAATGCGGAGTCCAGAGAGCAGTTGGCCTCCTGGGAGACCCGGATGGAACGCCAGCTGGGCCGGCCCCCTTCCGGATACGTCTGCGAGCTCAAGATCGACGGTCTCGCCGTCGTCCTCACCTATCGCGACGGGGTGTTCGACACCGGAGCCACCCGCGGTGACGGAACCGTGGGCGAGGACATCACCGCCAACCTGCGCACCCTGGAGTCGATACCGCTCCGGCTCCTCGGAGACGACGTCCCCTCCGTCCTCGAGGCGCGCGGGGAGGTCTACATGCCCTATACGGCCTTCGATGCCCTCAACGAGCGTCAGATGGAGGAGGGCAAACCGGTGTTCGCCAATGCCCGCAATGCCGCCGCCGGCAGTGTGCGGATGAAAGACCCCGCGGTGACCGCCAGCCGTCGTCTCGAGATCTGGATCTACCAACTCGGCCTGATCGAGGGCGGTCCCGACTTCGATACCCATTCCGAGACGCTGGAGTACATGAGGAGTCTCGGGCTGCGAACCAACCCGTCCACCCGAGTCCTCGACCGCATCGACGAGGTGTTCGAGTACGTGAACCGCGCCGAGGCCGAGCGCAACGACATGCCCTACCAAACCGACGGAGTCGTGATCAAAGTCGACTCGCTGGCCGACCAGGACGCTCTCGGCTACACGGCCAAGGCCCCACGCTGGGCGATCGCCTACAAGTTCCCGCCCGAGGAGCAGGTGACCACGTTGAAGGGGATCGAGATCAACATCGGTCGTACCGGCGCCGCCACGCCCTTCGCGGTACTCGAGCCGGTCTTCGTCGGCGGGGCGAAGGTGGGCATGGCCACCCTCCACAACGAGGACCAGATCCTGGCCAAGGACATCCGCATCGGTGACCGGGTGGTGGTGCGCCGGGCGGGAGATGTGATCCCCGAGGTGGTTGGTCCCGTGGTCGCCGCCCGCACCGGCGGGGAGAAGACATGGTCGATGCCGGATGACTGTCCCTTCTGTGGTCATCCCATCGTGCGACCCGAAGGCGAGGCGGTGGCCCGCTGCACCGGTGGGTTCGAGTGCCCGTCGCGAGTGAGGGAGTGGCTGTTCCACTTCGCCGGCCGGGGGGGCATGGATATCGAGCACTTGGGCTACAAGACCATCGACCTCCTGTTGGAAAAGGGCTGGATCAGCGATCCCGCCGACATCTTCACCTTCGACGCCGGCCGGCTGCTCGACGTCGAGGGGTGGGGAGGGGTCTCCGTGCGCAATCTCGCCGAGGCCATCGAGGCGGCGAAGGACCGACCGGTGGCGCGTCTGTTGACCGCCCTCGGCATCCGTCATGTCGGCGGCACCGTCGCCCGTCTGCTATCCCGTCACTTCGGGGGGATCGGGGAGTTGATGAACGCCGCGGAGGAGGAGATCTCCGCCATCGACGGCATCGGCCCGAAGATCGCAGCTGGAGTGGTCGAGTGGTCGTCCGACCCGGCCAATCGCGCCCTGGTCGAGAAACTCGGTGAGGCGGGGGTTCGTCTCCGCGAAGATCCTGAGGAGGAGGTCGCCTCCGACCTCCTCATCGGAGCCACCTTCGTCATCTCCGGGGCCATCGAAGGGCTCACCCGCGAGGAGGCTCAGGCCGCCATCGAGGCCCGGGGAGGGAAGGCGACCGGGTCGGTGTCCAAGAAGACCACCGCCCTGATCGTGGGGGAGTCTCCGGGCGCGGCGAAGGTCACCAGGGCCGAGGAGTTGGGAATCCCCATCGTGTACGGAGAAGTGTTCGAGGACCTGCTCGAGAAGGGGTTATCGGTGGTGGAGGGCTGAGGGGCCGCTCACCCAACTCGGAAGGTCCACTCGAAACTGCCGGTGTCGGGCATCCCGGTGTAGGTGTCCCAGGTGACGCGAACCGTGTGCTCCCCCGGGGTCCACTCGGTGATCGTGGGATGGCTGGGACTCGGCGCCCAGCGGTAGACACCGGTGGCCTCGACGAAGGTGGCGTCGTTGATCGGCCAGCCGTTGACGACGATCTCGGCGCGATACCCCACCTCCAGATCGATCTCGATCGCGGTCTGGGGAGGGACCAGGGCGCCCGGTTGGGGGGAGATCGACTCGAGGGGGCCGGGCAGGTCGACCGTTTCCCCCGTCGGGGTGAGCACGATGCCCAGGGCGATGGCGGCCACACCCACCAGGGCAAGTCCGGCGTAGATGAGTCGATATGGCATCAGTTGGCGTGCAGTGCCTCGTTGAGCCCGCCCCACGACCCGCTCCGGGGGAAGGCCTCGACGGCCCCGGAGACGGAGTTGCGTCTGAAGAGCATGCCGTTCACGCCGGAGAGTTCCCGTCCCTTGGCCAGCTCCCCGTGGGGGAGGGTGATGATGGTCCCGGCGGTCACGTAGAGCCCCGCTTCGACGATGCATCCGTCACCGAGAGAGATCCCGATGCCCGAGTTGGCGCCGAGCAGGCAGTTCGACC
Organism: uncultured Acidimicrobiaceae bacterium; assembly: GCA_964558575.1. Lineage (GTDB taxonomy): Bacteria > Actinomycetota > Acidimicrobiia > Spongiisociales > ZC4RG35 > JANQRA01. Next base: position 2,268 of record CAZLEQ010000027.1, on the reverse strand, counting down.
CGATGCTGATCACCTCGGTGCCGCCACCAGACAGCGTGCCCATGATCGAGGCCCCACCGCCCACATCGGATCCGTGGCCCACGACGACTCCGGAGCTGATCCGCCCCTCTACCATCGACGTCCCCAGCGTCCCGGCGTTGAAGTTGACGAAACCCTCATGCATCACCGTGGTGCCCTCGCCCAGATAGGCGCCGAGCCTGACCCGATCACCATCGGCGATCCGCACCCCATCGGGGATGACATAGTCGATCATGCGGGGGAACTTGTCGACGGAGGTCACCGCTGGATCCCGGCCAGAGGCGATGAGCCTCTGCTTCACCGTGGTGAACTCGTCCACATCGCACGGTCCCTCTGTGGTCCACACCACGTTGTTGAGCACACCGAAGATCCCATCCACGCTGATGTCGTGGGGTTTGTGGACCCGGTGCGAGAGGAGATGGAGCCGCAGATAGGCATCCTCGGGGCTCGTCGGGGGCTGGGAGAGGTCCTCGATCGTCGTCCTCACCACCCGGGTCTCCACGCCCCGGGCCTCGTCGACCAGCTCCATGTCGGAGAGGTCGGCGCCGGCGTCCGTGGGGTCGGGGTACCACACGTCGAGCACCTTGTCTCCGGCGAGAGTGGCGAGACCGACTGCCTCGATCGAGTCCGTGATCACAGAGGGAGAGGGTAACTGCTGGTACTACCTTGTCCGCCGTGAAGCCATCCCTTGCCTCGACCCTCGCCTGGCTGGTCGACATACCCTCTCAGACCGGCAACGAGGCGGCGATCCGCGACGAGCTGGCGGCTCGGCTCGTCGGGCTGCCGACACGGACCGTTGGCAACTCCCTGGTGGTCGGCGATCCGGGCCCGGGCAAGGTGCTCTTGGTCGGGCACACGGACACGGTGCCCCTGCAAGGCCATGTTGGGGCGCGCATCGAGGACGGTCGCCTCTTCGGCCTCGGTGCCACCGACATGAAAGGGGGGTTGGCGGTGATGGTCCATCTCATCGAAGATCTGGGCACCGACCGGATCGTCGGCGTGTTCTATGCCGGGGAGGAGGGCCCGATGGCAGGCAACGAGCTCGGGAAGATCCTGGAGACGATCCCCGGGCTGGTTTCCGCCGAAGCGGGCATCGTCATGGAGCCGACCAACCGGGAGCTCCACGCCGGGTGCCAGGGCTCGATCAACGCCACGGTCGGCTTCGTGGGCGAGGCGGCCCATTCCGCCCGTCCCTGGTTGGGAGTCAATGCGATAACCCGGGCGGGCGACTTCCTCACGATGATGGACACCCTCGAGCCGGAGGTCCACCCGATCGAGGGTCTCCGGTTCAAGGAGGTGATCACCGTGACCCGGGCATCGGGGGGAGTGGCCAACAATGTCATCCCGTCCCGTTTCGATCTCAACGTGAACTACAGGTTCTCGCCCGACCGGACCCTGGACGAGGCGGTGGAACGGCTGCGTCAGGTCTGTGCCGCCGCCGACTTGTTCGAGGTGGCCGACGCCGCGCCGGCCGCCTATCCCGAGATTTCCCATCCCCTGTTCCAGGTTCTCGCCGAGGCCGCCGGGGCGTCCGTCTCCCACAAGCAGGGGTGGACCGACGTGGCGCAGCTGGCGGCGAGCGGCATTCCCGCGGTGAACTTCGGCCCCGGAGAGACATCTCTGGCCCACAAGCCGGGAGAGTCGATCGACCTCACGGACCTCGACTGGGCCTACCGGGCCCTGGCGGGGGTCCTCTCGTAGAGCTTCGTCGGTGTTCCTACACTCGCCCGCTCATGCCCATTGAGATCGACATCGCCCATGTCGCCCGGCTCGCCCGTCTCGGCCTGACCGAGGAAGAGCTGGAGAGCTACAAGGCCCAGCTGGCCGACATCCTCGACCACGCTGCCAGGGTGCAGTCCCTGGAGGGTGAGCCCGCCGTGGAGGCTTCCCATCCGCTCCGCTTCGAGAACGCTTTCCGCGACGACGAGATCCGGCCCTCGCTCGACCGCGGTGAGGTCTTGTCCCAGGCTCCCGAGACCATCAACGGTTTCTTCGTCGCCCCGCCGGCCATGGAGACGGAGTGAGTGCCCTCCACGAGCTCACCATCGTCGAGGCGGGACGGCGGCTCCGAGCGGGAGAGACCACCGCGGTCGAGCTACTCGAAGCCGTCCTCGACCGGGCACACCGGACGGAGGCCCAGCTCCACGCCTACCTGACCCTCGACCGCGAGGGGGCCATGGCAGCGGCGCAGGCGGCAGACGAAGCTTTGGCGGCGGGCAACGACCGGGGGCCGCTGCACGGCATGCCCAT
>CAZLEQ010000026.1:7665-40920 GCA_964558575.1 uncultured Acidimicrobiaceae bacterium | reverse complement strand
TGGATGTCCTCGATCGCCATCAGAACCGGCCGCGTCGAACGTCGGAGCCTCTCGAGCACTTCGGCGAAGATCTCGATGACCGGCCGGTTGCCGGCGGTCAGTCCAGCCAACCCCGACGTCGGATCGGCGGCGAAGTCGTGGAGCGGGCTCAGCGGGCGGGGCGTGGTGAGCGGATCGCACGCTCCCTCGATGACCAGGGTGGAATCGTCCAAGGATTCGATGAATGCCCGAATCAGGGATGTCTTCCCCGCGCCCGCTTCGCCGGAAATCAGTGCCATCGATCCGCTTCCGCGTGCTGCTTCTCGGAGCCCCTCCTCCAACGACGCCAGGAGCTCCTCTCTCTCCAAGAGCATGAGTCGAGAGTAGATGGAATCCTCCGACCGGTTTAGCCTGTGGGTCCGTGCGATTCGACCAGGTGAAGATCCTCGCCCGTGACCTCGATCTGTTGGTGGGCTTCTACGAGGAAGCCCTCGACTGCGAGGTCGTCGTGCCCCCGCTGTCCACCGACAGTGTCGTCGCCCGAGGCGTGGGCGTTCCCGATGGGACAGTCACCCTCTCCACCCTGCGGTTGCCCGGTCGCGGTGACCGCGGGCCGGTTCTCGAGTTGTACTCGATCGAAGGTGACACTCCCGAGGGATGGGACTGACTATCGGCCCGGCAACGGGCAACTCGCCTTCCAGGTCGACGACCTGGAGACGGCCATCGGGAAGGTGGTGGCGGCGGGTGGAGCCAAGTTGGGCGAGGTGGTCGAGTGGCAGGGCCCCTCCGGGACCACTGCCCGTTTCATCTATCTCACCGATCCCGAGGGCAATATCGTCGACCTCTTCAGCCGGGTGGACTGAACCTCAGGCGTCGCCGCGCTGTTTGTGCACCCGGCCCTCGACGCCCCTGAGCGAGACCCCGGTGCCCGCCCCATATCGCACTAGGGTCATCTCGGCGAGGATGGAGACCGCCACCTCCTGGGGGGTCTCGGCTCCGATGTCGAGGCCGATGGGAGAGTGGATCCTGGAGATGTCATCGTCACCGGATCCGAGCTCTTTGAGACGCTCCACCCGGAGACGGTGGGTGCGCCGAGATCCCATGGCCCCGATGTAGCGGGTGTCCGCCTTCAAAGCCGCCTGCAGGGGAGGCGTCTCATGACGGGGATCGTGGGAGAGGACAACCACCCAGGTGCGGCGGTCGAAGGTGATCTGGTCCATCAGGTCCCTTGGCCAGCCCACCAGGAGCCTATGAGCGGTGGGAAACCGTTCCTCGGTGACGAACGGTGCCCTGGAGTCGACCACGGTCACCCGATATCCCATCTGGGTCCCGAACGAGGCCAGAGCCTGGCCGATGTGCACCGCCCCGAACACGAGCAGGTCGGGTGGCGGAGCCAGGGTCTCGATGAAGGCGGAGTGGTCCCCGTAGTCGAGGGTGCGGTGCTGCTCATGTCCCATCAGGGTCACCGCGTCCTCGGTGACGTCGGAGACGATGTCGTCGGGCAGGGATCCGGCCACGATCTCCCCCGAGCCGTCGACGACGGCTTTCCGGCCCATGGCGGGCCCTTCGACCAGGGTGACCACCGAACCGAAGACCTCGGCGTCGAGGATCTCCCGTATGGCCTGGTTTACCTCTTTCACCAGGGCTCGATGAAAACGTCGATGGTGCCCCCGCAGGACATCCCCACCTCGAAGGCATCCTCGTCGGCGATGCCGTAGGTCACCTTCTTCGGCTCGCCGGTCTCGATGACCTCTTGGGCGTGGACGAAGACGTCGTTCTCGACGCAGCCACCGCTCACCGACCCCTCCATGTCACCGTCGGAGGAGACCAGGAACTTGGAGCCTTCCGGCCGCGGGGCACTGCCGTGGACCTTGATGACGGTGGCCACGGCGACTTTCTTTCCCTCATCGGCCCACTTGTCGCGCAGGGCGAGCTGGCTTCTCATCGCACCCCAGCGTACTGGGCCGGTGACTTCTCGAAGGCGGCCTTGCAGCCAGGTGCGCAGAAGTAGAAGGTCTCACCGTCGTGCTCACTGATCCAGCGAGCGGTGGCCACCTCGACCTCCATGTCACACACCGGGTCGATGGCGATGTGCGGCTTCTCGGCAGGCACCGGCCAGCCTCTCAGCTCACCGGCGGCGCGACGTTTCACCAGGTCGGCGACGATCGACACCCCGATCTCGCGGTGGGCGATGTGACCCAGGTCGATTCCTGCCGGGGCGATGACACGAGTCACCTGATCCTCGGCGAGGCCACGGTCACGCAGATAGCCGGTGATCGTCTGGGCGCGCTTCTTCGAGGCGACCAGGCCGACGTAGCCGGCTTCGGTGGCCAGGGCCACTTCGACTGCCGGCTCGTCGTAGTGACCCTGGGTGGCGACGACGATGGCGGTGCTCGGAGAGACCTCCGGCAGCTCGAGGTCCTCGTCGACGACGTCCACCCTCCAGTCGAGGTTCTCGGCGAGGGTGACCAGGGTTCTCACGGCGGGTGATCCACCGATGATCACCAGATGCGGTTGGGGGAGCATCGGTTCCAGGAACACCTCCAGGGCTCCTTCGGAAGTGCACGATATCGGGACGGTGGTCACGTCTGGACGGTTCTCCACCATCGCGATGTCTTCCTCGGTACCCAGGAAGAGCAGCCTGGGTTTGCCATCGAACATGGCCTCGCTCGACTCCCGAATCACCACGGGCTTGGCGCAGGCCCCTCCGATCCAGCCGTGCACCGTCCCGTCGGGCTCGATGATCGCGGTCGCACCCCGCTTGCCCGAGGAGGGACCGCGCGCCCACACGACGGTCGCGGTGAGGAAGGGCCGGTGCCGGCGGCTCAAGTCCGCAGCGAGCTCCAGCAGTTCCCGGTTCATCAGGCCTTCGCTTGCTCCATTGCTGCCCACACCCGGTCGGAAGACACCGGCATGTCGATATTGTCGATCCCCAGATGCTGGAGGGCGTCGATGACGGCGTTGACGTAGGCCGCAGGCGAGCCGACCGTGGCCGACTCGCCGACGCCCTTGGCCCCGATGGGGTGGTGTGGCGAGGGGGTGACCGTCTCCCCCAACTCGAAGCGCGGTGTCTCCCATGCCGTCGGGATCAGGTAGTCGGAGAAGTTCGACCCGATGCAGTTGCCCTGCTCGTCGAAGGTGATGTACTGCATCGAAGACATGGCATATCCCTCGGTGAGGCCACCATGGATCTGGCCTTCTACCACCATCGGGTTGATGCGAACCCCGCAGTCGTCGACCGCCACCATGCGTCGCACCTTCCACTGGCCTGAGTCCGCGTCGACGTCTACCACCACGATGTAGGTGCCGAACGGGTAAGTCATATTGGGTGGGTCGTAGTAGTTGACTCCCTCGAGCCCGGCTTCGATGTCGGGCGGCGGGTTGGTGTAGGCGGCGAAGGCGATGTCCTGGATCGTCACCGAGCTGTCCGGGTCGCCGGCCACGAAGAACTTTCCCGTTTCCCACTCGAGGTCTTCCTCCGACGCCTCGAGTAGGTGGGCGGCGATCTTCTTTGCCTTCTCGCGCAGCTTGCGGGAGACCATGGCGGTGGCGGCTCCCGCGACCGGGGTGCTCCGGGAGGCATAGGTGCCCAGCCCGTACGGCGTGTTGTCCGTGTCGCCCTCGACCACCTTCACGTCGGAGGCGGGGATACCCAACTCCTCGGCGACGATCTGGGCGAACGTCGTCTCGTGCCCCTGCCCCTGACTGCGAACCCCGAGCTTCAGGATGGCCTTGCCGGTGGGGTGCACACGCAGCTCGGCCGAGTCGAACATCTTCAACCCGAGGATGTCGTAGTCCTCGCCGTGCCCGGCCCCGACCACCTCGGTGAAGCTGGCCATCCCGATGCCTACGAGTCTCCCCTCCTCGCGGGCCTCTTCCTTCTCTCTCTGGATCTCGTCGTAACCGACCATGTCCATCGCGAGACGCATGGCCTTCTCGTAGTCGCCGGAGTCGTAGACGAAGCCGGTGGGTGTGGCGTAGGGGAACTGGTCCGGCTGGATGAAGTTCTTCGCCCGGAACTCGGCGGGGTCCATGCCGATCTCATAGGCGGCGTTCTGCACCAGACGTTCGATCAGGTACGACGCCTCCGTCACCCGGAAGGAGCAGCGGTAGGCGACCCCGCCCGGAGCCTTGTTGGTGTAGGCCCCGCGGGTGCTCACATACGCCGCTGGGTAGTCGTACGACCCGGTGACGATGTGGAACAGACCCGCCTTGAACTTGGTGGGCTGGGCATCGGCGAAGAAGGCTCCCTGGTCGGACAACATGTCGACCTTGAGGGCCAGGATCTTCCCCTCGGCGTCGACCGCAAGCTCACCCCTCATGTGGAAGTCGCGCCCGAACCCCGTGGAGATCAGGTTCTCGGTGCGCGTCTCCACCCACTTGACCGGCTTGCCGATCACCAGCGATGCGGCCGTGGCCACCACGTATCCCGGGTATACGGGGACCTTGTTGCCGAATCCGCCGCCGATGTCGGGAGAGATGATCCGGATGTTCTGTTCGGGCAGACCCGCCACCAGGGCGAACACGGTGCGGTGGGCATGTGGAGCCTGCGAGGTCATGTACAGGGTGGCCTGACCGGTGGCCGAGTCGACGTCGGCCACGATCCCGCAGGTCTCCAGTGGTGCGGGGTGAGAGCGCGGATAGAAGGTATCGAGGCTCACCACCTTGGCCGCTTTCGAGAAAGCCTCATCTACCGCTGCCTTGTCCCCCGACTCCCAGGTGTAGCACAGGTTCGAGTCCTGACCCTCCTTGTCGTCCCTGATCAGGGGAGCGTCGTCCTCGAGTGCCCGCTGTGGGCTGACGATCGGCTCGAGGTCTTCGTACTCCACCTGGATTCGCTCGGCGGCGTCCTCGGCGATGTAGCGGTCGGTGGCGATGACTGCGGCGATCTCCTGGCCCTGGAAGCGGACCTTGTCTGTCGCCAGAACGGCCTGGGTGTCACCGGAGAGGGTGGGCATCCACGCCAGTTCGTACTGGGCGAGGAGCTCGCCGGTGACCACGGCGATGACCCCCTCGACTGCTTCCGCCGCGGAGGTGTCGATCGAGAGGATCTTGGCGTGGGCCGTGGGGGCGCGGTGGATCGCCATGTGGAGCATCCCTGGCAGCTCGATGTCGTCGACGTAGTTGCCGCGACCCTCGATGAACCGGGCGTCTTCGACCCGCCGCCTGCTGTGGCCGAGGCCACCGATCTCTGGTGTGGTTTTCGGTTCGTGGACTGTCGCGGTCATGAGCTGGCGCCCTCCCTCGTGGCCGTGGCGGCGGCCTGGATCGATTTGACGATGTTGACATAGCCGGTGCAGCGGCACAGGTTCCCGGAGATCCCGAACCTGATGTCATCTTCGGACGGATCGGGGTTGTCTGCGATCAGAGCGGTTCCCACCAGCATCATGGCCGGGGTGCAGAACCCACACTGGAGCCCGTGGTGCTCCTTGAAGGCTTCCTGGATGGGTGAGAGGGCACCGTTCTGCTTCAGGCCCTCCACGGTGGTGATCGACCGGCCGTCGGCCTGGACGGCGAAGTAGGTGCACGACTTGATCGGCGTGCCGTCGACGAGGACGGTGCAAACCCCACAGCTGGTGGTGTCGCACCCGATGTGGGTCCCGGTCAGCTTCAGGTTCGATCTGATGAAGTCGACCAGGAGCAGTCTCGGCTCGACGTCGGCGGTGTGCTCGGTTCCGTTGACGGTGACAGTGATGTTCATGCTTGGCCTCCCTGGGCGATCTCTGCCGACTTGGCGAGGGCGCGACGGGTGAACACGTCGACGATGTGTCGCTTGTACTCGGCGCTGCCTCTGGTGTCGGACGCCGGATCACATGTCGCCGCGGCGATACGTCCCGCCTCGGCGAACAGCTCTTCGCCAGGGGCCTCACCGATTAGGAGCTCCTCGGCTTCGGTCACCTTGAGGTTGGAGGCGTACACGGAGGTGAGCGCGAGCCCGGCGTTGCTCATCCGATCGTCGTCATCGAGCTCGAGATGGGCGGCGACTCCAACGGTGGCGTAGTCGCCGACCTTGCGTTCGAGCTTCTGATAGTTGCCGCCCCCCCGCTCATAGCGGGGAACCCGAAGCTCGGTGACCATCTCACTCGGGTGCAGCGAGGTGGTGAACATGTCGACGAGGAACTGGCTGATCGGGATGACCCGCTCGCCACCAGTGGGTCGCTCGCCGTCGGCGCCGGGATGAAAGTGTGCGTGACCCTCTTTGGAGATGGCGACCACCTCGGCGTCCAGGGCCAGCATCACCGACGCCCAATCGCCTTCGGGATCGTGATGAGCGATCGACCCCACCGGTGTTCCCAGGTTGCGGACGATGGGGTCTGCCACCCAGGGAGCGGCCGAAGCCATCAGGGTGTTCTCGGATGCGATGATTTCGGAGCGGGCGACGTCGTTATGGCGGGTCAGTGCCGGGATCCGTATGTGACCGTTCGTCACCTCGATCGAGTCGAGACCGGGCAGGCGATTGATGTCCAGGAGTGTCGCCGGCCGGGCGAAGCGGAGCTTCATCATCGGGATGAGGCTCTGACCCCCGGCGAGGACCTTCACCTCCTCGCCGCGCTCGGCGAGGATGGACAGGGCTTCTTCGAGCGTCGCCGGCACCAGGTAGTCGAATTTGGCGGGATACAAGGGGACCTCCTCGGTGTCCAGTGCCACTGAACCTACAGAAGTGTTGGTGAGCGATGCATGCGAACGAGGAGATTTCTAACGCTGCAGCGAATCGAGGAGCCGAATCACGCCGCGGAGGTCCATCACGCTGGCTGCGGGGAGCAGGTGGTCGACATGGGGGAGGACCGCCTGCATACCTCTAGTCGCCGGCCGGTAATCCTCCCGGGCCGCCAGCGGATTGAGCCAGATGACCCGGTGGACGGAGCGGGAGAAACGGGACATCTCGAGCCGGAGCAATTCGGGGTCTCCGCAGTCCCAGCCGTCTGAGAGCACCAGGGCGATCGGCCCGCCTCGGGCGAGACGTCGACTCCACAGGCGGTTCCACTCGGCGAACGCCTCTCCGATCTTGGTTCCCCCGGACCAATCGTCGACCGCGGCCGAGACCTTGGCCAGGGCGGTCCTGGTGTCCCGGCGCTCCAGTTCCTCGGTGATCCGGGTCAGGCGCGTGGAGAAGGTGAACACCTCGACATCGTCGAGACGGCGCTGTGCGGCGTGGGCGAAGACCAGGAAGAGGTCGGCGTATCTCTCCATCGACCCCGAGATGTCGGCGATGATGATGAGCGGCCGCTGTCTCCTGCGTCTCTGCCGTCTCACGATCGGCATCAGGTCGCCCTCAGGGCGGACTGTCCCCCGCAGGGTGCGACGCAGGTCTGGGTTCGGCCCGCCGCTGGTCCGGAGCCATCGGCGCGTCTTGTGTTCGGAGGGTGTCCACATCATCGCCATCACCAGACGTCGAGCCTCTGCCAACTGGTCCTCGTCGAGCTCGGCGAAGTCTCGTTTGGCCAGGTTCTCCATCGCTGACGCGCCCTGACGCGACGTGGTGTCTGTGCTGGGAGCCTGTCCGAGCGACTGCAGGATGGGTCGTGTGGCTGTGGTCGTGGCCAGCTCTGAGTGCTGCTCCGCCGTCGGCGGGAGCCGAATGAGACCTTCGAAGAACTCGGAGAACACCTCGTCGAAGGGCTGGCGCTGGTCCGGATCGGTGATCGCCAGGGAGCGCAGCGCGGCGTACATTTGGTTCCGCCGGGAGGGATCGATGAGAGTGATCGACCTGGCCATCTCACCGACCTGGTCGGGAGTGACGGTCAGTCCGCGTTCCCTGAGGGCCTGGGCGAATGCGGTGAGATCCCGGACCGGGCCCTTCATCCCACTAGAGCTTCCACCCCGGCATCGCGGACGGCGTCGATGTCGTCCTTGTACTTGAGGACCACTCCGAGGGTGCGCTCAGCCATGGCCGGGGTGAGCCCCCCATCGTGCAGCAGACGGAGCGACTCCGCCCAATCGAGGGTCTCGGCGACTCCAGGAGGCTTGAAGAGGTCCATCTCCCGGAGCCGACCCATCGCCTTGGCCAGGCTCATCGCCAGCTCCTCGTCGATACCGGGGACCTTCCGGCTCACGATGGACGCCTCGAGCGCCGGAGTCGGGTAGTCGATCCAGTGGTATATGCAGCGACGCTTGAGGGCGTCATGGATCTCCCTGGTCCGATTGGAGGTGAGGACGACGATGGGGGGGTCGTCGGCCTTGATCGTCCCGATCTCGGGTATGGACACCTGGAAGTCGGACAGCAGCTCCAACAGGAACGCCTCGAACTCCTCGTCGGCACGGTCGAGCTCGTCGATGAGCAGCACCGGTCGTCGCCCGTCGCGGGCAGCTTCGATGGCCTGGAGGAGCGGGCGGGCGATGAGGAAGTCCCGGCTCAAGATGTCCCGGGCGGTCGCCTTCGCTCCCTCACCCCTCGCTTCGAGGAGACGGATCTCCATCATCTGAAGGGCGTAGTCCCACTCGTAGAGGGCGTGGCTCACGTCCAGGCCCTCGTAGCACTGCAGTCGGATCAACTCCTCGCCGGCGATGGAGGCCAGGACCTTGGCCACCTCGGTCTTGCCCACCCCGGCTTCACCCTCGAGGAAGAGAGGACGGCCCAGCTGCAGGGCGAGGTGGACGGCGACCGTGAGGTCCTCTCCGGCGAAGTAGTCCTGGTCGTCGAGGGCGGCCCGGAGGCCCTCGATGGTGGTCGGGATCACAGGGACAGGTTACGTCCTCGCCGGCTCTGATGGAGACCGCCGGTCCCTCGGCAGCTTGACATTGTCAACCGAACACCTCAGCGGCGACGACATGACGCAATTCGCCACCGGCCTGGTGGGTCCGACCGACGCCGGCGGCTACGTCCTCCAGTTCCCGTCGTCGGGCTCTCCTCGACCAGTGTTGTCGTCGACACGGTCGTTCATGTAGGCCGACCTGAGGGCCTCTCTCGTTGCCCAGACAGAGCGCAGCCAGTCTCCCGGTGAACTCCCTCCGAGAGATCAACTGGTCGAGGGCCGCGTCACCGCTCCAGTAGCTGGATCTCGTTTCCGTCCGGGTCGACGAACGTGGTGAATCGGGTGGTCCCGGTGTCGGTAATGTCATCGCGCGGTTCGATCCCGTGCTCGGAGAGCCGGGCGATCTCCGCATCGAGATCTTCGACACGAAAGGAAACCACTGCGGTCGACTGCCCCTCGGGCCTGATCCCCTGGTGGAGGGCGAACCTGGTCTCCCCGTCGACGGTCAACACCTGCCAGGTCTGGTAGAGGGGCCCGGGCTCGAAGCCGATGGTCTCGTACCACTCCAGGGCGGCGTCGAGATCGTTGACCCAGATGAACACGGTGTCTACTTGGAGTGCCACGGGCATAACCTATACCGGGATCCGGATGTTCGACACCCTCACCAATCGCTTCGAGTCGGTCTTCTCCACCCTTCGGGGGAAGGGGAAGCTCTCCGAGAAGGACATAGACACTGCCCTGCGCGAGGTCCGTCTCGCACTGCTCGAGGCAGACGTGAACGTCGCCGTGGTCAAGTCGTTCCTGGCCCGGGTCAAGGAGCGGGCACTGGGAGAGGACGTGTCCAAGTCGATCACACCGGGCCAGCAGGTCATCAAGATCGTCCACGACGAGCTCATCGTGACGCTGGGGTCCGAGGCCGCCACTCTGGCCAAGGCGGCTCCGCCGCTGGTCATCCTGATGGTCGGGTTGCAGGGCTCGGGCAAGACCACCACGGCGGGCAAGCTGGCCAATCAGCTCAAGAAGCAGGGTAAGCGCCCCCTCCTGGTGGCTGCCGACCTCCAGCGCCCGGCCGCCATCGACCAGCTCGAGACCCTGGGGGGGCGAATCGACGTGCCGGTGCTGGCCGATCGTAAGGCGAAGGCCCCGAAACTGGTCCGGTCGTCGCTGAAAGAGGCGGCGAGCACCGGCCGCGACGTGATCATCGTCGACACCGCCGGTCGTCTCCAGATCGACGACACCCTCATGAAGGAGTTGGCGGCGGTCCGCAAAGCCGTAGACCCCGACGAGGTCCTCCTGGTGGTCGATGCCATGACCGGTCAGGACGCGGTCAACGTGGCCGAGGGGTTCCAGAGCCAGATCGGGCTAACCGGAGTCGTCCTTTCCAAGCTCGACGGCGATGCCAGGGGAGGAGCAGCGATCTCGGTGCGAGAGGTCACCGGCGCCCCGGTCAAGTTCGCCGGTGTCGGAGAAGGGCTCGATGATCTCGAGGCGTTCCACCCCGCACGCATGGCGAGCCGGATCCTGGGCATGGGCGACGTGCTCACCCTGATCGAGAAGGCCGAGACCGCCTTCGATGAGACCCAGGCGGAGAGGGCCGCCAAGAAGCTCCAGAAGGGCGAGTTCACCCTCGAGGACTTCCTCGACCAGTTCCAGGCGATAAAGTCGATGGGGCCTCTCCAGGACATTCTTGCTATGCTGCCCGGGTCCGGTTCGCTCCTGCGTGAGGTCGAAGTTGACGATCGCGACCTCAAGAGGGTCGAGGCCATCATCCAGTCGATGACACCCGAGGAGCGGCGGACCCCCAAGATCATCGGCAGTAGCCGCAAACGCCGAATCGCGGCCGGATCGGGCACTACGCCCCAGGACGTGAATCGGGTCCTCAAGCAGTTCGCCGAGACACAGAAGATGATGAAGACGCTGGCAGGAGGCAAGGGCATGCCGTCACTCGATGCCCTCACCGGTGGCCGGCGAATGAATAGATGAACATCAGAGGTGAAATAGATGGCAGTCAGACTGAGACTGATGCGGATGGGCAAGACCAAGCAGCCGGTGTATCGGGTGGTGGTCATTGACCAGCGTGCTCCCCGCGACGGGCGCTACATCGAGCAGATCGGACGTTATGACGCCCGCCAGGAGCCGTCGCTGGTCGAGATCGACAATGAGAGGGCGGCCGACTGGCTCGCCAAGGGGGCCCAGCCGTCGGAGACCGTGGAGAAGCTGCTCAACATCTCCGGGGCGATGAACACCACGAAGATCAAGACCGGTGGTATCCATGTCGTGGGGGTCGAGAAGGAAGTCGTCGAGGAAGAGGAAGCCGCAGAAACCGCTGCTTCCGACGCTTCCACCGAGGAGGAATGACATTGGCCAAAGGCGAGATCGTCGAACGAGTGGTCACCTACGTCGTCAAGAGCATCGTGGAGGAATCCGACGCGGTGCAGGTGACCATGGTGGAGCAAGGCCCTGACGAGTTCGTGGCGGAGGTCCGAACCGCCAAGCCGGACATGGGACGGGTCATCGGACGCAGGGGACGGGTCGCCAAGGCCATCCGTGCCGCCGCCGGCGCCGCCGGCGAAGAGGAGGGGATCACCGCTGGAGTCGAGTTCCTCGACTGAAGACCGTGGGGTGGCCGTCGGCCGTTTGGGCAAGCCCAACGGTCTGGACGGTTTCCTCGGCCTCTACGTAGAGCTCTCCGAGATGGGCTACTTCGAGCCCGGGTCCGTCGTCCGCGTCGACGACCGTCCTCTCACCGTGCGCGCCCTTCGCCAGGGCAAGAAAGGCCCCCAGGTGTCCTTCGAGGAGATCACCGACCGGGACGCTGCCACCCAGGTCCGCGGTGCCCAAGTCTTCGCGGCACAGCGGCGTTGGCTCGGCGAGCGAGAATACTGGCCCGACGACCTCATCGGGCTCGAGGTCCGGCCCGGTGGGGGCCGTGTCGTAGCTGTAGCCCTCGGAGCAGCACAGGACCGTCTCGTCGTCGAGCGCGATAAGGGCCGGTTCGAGGTGCCTCTCGTCGACGAGTTGGTACCGGTGGTCGACGTCGCAGGCGGGTACGTGGAGATCTCTGAGATCGAAGGTCTCAGTTCGCCGTCAGATCGACCGTGATGCCGTCGAGGCTGCCGTCGGCCGGATTGGTCTCACCGATGAAGACGGACACCGGGCCCGGAGGCAGCCCGATCATGAACCGGTACTCCCCCCAGGTCTGCAGATAGTCGGCGGCGGTGGTGTTGGTCTCGGCGACCACCCGTCCGTCCTGGGTGGCGATGGCCATCACGTTGGCCTCGAAGGTGCGGGCGTAGCCGAGGAATTGGGTCGTGGCTGCGGCCGCGACGTCGGCATCCGACGTAGGAGAGGTCAATACCACCTTCTCACCGACGGTCGACCCACCGGAGAAGGGAACGAACCCGGGTCGGAGGTCGATGGAGAGGCGCGCCGGCGATGAGGACGCTGAGGCGCGCACCGCGGCCGGTGCCGACAGGTGGAGGTCGACGAACATCCCCCCGGAGAGGGCCCTGACCACGTAGAGCCGCTCGACGAGGTTCGTCTCCACGAGCTGGTCGGTGATCACCGCCGAATCGACTTCCATGTTGATCCGAACCACTTGAAACGATTCGAGGTGGTCGACGCGGATGTCGGGGCCACTGGTGGCTGGTGCTCCTTCGGAGGTTTCGAACTCGAACAGGAAAGTCTCGCATTGGTCGCTGATGTCCCACGAGATCCGTCCCAGGCGTCTGGTGTCGGATTCCTGCCCGTCCATGTCGGCGATCCCCCGCCCCTCGGCGAAATCGCCGATTCCTGGACACTCCACCACGGGAGGCAGCGTCGAGGGGGGTACGGTGGTGGTCGAGGGGGTCTCGGGCGCCGAGGTCGTGGTTACGGCACCGCCATTGGCAGAGCAACCCGTCAGCAGCAAGAGCGCGACCAGGGCTGGCAATGTCCTCATGTCCCAGACAGTATGACCTTCGCTCATTGGTGGGAGGGACCGCTAGTTTGAGCGTGTACTCAAGAATCGGGGTCTCACATGCCGGAAGCCTTCATCGTTGCCACCGCCCGCTCTCCGATCGGGCGGGCGTACAAGGGCTCGTTCCTCGATGTCAGGGCGGACGATCTCGCCGGATTCGCCATCGACGCCCTCATGAAGAAGGTCCCCGCAGTCGATCGCTCCTCGGTCGCCGACGTGATGCTCGGCTGCGGACTGACCCACCACGAGCAGGGTTTCAACCTGGCGCGGCCGGCTTCGCTGCTGGCAGGAATGCCCGACACCGTGCCTGCAACCACCGTCAACCGCTTCTGCGCCTCGTCGCTGCAGACGATTCGCATGGCGTATCACGCCATCCAGCGCGGCGAGGGTGATACCTACATCGCCGCCGGCTCCGAGTCGGTGAGCCGCACCTACGGGAAGGCGATGGATTCCGACGACCTCAACCCCCGGTTCACAGACCCTTCCCGGGACGACTACATCAACAACGTCTACATCCCGATGGGCAACACCGCGGAGAACGTCGCCAAGCGACATGGGATCAGCCGCGAACGCCAGGACGAGTTCGCAAAGCGGTCCCAGGACCGGGCCGTGGAGGCTCAGAAGAACGGTTTCTTCGAGTGGGAGATCACCCCGATCGACCTCCCCGACGGGCGAACCGTCCACGACGACGACGGGCCCCGACCCAACACGACCCTCGAGAAGCTGGCCGAGTTGCCTCCTGTGTTCGATCCCGAAGGGACCGTCACCGCCGGAAACTCCTGTCCGCTCAACGACGGGTCTGCCGGAGTGCTGGTCATGTCCGAAGCTCGGGTCTCCGAACTGGGATTGGAGCCACTGGCGAGGATCGTCGCCTCCTCTGTTGCCGGATTGGAGCCCGAGTACATGGGCATGGGCCCGGTGTTCGCGGTGCGCAAGGTGCTCGACCAGGCCGGGATGACACTCGACGATATCGACGTCATCGAGTTGAACGAGGCCTTCGCCGCTCAGGTGCTCGCTTGTGTCGATGAGCTGGGCATCGACATGGACAAGCTCAACCCGCATGGCGGCGCCATCGCCCTCGGGCACCCGTTCGGCATGACCGGGGCCCGGATCATGGGCACGCTGGTCAACGACCTGCGGACACTCGACGCCACCTTCGGGCTGGAGACGATGTGTGTCGGCGGTGGCCAGGGCATGGCGATGGTGGTGGAGCGCTTGAGCTAGCCGACCGCCGTCCTACCCTCCCCGTGGTGAAGATCAACGTCGTCACCATGTTCCCCGGCTACTTCGAGGGGCCGTTGCAGACCTCCATCGTGGGGCGCGCCATCGAGGATGAGATGCTCGAGGTCGAGGTCATCGATCTGCGCCCGCACGGCATCGGCAGGCACCGCCAACTCGACGACACCCCGTTCGGCGGTGGTCCGGGGATGGTGATGATGGTGGAGCCGCTAGCCAGTGCCCTCGAGCCGCTGGCCGGCACACACCGGGTCCTGTTCACCCCGTCGGGCGAGCCCATGACCCAGGGCACCCTCGACGCGTGGGCCGAGCTCGAGCAAGTCAGCTTCGTCTGCGGCAGGTTCGAGGGCGTGGACCAGAGGGTCATCGACAAACACATAGATCAAGAGGTGAGTCTCGGTGACTACGTCCTGGCCGGGGGAGAGGTGGCGGCTGCCGCGGCCATCGAAGGAATCGCCCGTCTGCTGCCCGGGGTGGTCGGCAACCCCGAGTCGACCGAGAGCGAGTCGTTCCGCCAAGGCCTCTTGGAAGAGCCGGTGTACACCAGGCCCGCGGAGTTCGAGGGAATGACCGTACCGGAGGTGCTCCTCAGCGGTGACCACGGCAGGATCGAGGATTGGCGCGCCGAGCAGCGGATGGCCCGGACCAGGGCGCGGCGGCCCGATCTCCTATCGAATGGCGGGGAATCCGATAGCTGATACAATTCCGTCTCCGGGACACCACCCATCTCTCCCGGAGTTGTTTCTAGGAGCCCTCCATGAACGATCTTCAAGCAGTAGAGACCGCGTACGTCCGCGACGACATCCCCGACTTTCGCGCCGGGGACACCGTCAAGGTGCATGTCCGTGTCGTCGAAGGAGGGCGTGAGCGAATCCAGATCTTCGAGGGCGTGGTCCTCGCCCGCAACGGCAGCGGCGCCCGAGCCTCGTTCACGGTCCGCAAGATGAGCTTCGGCGTCGGCGTCGAGCGCGTCTTTCCCCTGCACGCTCCGATCATCGCCAAGATCGAGGTCGTCAGGAGAGGCGATGTTCGCCGCTCCAAGCTCTACTACCTCCGCGATCGGGCCGGCAAGTCCGCCCGCATCAAGGAGCTGCGCGACTGACTATCGAACCACGCGGCCGTCATCTGGAGAGCCAGGCTCGACCACCGCCCGAGGACCCGCGCTCGTACCCACCCGAGCCCGACAAGAAGCGACGGTCCTTCTGGGCGGAGTTGCCCGGGCTACTCCTCACCGCTCTCGTCATCGCGGTACTCATCAAGACCTTCTTGGTGCAGCCGTTCTGGATTCCCTCGGAGTCGATGCTCGACACCATCCATGTCAACGACCGGGTCATGGTCAACAAGCTGGCCTACACGCTCGGCGAACCCGAGCGGGGCGATGTGGTGGTGTTCAGCGACCCGGCCGAGCCCGAGATCGAGGAGTCGATTCCAGAGGCAGTGGTCCGCTCGGTACTCGAGGCCGTCGGCATCCGCACCCGAGGCAGCGACGATCTCATCAAGAGAATCGTCGGGCTCCCGGGTGAGACCATCACCATCTCGGACAACTCTGTCCACGTCGACGGGGTCCCGCTGTCGGAGTCATATCTCCGCGACGGCGTGGACATGCCCGATGAGGGGCCTTTCGAGGTGGGGGAGGACGAGGTCTTCGTGATGGGCGACAACCGGGAGTTCAGCTTCGACAGCAGGAGATTCGGAAACATCGAGATGGACGCCTTGATCGGGAGGGCGTTCGTGATCATCTGGCCGGTGTCGAATTTCGGGGGCCTTTGACCAGACACCCTGGAATCTGTCTCCCCTATTCGGTAGGTGTTAGAACACACCGCGGATAACATCGCCGGTCCGCGGCAGAAGCCGATCGGCGAGATACCGGTGTGAGAGTCGAGGAGAGCATGGACGAAGACCTGGAGCGTTACGAGACCGAAGTAGAGCTCAAACTCTACAAGGAGTACCACGACGTCCTTCCGATGTTCGACTATGTGGTGGAGACCGAGCGGCGCTTCTATCTCGCCAACAAGGTAGACGTGGAGGTCAAGGACGCCAATGGTTCGATCTACTTCGAAGTCGTGATGAGTGATGCCTGGGTCTGGGACATGTTTCGACCGGCCCGCTTCCTCGAGCAAGTCCAGGTGCTCACATTTCGCGACGTCAATGTCGAGAAGCTCGAGAAGACGGAGCTGAAGCTCTGAGCTCGAGCCGCGCCGGGGTGGGCGCGGCCGGGGAGCGGTTCGCGGCCTGGTGGCTGTCCGGTAAAGGATTCGTGATCCTGGCACGCAACCTCGAGGTCGACGGAGGGGAGATCGACATCCTCGCCCGAGACTCGATTGGCACGGTGGCCGTGGAGGTTCGGTCGGTGACCGCTGCCGGCGACCCCATCGACGCAGTCGATCCGGTGAAGCGAAGCCATGTTCGGGCTCTCGCCGGGAGAGTCTCCGCTTCCCGTGTCGGCTACCTGGGTGTCGGGTTCCGGTCCTGGGGCGTGGAGGTGCACTGGGTCCCGGGTTGAGTTGGCCCCGCTCCCGACCTCTTTCTAACGTCACGAGGAATGTCAGCCGGGTCTCCAGCCGTACGGATCAGCGGCCTCTACAAGACCTACGGGAAGACCCAGGCCCTCCAGGGCCTCGACTGCATGGTTCCCTCCGGTCAACTCACCGGGTTCCTCGGCCCCAACGGGGCGGGCAAGACCACGGCTTTTCGGGCCATGCTCGGTTTGACCCGGCCCGATCGAGGTCACATCGAAGTCTTCGGCCTGCCAGTTCCTGCGCGACTTCCGGAGATAGTGAAGAAAGTCGGGGTCATCGTGGAGGAGCCCGGGTTGATCAAGTCGCTCAACGGGCGCACCAACCTCGCCATCGCGGCGGACACGCTCGGCTTCGGCCACCACCGGATCGATGAGATGCTCGATTTCGTCGAGCTCGCCGGTGACGCACACCGCAAGGCGGGTGACTACTCCAAAGGGATGCGTCAACGGCTGGCGCTGGCCGCGGCGATGCTCGGAGACCCCGAGCTGCTCATCCTCGACGAGCCCCTCGATGGGCTGGACCCGGCGGGACAGCACTCCTTCCGGGAGCGTCTGAGGGACCTGGCGTCTGAGGGGCGGACCGTGCTGGTCTCGAGTCACGATCTCGCCGACATCGAGGCGTTGGCCGATTACGTGGTGGTGATCGACCACGGCAAGCTGATCACCGAGGGGACGCTGGAGTCCATGCTCGACGGTGGCAACACCCGGGTCAGGTCCGCCGACACGGGACGCGCCACCGAGGTCTTGGCGGCGGCCGGTTTCGAGGTCAGGCCCGACGAGATGGGCCTGGTCGTGATCTCTGCGGACGGCGCCGCCATCATCGAGGCGCTGTCCCGTGCCGGCCTCTACCCCGACGAGGTTCGTCCCGAGCGGAGCACTCTCGAGTCTGTGTTCCTCGGTCTGACCGGGACGGTGATTCGATGAGCCTGTTTCGGGCCGAGTACAGGAAGATCACACGCCGCAAGCTCTATCCGGTGATGACGCTGGTCCTCGTCGTCTTCGTCGGGGCGGGAGCGTTCTTTCTCATCGTGTTCGGCGAGATTGCGCCGGAGGTGGCCGAAGGGCTCCCGGTGTTGGAGAAGCCGCTCGTCTACGCGGTGGGGGCACAGCAGACGGCCACCCAGTTCTGGTTTCCGTTGATCCTGGCCGTCGTCCTCCTCGGAGGCGAGTTGAGCACCACGGTGTGGGCCACCTCGCTGACGAGAGACTCACGGAAGTTGCGTCACGTTCTGGCGCGGTTCGCCACCTATGCCCTCGCCACGCTGATGGCCTTCCTGGTCGCGTTCGCCTTCTGGGTCCTGCTGGCGACGATCTTCGCCCCAGGCGAGGGGTTCATGGACACCACGGAGCTCGTCGGTGTCGTCTGGAAGTCGGGAGTGATCGCGATCGCTTGGACCGCGTTGGGAACGGGGGCGGTTTCCCTGTTGCGCTCCGTAGGGCCGGCGATCGGCGTCGGTCTGGCCATCTACTTCGCCGAAGGGTTCCTCGCCTTGTGGGACCCATGGGAGAACGTCTCGATCACGGCCGCCTCGAACGCCCTCTTCCAGATCGACTTCGGGGGCCCGTTCTCGTCTCTCATCCCCGGGTCGGGTCTACCTCTGTGGCAGCAGCTGGCGATCCTGGCCGGATGGGCAATGGTTGGCCTGGTCCTCACCTGGTGGGGTCTTTACCGCCGCGATGCCTGAGCACCGTGGCGTCTCCGCAGCTCTTTGTGCCAGCAGCCGTGGTGCCAATGCCGGCGCATCTCGACCTCGTCGTGGGGAATGACCACCAGGTGGAAGGTTCCCGGGGGGATGGTGTTGTCGCAACCCGGACAGATGTACTCCTTCACCGCCTGATAGGGCTGGACCGGGTTGACAGTCTCGGAGAGCATGCTGCTCAGGAGGATGGCACGTCCCTCGACCTGAACCCGGAAACGCCGGCCACGACCAGGGCGACGGTGATGGCCAAGAGGACCGCGAATGGCGCGGCGGCGAAATCCTCTGCGGGGACCATCGGGATGTGGCTGAACGGTGACAGGTTGAGGCTCCACTGAGGGAACTGGAGGATCTGGCCGAGCTGGCCGAGGATCAGGCACACGGCCAGGATTCCCCAGCTGAACGCCGAGAACCGAGGGGCGATCCCATACAGGGCCATCGCGGCACCGGTCAGCACCCATATCGCCGGTAGCTGTGCCATGGCCGCCACCAACACCCGCGGGGTCTCACCGAGGACGTCGCCGGCGATCGCCCCGTAGGCGGCACCGGCACAGACTCCGGCCACTGCCATCGCCAGGACCGGCCCCATGAGGCCGTAGGCCAGGTGGCTCCAGGCGTAGCGGGTTCGGGGTGTTGGCGTCGACAAGACCAACTCCGAGCGGAGCGAGTCCTCCTCGACCTTCAGCTTGAGCACCGTTCGTATCGAGTAAGCCGCGGCCACGAGGGCGATGATCCCAACCGCGGCGGAGAAGAAGGTGTCGGTTATGCCCTGCGCTCCGCCCATCTGCTCGAAGATCAGCTCGAGCTGTGGGTTGTCGGCCAGCATGTCGCCGACACTGTCGGCGGCAGCACCGTAGATCGCCCCCATGACGGCGAGACCGGCGGTCCAGCCGACCAGGGATCCCCGCTGCAGACGCCAGGCGAGACCGGCAGGGCTTCCCAGAGATGGGTGCGCCCGCTCCGGCCCCGGTCGTGGTGGCACCGCCCCTTCACCGACATCGCGTCGCGACTGCATCACCGCGGCGGTGGCGATCGCGGCCATGCCAAACCCGACCCAGAGGGCGAAGACCCACCAGCGCTCACCGGCGAAAGCGCGCAACTGGCTGAACCATCCGATGGGAGAGAGCCACGACAGCCAACCCAGCCCGCTGCCCTCGCCGGCATCACCCGCCATGCGGATCACGAAGAACAACCCGACGATGCCGACGCCCAGACCTCTCGCCGTCGAGCCGGCGTGGGTCACCTGCGCCGCTATGGCCCCCACCGCGGCGAAGGTGATCGCCACGGCGAGAAGGCCCGCACCGAACGCGATCGATCCCGCACTCTCCAGGCCGAGAGCTGCCAGACCGGCGCTGGCGATAGCGCCGATGACCAACCCGGCTCCGATGGTGACCAATAGCGCCGCTGCCAGGGGGGCATGACGCCCGACCACCGTGGATCCGAGCAGCTCCCGTCGCCCCGACTCCTCGTCGTCCCGGGTGTGGCGAATCATCGTGAGCACCGCCATCAAGCCGACGATGAATGCGCCCAGTGTCCCGATCCGCCACGCGGTCAGACCTCCGATAGAAGGGTCGAACAGTGGTCCGAGCAGGGCGGTGAAGGCAGGGTTCGAGGTGACGGTCGCCGCTAGCTCGAGACGGGAGGCTTCGCTGGCGTATAGACCCTGGAAGGCACTGGCGGTGCCAACCGGAACCATCCCGAGTACGAGCACCCAGACGGGCAGACGCACCCGATCGAGCCGCAGGAAGAGGCGGATCAGGGCTGCGGTCCCCGACAGGGCGGTCATTCTCGGACCTCACCATCCTCGTAGTGGCGCATGAACAGCTCCTCGAGAGTCGGCGGATGGCTGATCAGGCTGCGCACCCCGAGCGGAGCGAGGCCGGACACCAGCCCCGCCATGTGGTCGGACTCGACTTCCATCTCCACCTTGTGGTCGTGGACCTGGAGATCGTGCACTCCGGGCAGGGAGCTGATCACCGTGGGATCACCGTCGATCTCGGCGACCACGGTGCTCCGGGTGAGGTGACGGAGATCGTCGAGCGAACCGGTCTCCACGGTGCGTCCCCTTCTGACGATGCTCACTCGATCACACAATGCCTCCACCTCGGCGAGGATGTGAGAGGCGAGGAGCACCGTGCGTCCCTTGCCGCGATCCTCTTCGATGGAGGCGCGGAACTGCGCCTCCATCAGCGGGTCGAGCCCGGCGGTGGGCTCGTCGAGTATGAGCAGTTCGACATTCGAGGCCAATGCGGCGATGAGCGCCACCTTCTGACGGTTGCCCTTCGAGTAGGTGCGGCCCTTCTTGGTCGGGTCGAGGTCGAACTGCTGCAACAGTGACGAACGACGCTTCTCGTCGAGACCTCCGCGCAATCTTCCCAGCAGGTCGATGACCTCACCCCCACTGAGGTTCGGCCACAGGGAGACGTCTCCGGGGACGTAGGCCAGCCGTCGATGCAACTCGGTGGCGTCGGCCCAGGGGTCGCCTCCGAGGAGGCCGATCTCGCCGTTGTCGGCTCTGAGGAGACCGAGCAGCACTCGAATGGTGGTGGTCTTCCCGGAGCCGTTGGGGCCGAGAAAACCGTGAACCTCTCCGGTTGCCACTTCGAGGTCGAGCCCGTCGAGGGCGACGACATGACCGAAGTGCTTCTCGAGACCGGAGATCGTTATCGCGTTGGACATGACCGGGATAGGCTAACAGAGCAAGTGAACATCCGTTTAGAATATTGACCATGTGTTCAGTCATGGATACGGACCTCACCACCAAGGCACGAATCAGAGATGCCGCCTTGGCTCGTTTCCCCAGGCATGGGTTCGCCGCCACCACCATCCGCGCCATCGCCGCCGACGCAGGGGTGTCACCGGGACTGGTGGTCCATCACTTCGGCTCAAAGGACGGATTGCGCCAAGAATGTGACCGTCACGTGGTGGCCAGGTTCCGGGAGACCAAGCTGGCGGCCTTGGAAGAGGGGAACCTAGGCGACCCTGGTTTCGCCTCGATGGCCTTTCGGGTCGCCCAGCCGCTTCTCCGCTACTTCAGCTGGGCGCTGGTCCGAGGGCACTCCGCCGCCGACCAGTTGTTCGACGAGCTGATCCGTGAAGGGCTCGAGGTGACCCGGGTGGCAGTGGAGAAGGGGATCATCGCGGGCTCGCCTGACCTGCAGATCCGGACCACCCTGCAGATGGCGATGATGCTGGGGATGGTTGCGTTCCATGCCCACGTGGAACGCAACACCGGGATCGATCCACTGACTTCGGAGGGGATGGCACGTCTCACCCCCAGTCTGCTCGAGATCTTCTCGGGGTTGTTCGACGAGGAGTACCTCGAGACCTTTGCCGAGACCTACCGCAAGGCGGGCATGGATCCGACGGCCGGGCCTTCTTAGCCCAGGAGACGGTTCATCCCGAGAACAGCGCCCAGGCGATGGCTGCCAGGCCGGCGAGCACCGCGATCACGACCATGGCGATGTCCACGGCGCTCTTGTCGTGCTCTCGAAACGGGTTGAATCCCACGAGGGGACGGTAACCGAGCCTCTGGGCTGTCTACTGTCACCCCGTGTCCTGGCTTAAGATCGATAGCGATGAGAGGGTGAGATGGCTGACCATCGACCGGCCCGATCGCAAGAACGCCATCCCCTCCGATGGCTGGAAGTCGCTCACCGAGGCATTCATCGACTTCGAGGCCGGCGAGGATCGGGTGCTCGTGGTGACCGGTGGAGGAGACGACTTCTGTGCCGGCGCCGATCTCGAAATCGAACGTCTCACCGGAGGCATGTCGACGGCTGATGCCCATCGGCGGATGAAGACGGTCGCGGCGGCCGCCACGGCGCTGCATCGGTTGACCAAGCCGACCATCGCCGCCGTCGACGGGGTCGCCGTCGGAGCGGGGATGAATCTCGCCCTCGGCTGTGATGTCGTCCTGGCCACCGATCGTGCCCGTTTTTCCGAGATCTTCGTGAGACGCGGCTTGAGCCTCGACTTCGGGGGCACCTGGCTATTGCCCCGGATCGTCGGACTCCAGCGCGCCAAGGAACTGGCCCTGTCCGGCCGGATCGTTCCCGCCGACGAGGCGTTACGGCTGGGGATCGCGATAGAGGTGGTCCCTCCGCGCGATCTGAAGATGCGCGCCGCCCACATCGCTGGATCGTTCCTCTCCGGCGCCCCCGTCGCCCAGATGTTGGTCAAACAGGGACTCAACGCCGCCTTCGAGTCGAGTTGGGCAGACTCGGTGATCTGGGAAGGCCAGTCACAGGCCATTGCGTTCGGCACCGAGGATCTGGTGGAGGGCGTCACCGCGTTCCTGCACAAGCGCGATCCGGAGTGGAAGGGCCGCTGACCAACTGGTAGGGATCTCTGAAGTCGTGGATCGTTCGTTTATCGACCCGAAACAGTCTCGAAACCTTGGTGGCTTATCTTGCATTCATGGATGTGGCATTGATCCAATGGCCATCCGATGAGCCCTTGCGAGTGGCGATGGCCGAGCGCGGCCAGCCCCGTCTCCTTCTGGTCGAGCGGGGGGCCGGTCCCCCGGAGTGCTCGGACGCGCGCGAGGATTGGCTGAGACTCCCGGTCTCCAGTGCCGATCGCGATGCCCGAATCCGCACCCTCGAGTCGAGGCTCGCCGACCCGGGTCTCACCGCGACCCGCCTCCAGCCCGACGGAACCTTGGAGTACCGGGGAGAGAGGACTCATCTCTCGGCCGTCCAAGCGCAGCTGATCGGACTCCTGCTCGAGCAGTTCGGTGCGGTGGTGGGCCGAGAAGCCCTGGTCGCCGCCGCCTGGCCGGGGACGGAGCAAAGCGAGAACAACCTCGATGTCGCCATCGGTCGTCTTCGACGTCGACTCACCCCATTGGGTCTGCGCCTTCGAACCGTCCGTTCGCGCGGCTACCTCCTCACTGACGAGCCGACCCACTGAGGGGTCAGGTTCCTGTCAGGAAACCGTACGACCGCCGTAACAGACGGCACACGATGACGAAACCAGCGCCTCTTACGTTCCTCCGGATCATCTAACCGAGTCACCCGAGCTCTTGGGTGAGGTTCGAGGAGGCAGAACGTGAAGAGGAAACTACTGACAGGTGGGGCGTTGGGAGCATTGCTGGCCCTGTTCATGGCCAGCCCGGCGTTGGCGCAGGAGGAGCTCGATCCGGCATCGCAGTTCGTCCTCGACAATCTCTGGATCTTCATCGCCGGTGTCCTCGTCTACTTCATGCAGGCGGGCTTCGCGCTGTTGGAGGCGGGGCTGACCCGTAGCAAGAACGTCTCCAACATCATGATGAAGAACCTGATGGACATGTCCGCTGGGGTCCTCGCATTCGCACTCGTGGGCTTTGGCATCGCTTTCGGAGGCAATGAGTTGCTCGGGGGGTGGTTTGGTTTCGAGTTCGGTATTTCCGGAGTGGAGGACACTTCCGGCGAAGGGCTCCTGCCCGCCACGTTCTTCTTCTTCCAGGCCGCGTTCGCGGCAACGGCGGCGACGATCGTCTCCGGTGCGATGGCAGAGCGAACCAAGTTCAAGAGCTATTTCGTCTATAGCTTCTTCCTCACCGCCTTGATCTACCCGGTCGTCCTCCGTTGGACTTGGGGCGGGGGCTGGCTGGCCCAACTCCAGTATCCATTCTCGGACTTCGCCGGGTCGACCATCGTGCACGCCACCGGCGGTTGGGCAGCCATGATGGGCGCCATCGTGCTCGGGCCCCGCATCGGCCGTTATGCCAAGGACGGCAGGCCGCGTGCCATCCCTGGCCACTCCATACCGTTCGTGGTCCTGGGCGCCATGATCCTCTTCATCGGCTGGTTCGGCTTCAACCCGGGTTCCGAGCTGGCCGCCGACGAGTTCGTGCCCGGGATCGCCCTCAAGACCCTGCTGGCGGCGGCTGCCGGTGCGGTGACCGCGATGACGGTCAACTGGACGCGCGATGGGAAGCCTGACGTGACGATCGCGGCGAACGGCCTGCTCGCCGGTCTGGTCGCCGTCACCGCACCGGTGGGGGCGGTAACGACCTGGGCTGCCGTCCTGATCGGATCGATCGGCGGGTTGATCGTCGTGTTCTCTGTGGCGTTGTTCGACCGGCTCCGCATCGACGATCCTGTCGGCGCCATCTCGGTGCATGGTGTCGTCGGCACGTGGGGAACTCTCTCGATCGGGTTGTTCGCCGTTTACGACGATGCCCTCCTCGGGCGGGTCAACGCGGGGCTGTTCTACGGCGGCGGCTTCGGGCAACTGGGGACTCAGCTGATCTTCGTGTTCGTCCACTTTCTCTTCGTGACCCTGGCGGCAGGAGCGCTCTTCGTGGCGATCAAGAAGACGATCGGACTACGGGTCAGCCGCGAGGAGGAGCTGGCGGGGCTGGACGTCGAGGAGCATGGATCTCCCGGCTACTCGCACGATCCCCCGTTTTCGGTTGGCGCCGGTGCGGTCCTTCCGGACCGAGGCACAGTGCAAGACGAGGACCGGACTGCGGCGGAGCAGGGGAGCCCACGATGAAGCTGATCATCGCCTACATCAAGCCAGTCAAGCTGGAGGAGGTTGGGGAGGCATTGAGGTCGGTCGGGGTGGTCGGGATGTCCGTGAGCGACATCTCGGGGTTCGGCCGCCAATCCGGACAGACCGAGGTCTACCGGGGGGCCGAATACGACGTCCAGTTCGTCCCAAAGGTCAGACTCGAGGTGCTCGTGGACGACGAACTGGCCCCGGTGGCGGTTGCTGCCCTCGAGAAGGCGGCCCACACCGGAGAGATCGGTGACGGCAAGATCCTGGTGCTCCCGGTGTACGACGCGGTGCGGATCCGCACCGGTGAGCGAGGGGTCGACGCGATCTGACCCGGAGCCGCACCTTCTACCCCTCTCCGATGTCCTCGTTCCAGAGCTCGGGCTGCTCGGCGATGAAGCGGGTCATGAGATCTATGCACCGTTGGTCGTCGACCACTTCGACGTCGACTCCCCGCGAACGGAGCAAGTCCTCGCTGCCGAGGAAAGTCCGGTTCTCACCGATGACGACGCGCGGGATCTCGTAGAGCAGGATGGCGCCGGTGCACATGCTGCAGGGGGACAGCGTGGTGTAGATGGTGGAGCGGCGGTAGTCGCGGGCAGAGAGTCTTCCCGCGCGCTCCAGGGCGTCCATCTCACCATGGAGGATCGCCGACCCCTCTTGCACACGGCGGTTGCGACCCCGCCCCACTATCGCGCCCTCGATCTCCAGGGCAGATCCGATGGGTATCCCACCCTCGTCGCCACCTTTCACCGCCTCTTCGATCGCTATTTCCAGGCCGGTGAGTCTCATGGTGCCGATCCTATTGGCCCCTCCTAGGCTGTCGCCGTGCCCCGGATCGCCGTTGCCGGACCCTCCAGCGTCGTCACCGACGCCGGTGTTCGCGTTGCAGAGGCGGGAGGCTCAGTGGTGGACGTCGCCGCTGCGGCTGCGCTGACCGCGATGTGCACCGAGCCCGGGATGTGCGGCCCCGGTGGTGGGGGGTTCTTCGCCGTGGATGTCCCGGGTCGCGACCCCGTCGTGATCGACGGCTACATGGCCCTTCCCGGCAAAGGGTTCCAGGGAGAGCCGTCTTTGCGCGCGGTCACCATGGCCTATGGGGGAGGGGTGACCACCCTGGTCGACGCCGGCTCTGTGGCGGTCCCCGGGATCTTTGCCGCCATGGAGGAGGCTTCTAGGGCTCTCGGAACCGTGCCCTGGCGTGTGCTCATGGAGTCGGTGGCGGTGGCGGTGGAGGATGGCTTCCCACTGAGCGCTCCCTGTCACCGCTATCTCAACGACGGCGCGGCACCGATATACCTGAGCGACCCCGTTGCGAGAGAGGTACTCTTCGACGACGGTGAGCCGAAGCCGATGGGGGCGACGGTGGTCTTCCCGGGTCTGGCCGACACTCTCCGCCACATCGGTGACAAAGGCGCTCGAACCTTCTATCGAGGCGACCTGGCGAGGATGATCGTCTCCGATCTGGCTGAGCGTGGAGGTCAGCTCACCCTCGAAGATCTGGCTGACTACCGGGCGATCGTGCGACCGCCCGTACGTCAGGCGATGGGAGCCTGGGATCTGGCGCTCAACCCTGCTCCCGCCGTGGGTGGTGTCACGGTGGCGGCCGTCCTCTCCTCCCTGACCGAGCGCTCCGGCGCCGTCGATCTCGCCAGTGCCCTGGTCGATGCCTTCCGGGATCGGGGTGTTGAGCCCCTGCGTCCGTCGTCGACGATCAGCGTTGCCGCAGCCGACGACCAAGGTGGGGCGGTGGCTGCTTCGTTCTCCGCGGGATATGGCTCGGGCATCATCCCGACGGGCACCGGTCTGTTGATGAACAACGCTCTCGGTGAGCTGGAGCTGACCGATGGGCGGGGTGAGCCGGGGGATCGGATGGTGTCGAACATGGCGCCCACCGTGGGCCGTCGGGGGGAGGAGGCGGTGGCCGTGGGATCACCCGGTGCCGACCGGATCACCACCGCGGTGGCGACGACCCTGTTTCGGCTCGCCAGGGGAGACAGTCTCCAACAAGCGGTCGACCATCCCAGAGCCCACCCCGAGTTCGGCGACTTCGGGGTGAGGCTCGCCACCGAGCCCGGCCAGGATCTCGACGGGATCGGCTACCCGCTGCGGGAGTTCGAGGGTCCTCATATGTATTTCGGCGGAGTCAACGGAGCGGGCCTCCTCGAGGGTCGGCTCGTGGCGCATGCCGACTCGCGGCGCATCGGGTCGGTCGCCTTCACCGGCTGACGACCCTCTAGAACCGGCCGCAGCCCGAGCGTACGTTCGGGCCATGTATGCGGCTACCACGTCGGTGGCTCTGGTCGGGGGAGACGTCAGGCCGGTCGAGGTCCAGGTGCACGTGGGCCGGCAAGCGGAGCAGTTCAAGCTCAGCGGGCTGCCGGATACCGCGGTGCGGGAGGCGAAGGACCGGGTGCGTGCTGCGGTGATGTCGTCGGGTGTGGGGTTCCCCAATCGTGCGGTGACCGTCAACCTGGCCCCTGCCCATCTCCCCAAGTCGGGAACCGACTTCGACCTCCCAATCGCACTCGGAGTCCTCGCTGCCAGTAGAGAGATCCCGAGACCGGAAGGCGTCGTGGTGGTTGGGGAGCTCGCCCTCGACGGGACGGTGCGCAGCGGGGCCAGCACCATCGGTGCCGCGGTGCTCTCGGCGCGCTCCGGTGTCCCCTGTCTCGTCGCCGCCGGTGCCGCGCCCGAGGTGGCCGCGGTGCCCGGCGCCCGGATTCACGGAGTCAGGTCGCTGGCCGAGGCCGTCGATCTGATCCGCTCCGGCCTCGACGACCGGCCCACCGTCGCCCCTCAGCACAAACCCGTTCCGGAGCTCGCCGGGGACCTCATCGAGGTCAGGGGTCAACTCTTGGCCCGACGCGCCATCGAGGTGGCCGCTGCCGGGGGCCACCACATCCTCCTCCACGGCCCTCCTGGTGGCGGTAAGACCATGCTGGCCCGACGTCTCCCCGGGATCCTCCCTCCTCTGACCGACGAGGAGACTGTTGAGGTGGCCCTGATCCATGCCGCCGCCGGGCTGCGACGCGGTCTGAGCCGGGCCCGTCCTTTCCGCGCTCCCCACCACACCGCGTCGCGCGCCGCGTTGGTCGGTGGCGGGAGCGGGGTGGCGGTGCCCGGCGAGGTCTCACTCGCCCATCGGGGCGTGTTGCTCGTCGATGAGATGGCCGAGTTTCCCCGAGCCAACCTCGACACTCTTCGCCAGCCGCTCGAGGACGGACTGGTCACGGTGGCGAGACGAGGGGTGACGGTCACTTTTCCCTCCTCGTTCCATCTGGTGGCAGCGACCAATCCCTGTCCTTGCGGGTACCTCGGCGACCGGCGCAAGCCATGCCAGTGTCGTCCTGCGATCGTGTCGCGTTACCGCCAGCGGGTGTCCGGCCCGTTGCTCGACCGGTTCGACCTGGTGGTGGAGGTCGATCGTCTCGATGTCTCCGAGATCACTACCGATCCGGATTCCACCGCCGAGGTCCGTCGTCGTGTCTCCCAAGCCCAGGAGCGGCTCCGTGACGGTCGGCCCCTGGTGACGGCAGAGGCGGAGCGTTTGCTCACCGAGGCGCTGCGCAACAGCCTGCTCACCGGGCGCGGAGTGGATCGGGTCCGACGCGTGGCGACGACGATCTGCGCTCTG
Source organism: uncultured Acidimicrobiaceae bacterium (assembly GCA_964558575.1). Classification (GTDB taxonomy): domain Bacteria; phylum Actinomycetota; class Acidimicrobiia; order Spongiisociales; family ZC4RG35; genus JANQRA01. The sequence goes on along the minus strand of CAZLEQ010000026.1, from coordinate 12,716 downwards.
GCGGATCGCGACACAGTGGTCGAGGAGCATGTGGCCGAGGCCATTGCCCTGAGGGCAGAGTGGTGATGGCGTCGCGTGTGGTCTCACCGGGAGAGACGGGATATCCCGTGGGTCTGCACGACCTCGAAGTGCCTCCGCCGCTCTGGATCCTGGGATCGTTGCGAGAGGAGCCCGGTATCGCCGTCGTCGGGACCAGACGGTGCACCCGGTACGGAGTCGAGCTGTCGGAGGCCTTCGGTGCAGTGATCGCCCGCGCCGGATGGACCACGGTGAGCGGGCTGGCCCGTGGCATCGACACCGCGGCACACCGGGGCTGTCTCCGCCTTTCGGGCCACGCAGTCGCGGTGCTCGGATCCGGGATCGACCGCTGCTATCCGGGGGAGAATCGCCCGGTGTACGACCAGATCGTGGCCACCGGCGGCGCCATCGTCTCGGAGTACCCACCGGGCACCCCGCCGGATCGCTGGCGTTTCCCCGCCCGGAACCGCATCATCGCCGCCATGTCGGCCGCGGTCGTGGTGGTGGAGGCGGCCGTCACCGGGGGTGCGCTGATCACCGCCAGGCTCGGAGCGGAGCTCGGCCGTCCCGTGTTCGTCGTCCCCGGCGACGTAGACCGCAAGATGTCGGAAGGGTGCAACCGGCTCATCCGCGACGGTGCTCACCCGGTGCTGGGCAGTGGCGACCTGGTGGAGGAGCTGAGCCTCATCGTCGGGCCACCGGCCGGCGCTACGGACGACACCCACGGTATCCCGTCCCAGGGTGTCCGGGTCAGCGAACTCCCCGAGCTGTGGTCGCTCCCGGTCCCCCAGGCCCTGGTCAAGTTGGGCCGACTCGAGATGGAGGGGAGGGTCCGTCGTCTCGGTGACCACATAGTTCCCAGCTGAAGATCCCCGGACAACCTCGGCCAGCAAATAGCATCGATTGTCGTGGAAGTCCCGCCGATACCCGTTTGGGCAGGAGACGCCTTGGGCCGATACCTGACCCGGCTCTCCGACCAACGCGGTCTCTCGGACAACACGATCGCGGCCTACCGGCGCGACCTCGCCCAGTTCTTCGACTATTGCACCCGGGCAGGAGTCGACGACGTGAGCGACGCCGACCGGCGCATCGCCCGCCGCTTCCTGGCCTTTCTCGACACCCTCGGCTACTCACGCTCCACGACGTCACGCAAGGCGTCCTCGGTGCGCGCCTTCTACTCCGATGCCGTGTTGCGAGGCGGCGCTCCGGTCAATCCATTCGACGGGGTGTCGACACCGAAGCGCGACCAGCCCTTGCCCCATGCCCTGACGGCGAGGACGGTGAGCACCGCGATCGACTCGATAGACACCTCGACCCCGTCCGGGCTTCGCGACCGTGCCATCCTGGAGACCCTCTACGCCACCGGTCTGCGCATCTCCGAACTGGCCTCACTGCAGGTGAGGGACGTCACCGGCGACACGGTCACGGTCGAGGGAAAGGGAGGAAAAGTGAGGGTGGTGCCCGTGGGGCGACCCGCCCAGCGAGCCCTGGAGCAGTATCTGGACGAGGGAAGGCCGCGACTGCTCACACCGGCGTCGGGGGACGCTCTCTGGGTTGGAGTGCGGGGCGGGCCGATGGGCCCGAGGAGCTTGAGGAGGGCGGTAGCCAGGCACATCGGCACCTTCCCTCACGCCATTCGTCACAGTTTCGCTACCCATCTGCTGGAGGGCGGGGCGGACTTACGTACAGTCCAGGACCTGTTGGGTCATACCGATCTGGCGACGACACAGACCTACACTGCCGTAACCCGCAAGCATCTGAGAGGAATCTATGACCAAAGCCACCCACGAGCCTGAGGAGTCTCAGCTCGACGGGCTTTGGGAGCGATTCAAGGCCACGGGGGACGGCGATGCCCGAGAACGGCTCATCTTGCACTACTCGCCGCTGGTCAAGTACGTGGCCGGTCGGGTGGGCACCGGACTGCCTCGATCTGTCGATCAGAACGACCTCGCCAGCTACGGGCTGTTCGGGCTGATCGACGCCATCGACAAGTTCGATCTCGAGCGGGGATTCAAATTCGAGACCTATGCGATCAATCGGATCAAGGGGGCGATCCTCGACGAGTTGCGCGCTCTCGACTGGGTACCCAGGTCGGTGCGCTCGCGGGCCAGGCGGATCGAGGCCTCGATCACCGAGCTGGAGCACAAGCTCCAGCGTCCCCCGACAGAGGAGGAGTTGGCCGAGGATCTCGAGATGGACATCGAGGAGTTCCGGGATGCTCTCGCCCAGATCGGCCGTTCCGGGATCGCCGCCCTCGACGAGTTCGTCTCCGGTGAGTCGTCCACGTCGATGGGGGAGATGATCGCCGACCCCCGTGGCGTGTCCCCCGAGAGCGAGTACCAGGCCGAGGAAACCCGCCGTTCCCTGTTCGACGCCATCAACCGGCTGCCGGGGCGGGAACGCCTCGTCGTCACCCTCTACTACTACGAAGGGATGACCCTCGCCGAGATCGGCGACGTGCTCGGTGTCACCGAGTCCCGGGTCTGTCAGATCCACGCCAAGACGATGATGTCGCTGCGTAACCGTCTCGGCGACCCCGCCTGGGGTTAGTGCCCGACCACTAGGCCTCGCCTCGATCAACGGCGACGTCGACCAGCCGGGCATCGGTCAGCCGCACGAGGGTGTTGGGGTCGATGCCGATGAGTAATCCCCGGCGTCCGCCGTTCACATACACCCTCTCCAAGGTGACCAGCGTTTCCTGGGCGAAGACGGGAGGATCGGTCCGCATACCCAGCGGTGAGGTGCCTCCGAACGGGTAGCCAGTGACCCGGTCGGCCTCCCGTTGTGTGGCAGGACGGATCGACTTCACCTCCATGATCCGGGCCAACTTCTTGGTCGAGACCTCCAGGTCGCCGTGCATCAACACGACCGCTGCTCCGCCTCCATCGTTGGTGAAGACGATGGTCTTGGCCGTGAGGTGGAGATCGACGCCGAGTGCGGCGGAGGCACCTTCGGCACCGGGGTGTTTCGCATAGTCGATGGGGTGCTCGCTGTACGCGACTGCCGCAGCCCGGAGGGCGCGCACCGCCTGGGTGGCGGGGATCTTCTTAGCCATCGCTCGGCACTCTGAGCATGAGCATGGCCACCTCCAACTCGAACCTGGCGTCGGGAACGGTCTCGAAGGCGTATCGCCGCCGCAAAGGGGTCCACGCCCCTTCACCCAGCGAACGGGCGAGAGCCCAGTAGGCGTGGCCGCGGACCAGGGAGGAGCGATGGGTGAAGTGATCGAGAATGGGACCGACTGCCTCCGCCTCCTCCGAGTTCCCCGCCGCCACCAGGAGATTCCTGCGCAGGAAGCGCGGTTGGCGGTGTGGGATGTAGAACCAGCCAAACCTGTCGATCAGGTGCTCGTCCGACGAGTCGAGCAATTCTGCGAACGACAGCTGAAGTGGAGCCGAGTCTGTCCGCTCCATCGCCGGGAACCCTGGCGGGCACGAGGTGAGACAGTCGTCGCACCCGTACACCCGCCGCTCGATCAAGGGTCGGATCCAGTGGGGAATGGCCCCCGGCGTCTGCAGCCACGTCGAGATGCAGAGCCGGGCGTCGAGGCCGTGGGGGGTGATGGCCCCCGTTGGGCATGCCGGTATGCAGGCGACACAGGTCCCGCAACTGCGACGCATGGGCAGAGTGGTTTCCAGTTCGGCGTCGGTCACCACTGAGCCCAGGAGCAGCCAGGGGCCGTGCCCGGGGGCGAGCAGCATGGTGCTCTTCCCCAGCCATCCCACCCCGGACCGGGCTGCCGCCGCCCGGTCGACCAATCTGTTGTCGTCGATGATGGTCTCGGCGCGGGCTCCGTCGTCGGTCAAGACACGGACCAGCCCTTCGGCTATGCGACGGACCTCCGCATATTGATCCCGGGTGGCGAAGCGGCCCACGACCGGACCGGTGGAGTCGGGGTGACGGGACCCGCTCAGATAGTCGTGGGCGAAAACGACGATGCTGCGCGCCCAAGGGAATGTCCGGGTCACATCGGTGGCGATCTCCGGGTCGGTGTAGGTGAAGTGGAGAGGTCCCGACATCCCGCTGACGCGGTGATGCTCGAGGGTCGAACGGGATGGTTCGAATTTGCCGGCGTCGGTCACTCCGAACGAGACCGCCCCCAGATCGGTGGCGATTCGCTCGAGCCGGGCAGTGGTCGTGGTCTCGATTACCCAAGGGTACGAGGCACACGTAGACTTCATCCCATCACGCACGCCCGTCAAGCCCTCACTGGTCGAGCGCTGCTCGGAAGAGGGCCGTATCCATTGGAAACGGGGGTCAGACCCAGCGGGCGGAGGAACAAACCAGAAAGGAGCTTGTTGTGGCTGAAGTCACGATGAAGCAGCTCTTGGAGGCCGGTGTCCACTTCGGTCATCAGACCAGGCGCTGGAACCCCAAGATGCGGCCCTATATCTACGGGGAACGAAACGGAATCCACATCGTCGACCTGCGTCAGACGGTCCAGCAGGTCGCCGAGGCGATGGAGTTCGTCAAGCAGATCGCCATCGATGGGGGCAGTGTCCTCTTCGTCGGCACCAAGAAGCAAGCCCAGTCGGCGGTGGCCGAGGCGGCTCGCAAGTCGGGCATGCCGTATGTCAACTATCGCTGGCTAGGCGGGATGCTCACCAACTTCCAGACCATCCAGAAACGCACCTACTACATGAAAGAGCTGCAGCGTCTCGAGGAGACCGGTGAGATGAACGAGCGCCCCAAGAAGGAGCGTCTCAAGCTGCGCCGTGAGCTCGAGAAGCTGGTCAAGAACCTCGGCGGAGTGTCCACCATGAGTCGTCTCCCCCAAGCGGTGTTCGTCGTGGACGTCAACACCGAAGAGACCGCGGTGAAAGAGGCCGATCGCCTGGGCATCCCGGTGATCGCCTTGGTCGACACCAACTCCGACCCGGACCCGGTCGACTATGTGATTCCCGGCAACGACGACGCCATCCGGGCCGCGGACCTGATCGCCAACGCCCTGGCTGAAGCCATCGCCGAAGGCAGGGAGATCGGCTCGAAAGAGAAGGCGGCTGAGGAGAAGGCGGCTGAGGAGAAGGCGGCTG
>CAZLEQ010000026.1:0-7565 GCA_964558575.1 uncultured Acidimicrobiaceae bacterium | reverse complement strand
GAGAAGGCGGCTGAGGAGAAGGCGGCTGAGGAGAAGGCGGCTGCGGGGGCAGCCGGGGATGACTGAGATAACTGCCAAGTCCATCCAGAGGCTGCGTCAGGACGCCGGCGTTGGGATGTTGGATGCCAAGAAGGCGCTCACCGACGCCGGGGGCGATTTCGACAAGGCGTTCGAGATCCTGCGTGAGAGAGGTCAGGCGAAGATGGCCAGGCGAGCCGACCGGGAGGCCAGCGAGGGCGCCATCGGCAGCTACATCCACATCCAGAACGATCGCCCGGTCCTGGGAGTGCTCGTCGAGTTGGCTTGTGAGACCGACTTCGTGGCCAAGAGCGACGAGTTCCGACAGGCTGCCGACGACATCGCCATGCACATCAGCTGGGCCGCACCCGAGTGGGTCACCCGCGAGGAGGTCGACGAGGCGGCCCTCGCCAAGGAGAAAGAGCTGATCGCCCGCCAGGCGTCGGCCGAAGGCAAGCCGGATGAGGTCGTGGAGCGCATCGTCGAGGGCAAGATCGAGGCTTGGTACGCTGAGAACGTCCTCTACGACCAGAAATTCGTCAACCCCGAGCGTTTCGACGGGACGGTTGGCGATATGGTCGGCACTCTCGCCACGAAGATGGGGGAGAACATCTCCGTCCGCAGAGTGGCGCGAGTCGCCGTCGGTGCTTAGGAGCCTGACTTGACCAAGACAGCCAACCGAAGAGTCCTGCTCAAGCTGTCCGGGGAGGCCTTCGCCGACCCCGACCTGGGATACGGGATCGACCCGCTCACCGTCCAGCGGGTTGCCGAGGAGATCGCCACCGCGCAGAAGAGCGGGGTCGAGGTGGCGGTTGTCGTCGGAGGTGGCAACATCTTTCGGGGGGTCTCCCAGGCGGCCAAGGGCATGGACCCGGCAAACGCCGACTACATGGGGATGCTGGCCACCGTCATCAATGCCCTGGCCCTGCGCGACGCTCTCGAGAACGCCGGTGTGCCCTCCCGGGTGCAGAGTGCGATCACCATGCAGGAGCTCGCCGAGCCCTACATCAGGCTGCGGGCCATCAGGCACCTCGAGAAGGGAAGGGTTGTAATCTTCGCTGCCGGCACCGGCAGCCCCTTCTTCACCACCGACACGACAGCTGCATTACGGGCCATCGAGATCAACGCCGACGCACTCCTCAAAGCCTCGAAGGTCGACGGTGTCTATGACTCGGACCCGAGAACCAACGCCGACGCCAACAAGATGTCCGAGCTCACCTACATGGAGTTCATCGCCCAGGAACTCCAGGTCATGGACACCACCGCCGTTACGATGTGCAAGGAGCACAAAGTGCCGATCCATGTGTTCGACATGACCGCGCCCGGGAACATCGTCAAGGCTGTCCAGGGTGATCGGATCGGCACGGTCGTTCACTGAGGAGCCGTCGCACATGATCAACGATCTCTTGGTCGAAGCAGAGCAGAAGATGGAGATGGCCGTCGATCACGTGGCATCGGAGTTCGGAACGGTCCGCAGCGGCCGCGCCAACCCCCAACTCCTCCATCGCATCAACGTGGTGTACTACGGCTCTCCGACCCCGCTGCAACAGCTGGCGTCGATCTCGGTTCCCGAGCCGCGTCTGCTGGTGGTCCAGCCGTTCGACAAGAGCACGGTCAACGACATCGAGCGAGCCATCCAGCAGGCCGATCTGGGACTCAACCCGACCAACGACGGAAACGTCATCCGCATAGCCTTCCCGGCGCTGACGGAGGAGCGGCGCAAGGAGTTGATCAGGGTGGTCCGGCACATGGCAGAGGAAGGCAAGGTCTCGATTCGGAACGTGCGACGGGCGGCCAAGTCGGACATGGAGGAGCTCCACGGTGAGATCTCCGACGACGACATAAGGCGCGGTGAGGACGAGTTGCAGAAGCTCACCGACCGGTTCACCGAGCGAATCGACGAGATCCTGGGCAACAAAGAGGGCGAGCTCCTCGAGGTGTGAGTGACTGATAGAGACCGGCCTGACCCCGACGAGACAGAGTTCTCCGATCCCCCCGCCGAGCATGAGCTCCCTTTCTCGTCAGAGGTCGAGGATGAGGGGAACGTCGAAGTCGACGACGCGGTCGAAGTCGATGACGCGGTCGAAGTCGACGACGGAGGCCCCGACTGGGAGGCGATCTCGGGGGATCCGGCCGAGCTCGATTTCTCGTCGGCGGAGTATCTGAAGGGGACGACCCAGGAGTATCAGGGTCTCGCCGAAGAGGTGCAGCGGGCTGCCACAGAGGAGTGGGAGCTTCAGGCGGTGGCGGCCAACCTGCCCGGCGTGGAGTCGGGTCTGGTCGGCTTCGGCGACGTTTCCGGCACGGCGTCGGATTCCGAAGAGTCCTACGAGGCTGCTGAACAGGCCGCCAGCTCGGATCTGGCCATGAGGGTGGGGTCGGCGGTGGTCGTGTTCGGGCTCTTCCTGGGAAGCCTCCTGCTCGGCGGGTGGTGGTTCACCACCTTCGTCGTCCTACTGATGGTGGTGGCGGTCGGAGAGTTCTACGCCACCCTACGCACCCGCGGCTACCGGCCGCTGGCGCTCTTCGGTCTCGCGGGGGTGGTGTTCATGGGTGTCGGGGCACACAACGGCGGGCCGATGCCCATCGCGGGTTGGGCCGCCGGGTTCGGCGGAGCCACCGTGTTGTTCTTCTCGCTGACACCGCGCCGCCATGCCCTTTCCAACACCGCGGTGACCGTGTTCGGCATGACCTGGGTGGGTTTGCTCGCCTTCGCCATATTGATTGCCGGCGGACCGCACCCGGTGGCCCACATCTTCTTCCTGGTGATCGTGATCGCCATCAACGACATCGGCGCATATTTCGTTGGCAAATCCCTCGGGAGGCGTCGTCTCTCCCCCGTGGTCTCCCCCTCGAAGACAGTCGAAGGGCTCGTCGGTGGTCTGCTGTTGGGGGCGGTGGCCGCGGCAGTGCTTGCGGTCTTCCCGCCCTGGGAGGAGATCGGCATCGAGCGAGCGCTGGTCACCGCCGGGCTCATCGGTCTCCTGGTGCCGATCGGCGACCTGGCCGAATCGATGGTGAAGAGGTCCCTCGGGGTCAAGGACATGGGCTCCGTCCTGCCCGGACACGGCGGGATGCTCGACCGCATCGACGGGTTCCTCTTCGCCGTGCCGGCCGTCTACATCCTGTTCAGGGGTTTCGGGTTGCTGTGACCAGGCCCTTGATCGTCCTTGGGGCGACCGGTTCGATCGGCATCCAGACCCTCGAGGTTGCCGACAACCTCGGTCTGGAGGTGGCGGTGCTCGCGGCGAGGCGACCGTCGGAGGAGCTGGCCGATCTCGCCCGTCGCCACCCGGACGCCGAGGTGGTGGTGGCGGGGGGCTCGGCCGACGAGCGTGATCGGTTCGATCGCTCTCTCGGTCGCAGCTCGCTCCGTGGCAGCGAAGCCGTGATCGAGGCCGCGTCCCGACAGGGCGTGGTGGTCATGAACGGGATCGTCGGCTCGGCAGGGCTCCGCGCCACCGTGGCCGCACTGGAGGCGGGGAATCGGGTCGCTCTGGCCAACAAGGAGAGCCTGGTGGCCGGAGGACCGGTGGTGGCCGCCGCCCTCGCCGAGCATGGCGGCGAGCTCATCCCTGTCGACAGCGAGCACTCGGCCATCTACCAGTGTCTCGAAGGCGAGCCTCGTGACGCGGTTTCCCGGCTCATTCTCACCGCTTCCGGTGGCCCTTTCCGGGGACGATCGAAGGAGTCCCTGGCGGACGTGACACCCGAGGAGGCGCTACGCCATCCGACCTGGGACATGGGCCGACGCATCACCATCGACTCCGCCACCTTGTTCAACAAGGGGCTCGAGATCGTCGAGGCACATCACCTCTTCGGGGTCGATTATGACCGGATCGACGTCGTCGTCCATCCCCAGTCGATCCTCCATTCGGCCGTGGAGTTCGTCGACGGATCGTGGAAGGGGCACCTCGGCCATCCCGACATGAGGATTCCGATCCAGTATTCGTTGACCGCACCCGAGCGGGCGGCTGCGCCCGGGGAGCCTTTCGACCCGATCGGCACCGAACTCACCTTCGAGGCGCCCGATCGCGAGGTCTTCGCTGCCCTCGATATAGCTTACGAGGCGGGTCGCGCCGGCGGCTCGGCGCCGGCGGTGATGAACGCTGCCGACGAGATCGCAGTGGAGGCCTTTCTCCAGGGCCGTCTCGGGTTCCTCGGGATTGCCGACGTCGTGGCGAGGACCCTCGACGCGGTCCCCTGGCGGGAGATCGATACCGTCGAGGACGTGGCCGAGGCCGACAACGAGGCGCGCTCGATGGCGGCCGGCCTCGTCGCCGGCGTCTGCTGATAGACACCCAGCCGATTTATCCTCGACATCATGTTTGGGGGCATCGCCGCCGCCGTAGCGATCCTGCTGTTCGTCACCGCACACGAGGCGGGGCACTTCCTCGCGGCCAAGGCCACCGGTATGAAGGCCACCGAGTTCTTCTTCGGGTTCGGGCCCCGGCTCTGGTCGATGAAGAGGGGGGAGACGGAGTATGGGATCAAGGCAGTTCCGCTCGGGGGATATGTCCGCATCATCGGGATGAACCCGCTCGAAGAGGTGGCTCCCGAGGACATGGGTCGCACCTATCGGGAAAAGAGGTTCTGGGAGAAGTCGGTGGTCGTCCTCGCCGGGGTGGGGATGAACTTCTTCATCGCTTTCGCCCTCTTCCTGGGCATCTTCATGGCTAGCGGTGTCAACGAGGTGACCACCTCGATCGCAAGAGTGGTCGAGGAGTCTCCGGCTGCCGCCGCGGGTCTCCTCGAGGGTGACCAGATCGTCGCCATCGGGGACAACACGGTGCGCTCCTGGGACGATGCCACCGGCGCTCTCACCGAGGTCGGGCCGGGGTCGACGACCGTTGCGGTCGAGCGCGGAGGAGAAACGTTGTACATCGAGGTCGACCTCACCGCGAGCGAGGCCGTTCCCGGAGCCGGTTTCCTCGGCGTCACCCCCGACGTGGTGAACGTCCCGGTCGGCCCGATCGACGGTGTGGGCATGGCGGGCCAGGCAGTGGTGGGAGGAGTCGAGGACACCTTCCACGCGCTCTACCAGATATTCCGCCCCTCCAGCCTCGCCCAGTATTTCGGAGTCCTCGGGGGCGACACCGACATTCCCAACGAGATCCGACCGGTGAGCCCCATCGGGATCGTGTCGATAGGCAACCAGGCCGGGAGCGTGACCGTTTTCCTCGGCATCATGGCCTACATCAACGTGTTCCTGGCCACTATCAACTTCCTGCCACTGTTCCCCCTCGACGGGGGGCACTTCGCCGTGGCTCTGTACGAGAAGATCACCGGTCGCCAGGCGAACATCCGCAAGCTGATGCCGGTGGCCGCGGCGGTGATCGCCACCCTGTTCTTCCTCGGGTTCGTTGCCATCATCCTCGACATTCTCGACCCGATCAGCCTCGGCTAATGACCGACTGGAGCGATCCGGGTACATCTACGGTTGCAACGGTGAGCTTCAAGAGAAGGCCAACCCGACGGCTGCGGGTCGGTGACGTGGCAGTGGGTGGCGGTGCCCCGATCACCGTCCAGTCGATGACCACCACCAAGACGGCGGATGTGGACGGGACGCTGGCCCAGGTGTATGCCCTGGCCGGCGCTGGCGCCGACATCGTCAGGATCACCTGCAACGAGGTCGAGGCCGCCCAGGGCCTGGCCGAAATCGTGCCGCGCAGCCCGGTGCCGATAATCGCCGACATCCACTACCAGTACCGTCTGGCACTCGCCGCGATGGAGGCCGGTGTCCACGGGCTCAGGTTGAACCCGGGCAACATCCGCAAAGAAGATCAGATCAAGACCGTCGCCCGCGAGGCCCGTGACCGGGGCCTGCCCATCCGGATCGGGGTCAACGCCGGATCACTGGACAAGGACCTTCTCGAGAAGCACGGCGCGGCGGTGCCGGAGGCCCTGGTCGAGTCGGCGCTGATCGAGGCGAGATACCTCGAGGAAGTCGACTTCACCGATATCAAGATCTCGGTCAAGCATTCCAACGTCCGCCAGATGATCGACTCGTACCGTCTCCTTGCCGACACCGTCGACTACCCGCTCCACCTTGGAGTCACCGAGGCCGGGCCGCCACCGGCCGGGCTGATCAAGTCGGTGGCCGGTATCGGCACCCTTCTCAACGAGGGGATCGGCGACACCATCAGGTTCTCGCTCACCGCCGACCCCGTCGAGGAGGCCAAGGCGGGACGCCAGTTGCTCGAGTTCCTCGGCTTGCGGGAGCGGAAAGGGCTGGACCTGATCGCCTGCCCCTCCTGCGGACGGGCCGAGGTCGACGTGATCGAGGTGGCCACCAAGGCGCAGCAGGCTCTCGAGGAGGCCAACCTGCCCATCCAGGTTGCGGTGATGGGGTGTGTGGTCAACGGGCCCGGTGAGGCCCGGGAGGCCGACATCGGGATCGCGGCCGGCCGGGGCAGGGGCCACCTGTTCATCAAAGGGCAAGTGGTCCGGGTGGTGCCCGAGGAGGAGATGGTGGAGGCACTGCTCGACGAGGCGCGAAAGCTCGTCGAGGAAGGTCTCGAAGCCCGGCTCGCCCATGCCGAGGCCAATGCCGAGGAGATCGCCGCCGCCGAGCGACGTCAGCTCATCGAGATACGGGGAGACGCCAATCGGTCCGAGGAGCGCAGGGCCCGGGTGGCCGAGGTGGCGGGCGGCGACTAGGGCTCGGCCGGAAACACCTCGAGCTGGGCCGCAACCCGGGCGCGATCCTCCGGGTAGTTGTAGTCGATGCAGACGACCGCGTGCTCGCCCGGCTGGAGATCCATCACGACCGTTTCACCACGCGGGCTGGTGAGCTCGTCGTCATCGACCTGGAGCAAGTAGCGCACCCCGATCCATTCGGGACGTTCATCCCAGACCTGGGTCACTCGCTCGAAATGATCCTCCAGTTCGGCGACACCATGCCCATCCTGGAAGTGAACCACGGCGGCTCCGTAATCGCCGAGGCCGGTGCGCTGCAGGGTGAAGCGCACCGCCCCCTCCTCGACACGGGTGGGACCGTCGAACCGGCACTGATCATTGACCAGCACGGTTGGTATCTCCGGGTCGCCGCCGCAGGCGGCGAGCACCAACGCGATTGCGACCCCGACCAGACCGGCTCTCATTGGGGAAGCGTATCCCGGTGAATGGATGAGGCGAGCAGGAATGCGGCTGAGAAGTAATCGCCTGCTGACTACCGTCAGCACCCAATGCGCTGGTCACAGGCTTTCATCCCCACTCTCAGAGAGGCACCCACCGATGCGGAGGCGGTTAGTCACCGGCTCTTGGTCCGCGGTGGCTTCATCCGTCAGCTCGCCGCCGGTTCGTACACGATGCTCCCGCTCGGCCAACGGGTGCGTCTCAAAGTCGGTGCCATCATCGGTGAGGAGATCGACGCCATCGGTGGCCAGGAGATGATGCTGCCGACCCTCCATCCGGCCGAGATCTGGCGCAAGTCGGAACGTTACGAATTGATGGGCGACAACCTCTTCAAACTCCAGGACCGAAGAGGTGGCGAGCTGGTCCTGGGGATGACCGAGGAGGAGATCTTCGCCATGCTCGCCACCGAG
>CAZLEQ010000025.1:0-43030 GCA_964558575.1 uncultured Acidimicrobiaceae bacterium | reverse complement strand
CGGCTGGTATCAGCTGCATGCCTCCGTACACCGCAGCTGCCGCCTGATCGGCGTGGCCCTCCATGTCGGCGGCGATCCGGAAGACCCGGTCGGGACTCGCCTCGCCGTCGACGACACGCAAAGCGGCGGCCGCACCTGCGACGAAAGCCGCCGCCGAGGAGCCGATGCCGCGAGCCAGCGGGATGTGGTTGTCGACCTCGATGGCCAGGGGACGGTCCCCGATCGCCTGGCGCGCCGCGGCCACCACCCCGTCGTGCTCGACATCGGCAGGTCGGTGTGCGCCCACGTGGGACACCGACCAATCATCGGCAAGGCGGGCTCTGACGGTGCACCGCGGGTTTATGGCGAGCGCGATCGTGTCGAAGGCGGGACCAAGGTTGGCCGTGGTGGCAGGGGCGGAGGCGACGGACCAGTGGTTCACGCCGCGAGCCTATCGGCAGTTACCGTTCCAACCGTGGGCGACATATTCGATTTCGAAAACCTCTTCCCGCAACTGATCCTGGCGCTCGGCCTCGCCCTTCTGGTCGGTAACGGGCTCGCATGGTGGAAACACCGGCGTGGCGAGACACCGAAGAACGTCGAAGGCGCCCGATACCGCCCCGGACGGGTCGGGTTCCTGATGGTAATCGGGGTCCTCCTCACCCTCTGGGGAACGGTGACGCTGCTCACCTGATCAGGTCTCGATGGTGATTCCGGCCCTGGTAGATGTTTTCCGGGCTGACCACGACCAGGGCGTCGAGTCGTGTTCCACCGAGCCCATCGGCGTCTGGAACCGATCGCTCCGCGCCGCGTGCTCACCGGCCGAGAAACCCTGTCGTCGGTTTCGATGTGGTCGACCCGGACCCCTCTCCATTGATCGCGTTCGCCTGGGAATCAGCCTCTCGCCAGACTCGGCATTCCCGATTCAGGGTCTTCGGCGAGGGCCTCATGGATCGCCACCACCACCGCGATCAGGGGCACGGCCAGGAAGGCCCCGAACAACCCGAAGGCAAAGCCACCGGCAGTGACGCCGGGAAGGACGACCAACGGGTGGAGGCGAAGCGTCTGACCGAAGACCAGCGGCATGAGCACATCGCCTTCGATCTGCTGCACTACCACGACCACAACCAGGATGATCAGCGCGTCTGTGAGGCCGCCGCTCACGAAGGCGACCGCCACGGCGAGCAGGCCCGACACGAAGGCTCCCACCAGGGGGATGTAGGCGCCAAAGAACACGAGGACGGCGAGCGGAAAGACGAGGGGAGCGCCCACCAGCCACAGGGCGAGCCCGATGAGTAGAGCGTAGAACAGCCCGACGATTGCGATCCCCCCCATTGTACTGGGACAGTGTGTCGCGGCCCACCCGGACGCCGGTCTCGACCTTCTCCGCGCGCGAGGGTGACAGCCTGTTTTCGAGGCCATCGATCAGCCTTCTCCCGTCCTTGAGCAGGAAGAAGGTTATGACGACCGCCAGGGCGATGCCGGTCACGACTTCGATGACTGCGGTCGCCCCACCGAGCAGGGTGTTGCCACCGACGGTCTGCGCCCACTCGACGAGAGTCTCCCAGTATTCGTTGATCTGGGCTTCGGTCAGCTCGAGCGGCCCGTTTACCAGCCAATCTCGACCGGTTGCGGCCAGCGCACCGACATCATCGGCGAGGGTGTCGGAGTTGTCGGCTACCTGGGGCACGATCAAGGTCACGATGCCGACGATCACCGCCACCGCCCCTGTCAGGATGGGGTGAGTGGCGAGTGCCGGAGGCAGACCCCGGTGTCTCAACCAGTTGGCCGGCTTCCAAAGGACCGCGGTCAGAAACATGGCCACGATGAACGCCAGAACCACCACGCTGATCGCGGAGAGGGCGCGGAACCCGAAGTAGACGACCACTCCGATGGCGATGAGGGCCATGCGATGTCACCCCCCTTGGACAGCCAGGCGGGGATCGGCCTGGACTCCATGGCTTCTCCCATCGACGTGGCGGCCAAAGGTAGTGAGACCCGGTACGAATCACCGGCAGCCAAGACGTGAACCGGTGTGGCAATCACCGGGGTGGCGCTACTCTTGCCCCCCGCGCGGGTGTAGTTCAATGGCAGAACGTGAGCTTCCCAAGCTCAAGACGCGGGTTCGATTCCCGTCACCCGCTCCAAGTGCGCTACCTGCTGGAACATCAGTGATCTTCTCCGACCGCTCCATCCGCGAGGCGATCGAGTCCGGGTCGATACACATCGATCCGTTCGAGCCGTCGTTCGTGCAGCCTTCTTCTGTCGACCTTCGGGTGGGCGACGGATTCCGGGTGTTCGTCAACCACAAGTACTCCGAGATCGATCCTCGATCACCGCAGGAGGACCTGACCCAGTTGGTCGAAGTCGGAGACGAGGCGTTCATGCTCCATCCCGGGGAGTTCGTCCTGGGGTCGACCCTGGAACGAGTGAAACTGGGCGGCGACGTGGTGGCGAGACTGGAGGGCAAGTCGTCCCTGGGACGTCTCGGGCTCTTGATCCACTCGACTGCCGGCTTCGTCGACCCCGGGTTCGAGGGCCACATCACCCTGGAGCTGTCGAACGTGGCCACCCTGCCGATTGCAATCTACCCCGGGATGAAGATCGGACAGATCAGCTTCTATCAGATGACCACCGAGGCGGACTTCCCGTATGGATCACCCGAGTTGGGCAGCAAGTACCAGGGACAATCGGGCCCGACGGCGAGCAGGTCCCATCGCGACTTCTGCACGGACTAGTCCACCTGCGTGTTTTCCGAATGGTTGCGAATCCCCCGGGACAGACAGGTCGCGAACAACCAGACTGAGAGAGTTGGTCCTGGCCCTTCAAGAGTCCCCACTCGGAAGCGTCCACAGGCTTCCCGGGCAAGTGACGAACCCCTCTGCGGCAGCCTCTGGCTGCCGCTCGTCCGCGGCTCAGGTCACATCGCGACCGAGGTTGGCGAAGCGGGTGAACTCGGGCTGGAACGTCATCTCCACCGGACCGGTCGAACCGGCTCGGTGCTTGGCCACGATGACCTCGGCGATCCCCTTCTTGTCCTGATCCTCGGGGTGGTAATACTCATGCCGGTAGACGAACATGACCACATCCGAGTCTTGCTCGATCGAACCCGACTCACGGAGATCTGAGAGACGGGGACGTTTGTCCTCCCTCGACTCGAGTGAGCGGTTGAGCTGGGAGACGGCGATGATCGGCACTTCGAGCTCACGGGCCAGGTTCTTCAGGTTCCTCGAGATTTGGGCGATCTCCTGCTGACGGTTCTCATGCCCGTGGGCCTCCATGAGCTGGAGGTAGTCGACCACGATCAGAGACAGGCCCTTCTTCCGCTTGAGTCGGCGACACTTGGCCCGAATGTCGGTGACGGTTACCACCGGGGAGTCGTCGATGTAGATGGGCGCCTTGTACATACGCCCGGCGGCGTCGACCACCCGCTGCCACAGCGGCCCGAGTTGACCCGAGCGCAGCTTCATCGAGTCGACCTTCCCCACCGACGAGAGGATGCGCTGGACGATCTCCTCCTTCGACATCTCGAGGGAGAAGATGGCCACCGGCTTACCGGCAGCGGCGGCGTTGGTGGCGATGTTCATGGTCAAGGAGCTGTTGTGGACCACGACGTCGTTGGCGACGAAGTTGTGGTGTCCGTCGATGGTCAGGTCGTATGTCGGTTGCCTGCCTGCCGGCTCGATCGTGACGATGGGATCCCAGACGATGTCGGAATCGGCGAGAGTGAGGAGCGGATCGCTGTTGAGCGCCTTGGCGATCTCACGAAGTAGACGCTTGGAGAGTCGACGCTTCCCGACATGCCAGTTGTGGTTGCGGGGGCGGCCCGTGGCCTCGGAGATGTCTGCCCAGCTCCTCTCCCCTTTCTCCGCGACGACCATGTCCCACACCTCCATCGGTAGGAGCTGGTGGGCCGCGGCCTTCACCTTGCGATTCAGTGCGACCTGGAGGACGGCCATCCGCTCCATCTTCCCGTATGCGCCGATGTGCCCGACGAACTTCTCGACGTTGTCCGGATCCTGGAACGAAATGTCGAACCCCTGACGACGACTTCCCCGGTACCCGACCATCCGGCTCCTCTTCTTGGCCACGATCCCGAAACGAAGGAGGAGATGCTGGATGTCGTCGGCCAGCTGCTCGGAGACCGTGCAATACTCGATCCGATAGTTGTCCCTGTCTATCCAGGCACTCCCGTCACAGGCATAGAGCCGATTGAGGAACAAGGCTATCTGCCTCTTCGGAGCCGAGAAGATGACCTCAGGAACGTGCTTGCCATGAACGGTGCGACCGTGGAGCCCGTGTTCCCGGAGGAGTGTCGTCAGCTGGTTCGGCTTGCCTGGACCGTCGATACGCCGCAGTCGGTACCCGAAGGTGCCGGAATCCGTTGACAACTCCAGGCCCAACTCCCGGGCCCATCCGGAGATGTCGTGGATCAGCTCGGGGTTGGTGTTGGTCAACATCGGTGTCGACGCGGTGATGCTCCCGACGCCGATCATGTATGCGAGGAGTGCGACTTCGGCGTCGGACAGCTCTGCATTCGACGAGTCGGTCTCGATGCGACCCGGGACAGCGATCTCCAGACCGGGAGCCAAGTCCCCCAATGCCAACCAACCGTGGATGGTCCTCAGGGGGTGATTCGAGGTGGCGACAACGGTACGGCCCAGCCGGGTGGTCACCCGATAGGTCTCCTGGATGCCCTGCTCGAGCCAGGCCGACTGAGCGCCAGGAACCAGTGTGACACTCTCGTCGTCGAGTGACAGCACGGCACCTCTCGCGCCTAATCGATCGATGCGCCGAAGCGACCCGGTCTTCGGGTCCAGCACTCTGGTAGAGCCTCCCAGGCACTTTCCCATCGCCGGTCTTCCAGCGATTACCACGAGGTTGGCGGGCTGGAGACCGGCCAGCTTCTTGTCGAGGTCGACGAACCCGGTGGCGAGACCGGTGATCTCGCTTCCCTGCTGCTCCATCATCTCGATGTGCTCGAGGACGTCCTGGAACATGGGCCCCACCTCGAGAAGTGTCTGTGACGATCGCCGCTCGGCGACCCCGAGCACCGCCTGCTCGGCCCGGTCGAGGACACTCGAGATCTCGTCGTCGATGTTGAAGGCGAAGTCGGTGACCGCGGCGCCGGCGCGAATCAACTCGCGACGCTTGGCGTGCTCCTCGACGATCCCGGCGTAATAGGTGACGTTCGAGGTCGATGGGACGATGTCGACGAGACGGGTCAGGTACTGGACTCCACCCACCTTCTCGAGCTCTCCCCGTCGGCGCAGCGACTCGGAGACCGTGACTGCATCGATCGCCTGGCTGGTGTCGAACAGCTCGCGCATCGACTCGAAGATGGCCTGATGCGCCGGGACGTAGAAGTCCTCGGGGTGGATACGGTCCATGACCTCATTGGCAGCCTCCTCGGAGAGGAGCAGTGCGCCGATCACCGACTCCTCGGCCTCTCGGGAGTGAGGCGGGTTGCGATAGCCGGGTCGCATCTGGGTCTGGTCGCCAACTGTGGTCATCTATTTCCTCGTCCTCCATTCGAACAGGTGCCACCGACAGATTCTTGGGTCCTGACACGCAAGACCCCGCCGGGGCGGGGAAGTCGTGCCGCCAGCAGCGGGGGGAAGTCGAGGCAACATAGGCCCACGCGACCGGATGCACCAACGTCAGGCGGTCCTTGATTTTCCCGACCTCCGGATTCTTTTTCGCGGTGGAAGACTCTGGGAGCGAATCGGGAAAATCAGCGCAAAAGCGCGAAAACAGCCACTAATCGTCGATCCGCTTCCTTCTCTGGCGCCCAGAGCCGGACATCCGGCTCCAGTGCATTAGGAACGCGTTTCAGGCGGGGATGATGTCGAGGGTGAGGGGAAATTCGACCTCGGGGTGCGCTTTGATCTCGATCTCGTGGAGCCCGATCGCTCTGATCGGCTTCTCGATGTGGATCTGGCCCCTGTCGAGCTCGATACCGGTGAATCGATGGATGCCCTCCACGATGTCGGCCACGCCCACGGATCCATAGAGCTGGCCCTCATCGCCCGCTTGGGCGGCGAGGACCACCCGGCTGCCCACGAGCTGGGTGGCGATGTTCTCGGCTGTGTCCTTGGCCTTGCGCTCGGCCTCGATGCGAGCCTCACGGATCGCCTCGGCCTGGGCGAGGGCCCCGGCGTTGGCCTTGATCGCCTTCTGCTTGGGGAGGAGGAAGTTGCGGGCGTATCCGTCGGCCACATCGACCACGTCGCCGCGCTTTCCCAGCGGATCTACATCGGCGGTGAGGATGAGCCTCATCTTCCACCCACGTAGGGGAGTAGGGCCATCTCCCGGGCGTTCTTGACCGCCACCGCCACTTTGCGCTGGCACTGAGGACACAGCCCGGTGACCCGTCGGCCACGGATCTTGCCCCGGTCCGAGACGTACTTGCGGAGGAAAGCGGTGTCCTTCCAGTCGACCACGCCCTCGGGACAGATCGTGCAGGGCTTGGGCTTGCCGCGTCGGAAGTCTTGCCGCCGCCCGCGTGTGGTTACGCGCGGGGTTCTCCTGTTCTTACGAGCCATCAGATCCTCCTAGAAGGGGGCCTCGTCGGGCCCATAATCCTCACGCGCCGAAGGTGTGCTGGCCCCGGCCGACTGCCGGTCATCGGACCAGTTGTCCTGACGCTGTGTCTTGTTGACGGTCGCGGTCGCCCATCGAAGGGACGGCCCGATCTCGTCGACTTGCACTTCCACGACAGAGCGCTTCTCGCCCTGCTCGTTCTCCCAGGTCCGCTGTTCGAGACGCCCGGTGACGATGACGCGGGCTCCCTTCTGGAGCGACTCGGCGGCCTGCTCGGCCTGCTCGCGCCAGATGGTCCCGGTGAAGAAACTGGTGTTCTCCTGCCACTCACCCGACTGATCCCGCCAACGCCGGTTGACGGCGAGACGGATCTTCGCCATGGCGACGCCGGAAGGCGTGAAGCGCAGCTCCGGATCGTCGACCAGGTTTCCGATCAATGTGATATTGCTTGACATCGAGTTCTCCTCTGATCAGTCCCGCTACCGACTATGCCGGTTCGCCAGGACAGAATCCAGTCACTCCTCACCGACGCGGACGATCTTGTGGCGGACCACTTCGTCTGCCAGTGAGAGCATCCGATCCACGCCTGCCACGGCTTCGACACCAGATCGGAACGAGACCACGGAGTAGTAGCCCTCGCTGAGATGGTCGATCTCGTAGGCGAAGCGTCGCTTGCCCCATACGTCCCGCTTGGTGACCTCGGCCTCACTGTCGGTGAGGAAGGTCTCGAGACCGTCGATCCTCGACTCGACGTCGTCTTCGGCCAGGTCGGGCCGATGAATCGTCATCAGTTCGTATTCGCGCATCACACCTCCTGTGGACATCCATTCGGAAGGCCCCACCAGCTCGGTGGAGCAGGGGCCGGCGGCGCGAGTCGCCGGATATGGTGGAGATGGTAGACCGTCTCGGTCTCTTTCCCCAGTCGAATGCACCAGAGGTCAGGGGGCATCGAGCGTGAGCCGATCGCCCGCCCTCAGCTCGAGCTCTCCCCTCGGTGTCTCCAGCACCCACCGCACCGGTCCCGGGGACCCGTAGGCGGGACAGGGCGCGGAGGGACAAGGATTCATCTGCGTTGAGCCGAGCAGCACGCCGTCAGCGTCGAACCACCAGATGTCGAGGGACATGAGGGTATCGAGCATCCCGAAGATCGCCGATTGCGGCTCATCGAAGACGAAGAGCATCCCGTCGACGTCCTCCGGCAGGGCCCCCACCCCACGAAGCCCCTGGCTGCGCTGAGCCGAGGTGTCGGCGACCAGCACTGCCAGTGGTCTTCCCTCGATCTCAGCCTCGGTTCGGTCGAATTCATCGAGGATGCCGGGTTCCGTCGCGCAGGCGGCGACCATCAGCACCGAGAGGGCCAGGAGTCTCAGAGTCCCTTGAGCAGTTCGTCGACGACCTCCGCCGGGGCGTGGTAGCTCTCCTCATCGCCCGGGAACGAGCCGGATTCGACGTCCGCCTTGAATTCCTCGAGGGCGGCCACTGCGTCGTCGGCGAGCGAGGCATATTGGCGGACGAATTTCGGATAGCGACCTGATCCCAAACCGAGGAGGTCGTGGAATACCAGCACTTGACCGTCTGTGTGGGGACCGGCACCGATACCGATCGTCGGAGCATCCACCTCCTTGGTGATGATCTCCCCGAGGATGTCGGGGACGCCTTCGATGACGATCGAAAAGCACCCGACATCCGAGAGCGCCTTGGCGTCGTCGATCATCTCCCGAGCCGCAGCGACCACCTTGCCCTGGACCTTGAACCCACCCATGGCGTGGACCGACTGGGGGGTGAGCCCGATATGCCCCATCACCGGGATCTCGGCGTCGAGGATGGCCTCGATCACCGGTATCCGCTTCCTCCCCCCCTCCAATTTGACCGCCTCGGCCCCACCCTCGCGGACGAGGCGGCCGGCATTGCGCACCGCATCTTCCGGTCCCAAGTGGAAGCTGAGCCATGGCATGTCGGCCACCACCAGTGCGTCGGGTCTTGCCCGCTTGACGGCCCTGGTGTGGAGAACGATCTCGTCGAGACCGATCTCGAGCGTCGTCTCCATCCCGTGAACGACGTTGGCGACGGAGTCGCCGATGAGCACGATGTCGACACCGGCGCGGTCGGCGATCACGGCTCCCGGAAAGTCGTACGCAGTCACCATGATGATCTTGGGCCCGCCTTTGCGGTCCAGGATCCCGGGTGCGGTTACCTTTGTCATTTGCCCCGAAGGCTACCCGCGCCCCGTGCGTGGCGAAACGGAAGCTCAGCTCGAGCGAACGTCTTCGGCGGTCAGGTGCACGGCGTGCCAATCGGTGACTGCCAACCTCGCCCACCGGATCAACAGCCTGAGGTTTCCCTCGCTGAGGAGGAGTATGTCGTCGATGAGATCTTCGGGCGGGGTCACCTCTCCCCGGGTGTCATGCCACGCCATCTCCAGCAACTCGAGGAGGTCGAGGGCGCGATCGGTGCGGTCGGCGAAGAGCACGGCCACCTTGGTGCGGCGTTCGGAGCGCCTCTCCGCAGACCCGACCGCCATGCTCATGACACCTGGGACCGGATCCACTCGATGTCGGCTGCCTGTTCCACGGCGCCGCCTGGCGTCTCGACCACCACCGGCGCCTTCGCCCTGCGGATCGTGTCTACCAGGTCATTCGGCGGGATCTTTCCCTTACCCAGATTCTCGTGGCGGTCTCGTCTGGAGTCGAAAGGGTCCTTCGAGTCGTTGGCGTGGACCAGGTCGATTCGACCGGTGGCATCCATGACCCGCTCCACCAGACCTTCGAGGGGCTCGCCGCCTGCCCAGGAGTGACAGGTGTCCAGGACAAACCCCACTCCGAACGACCCGATCTCCTCCCAGAGACGTCTGATCCACTCGACGCGGCGAGCTACCGCCTTGTCGCCTCCGGCGGTGTTCTCGATGAGAACGGTCATGTGGGTGTCGAGCGCCTCCAACGCCTTCCGCCACCGGTCGATGCCCTCCTCCTGTGGGCCGGCTCCGGTGACGTGTCCACCGTGGACGATCACCGCCTCGGCCCGGATCTCACTGGCGGCGTCACAGGTTTCTTGGAGGATCCTCCGGCTCGGAATCCGGACCCGGTTGTTGTCGGCACAGACGTTGATCAGGTAGGGGGCATGCACGTAGATGGGGATCGGAGAATCTCTCAGCTCTCCGGCGTCGACACGGGGCGCGGGCCGCTTCCAGCCTTGAGGGTTGGAGAGGAAGATCTGGACCAGATCGGCCTGACGCGCCGCTGCCTCAGCCAGGGGGTGCTGGTTGGGGGTGTGAGCACCAACCAGCATCAAGATTCCTCCTTCCAGAGGTTGGAGGTCGCCTGATGTCTCTTGCGCTTTACCGCGTCCACCGCATAGTCTGCGATCCGCTCGGCGACGTGATGAGGGTCGTCGTCGAAATCCTGAGCCATGATCCCGAGCTCGCGCTCTGCCACCCAGCGGGCACCCCAGGGATTGGCAGGCAGCCCATCCCGATCGAAGACGGTGACCACCAGCAGCGGAATCTCGTCCCAGTCGTCGTCGATGACATCGCCTCCCACATCGCGGATGTTGTCCCAGTCGATGACAGCTGGGTCGCGATGCGGGCCCTGAATGCGGACCGCGAGGCCGTCGTCCCGGCACTCGATGACCTTGGTGGGGAGGAACAGCTCCTTCAGGCCCCAGATCACCAGGAACGCCCCGAACAGGAACATGACCCAGGCGAAGATGACGTCGCGCGGCTCGAATATCTGGACGTCCTCGGGGCGGAACATCAAGTCGGTCAGCCATCGCGTGATGCGTCTCTGGGTGAGGACGTCCAGGGAGATGACGAGGAGGGCGATACCGCCCATGGCCATCAGCCACATCTTGAGCGCGGAACGACGGACCACGACAGTCATGAGGTGACCCCCAGGTCTTCCGGTGTGACCAGGGCGATGTGCTCGATCCCCAACTCGGCGAAGTTGGCGGCCGCCTTGCCGTCCGACCGGTCGACCAGGACCACCGACTGGACGATCCGGTAGCCCTGCTCCAGCAGATACCGGGCGGCTTCGATGCCCGCCCCACCCGTCGTGGTGGTGTCGTCGATCACCACCAGCGACATCGAGGTGTCGATGGGACCCACGATCCGACCCCCGGTGCCGTGGTCCTTCTCTTCCTTGCGTATCGAGAACGCCTTGAGATCGCGCCCCTGGATGGCGGCGGTGATGGCCGTGGCCACCGCGATCGGGTCGGCTCCCAGCGTCATCCCTCCGAGTGCGTCGACCTCAGGCTGGAGAACCTCCAACACCGCCTCACCGACGCGTCGGGCCCCGTCTCCGTCGAACGTGGTCTGTCTGGCGTCCACGTACCAATCGGAAACGGCACCGCTGCGCAGGGTGAACGGGCCGTCCGTGCGAAGGGCGTTGGCGGTCAGATGATCGACGAGAGGGTCGAAGGCCACGACCCCATGGTATTGGCGACGCCATATGAAACCGCAACGCATAGATTTGTGGCCGATGGAGATATTCCTCATCAGACATGGCCAACCGGACTGGGCTCCCGATCGAATCGCCCGCAACGACCCCGGGTTGACCGACCTCGGTCGCGAGCAAGCGGTGAGAGTCGGCCACCGCTTTTCCTCTGTGCCGGGTGTGGACGAGTTGTGGGCGTCCCCTATGAGTCGCTCCGTCGAGACCTGCGAACCGATCGCCTCGGAGCTGGGCCGGAACGGGGAGGTCTTCGACTGGCTACGAGAGATCCAAAACCCTCCCGGGTGGGATGGCGAACCCGTCGACATCGTCGAGGCCGCCCTCGAGAAGGCGAACTACCGCAACATGGACGAGATGTGGGACGGTCTCCCCACCGGGGAGTCTTTCCGGGATTTCCACCAGCGAGTGGTCGGTGGTCTGGTCGAGACCCTGGACTCCCACGGCGTGCATCCCGCCAGCCCCGGCGATCGCCACCTCTGGAAGGTGGACGACCCCAACCGCCGGGTCGTGATCGTGGCCCATGCCGGAACCAACGCCGTCGTCCTCGGGCACTTGCTCGGACTGGATCCCGTGCCCTGGGAGTGGGACCGGTTTCGCCAGCCTCACACCGGAGTGTCACGACTGACCACCTTCCGGGTGAGCACCGGCTGGGCCTTCTCCCTGCGGCAATTGGGTGACGTCGCCCATCTCCACCCCGGGATGGTCACGGCTTAGCTCGCTTAGCTCGCTTCGCTGGCGGTATCAGGTATCAGGCCCGTCGGGCCCCATACCTCATACCTCATATCTCCTGCCTCGTACCTCACTGACCGAAGCGGCGCGACCTGCCCTCGTAGTCACGCAGAGCGCGCAGGAAGTCGACGCGACGGAAGGCGGGCCAGTTCACGTCCACGAACACGAACTCCGAGTAGGCGGACTGCCAGAGCAGGAATCCTGAGAGCCTCGACTCGCCGGAGGTGCGGATGATCAAGTCGGCGTCGGGGAGATCCGCCGAGTACATGTGCCGGGCCAAGGAATCGGTGTCGATGTGGTCGGCGATCTGGTCGGCCGGGATCCCGTCCTCGGCCAGCCGGGCGACCAGGTCCTTGGTGGCGTCCACTATCTCCTGACGGCCCCCGTAGCCCATGGCCACGTTGAGGCGGCGCGACCCGGTCGGGTGCTGCTCCTCGGCACTCTTCGCCGCCTCGACCAGGCGGGCGGGGAGGAGATCGAGGCTGCCGATGAACTTCAGGGCCATGTCGTACTCGGCGCACTTGGCCGGAAGCCGGCCGAAGAGGTCGATGAGCACGTCGAAGTAGGGGTCGAGCTCCTCCGCGGGGCGGGACAGGTTCTCCGGTGACAGCACCCAGGCGGTCACCGCGGGGATCTTCAGATCGTTTGCCCACCCCAGGAAGTCCTCGAACCGCTCCATCCCGACACGGTACGAGTCGGTGTAGCTGGGAAGCCCCTCTGCCCGAGCGTGGCGCCGGTGACCGTCGAGCACCACCCCGATGTGGTTGGGTAGACGGTTCCGGTCGAGTCCGGCGAGCAGGTTGCGCTCATAGATGCGGTAGAGGAGACCACGGGCGATTGCCACAGAGTCATGGTACCTGCGAGCGGTTGGTTGACCGTCAGGTCGTTCGCATCAGATTCGCCCACCGATGCCATATCCTGTCGCGGGATGAAGCGAGTCACCCTCGGTCGCATGCAGAACCCGATTCGTGGGCTCCTCCACGGGAGTGCGGCAGTCGCCGCCCTCGCCGGCACCGTCTACCTCGTCTACCGCACCTGGGGAAACACCACCGCCCTGACCGGGTCGCTCGTCTTCGGAATCGCTCTGCTCGTCATGTACACCGTATCGACGCTGTACCACTCGATCCCGTGGAGCGCGCCCTGGAAGAGGCGGCTCCAGCGCGCCGACCACTCCATGATCTATCTCGTGGTGGCCGGCACCTTCACCCCGATCGCTATCGCCGGCCTGGACGGCGCGGTCATGTGGTGGTGTCTCGGGTTGGTGTGGGGAATCGCCACCGTGGGCATCACCCTCAAGCTGGTGCTCACCGCGGTGTCGACCGGCCTCTCGGTGACGCTTCAGTTGGTCATGGGATGGACTGTGATCTTCTGGATACCCCGAATCTGGGACTCACTCGGCCCCGGCGCCATCGCCTACATCGCCATCGGAGGTCTCTTCTACACCGCGGGCACCGTCTTCTTCATGAGCAAGCGGCCGAAGCTGTTCCCGCGCATCTTCTCGTACCACGAGTTGTTCCACGTCTTCGTGGTTCTGGCCAGCACTTTCCACTTCCTGGCCGTCGCCCTCTACGCCGTGCCGGCGGTGGTCTAACGCCCCGCCCTGTGCCGGTGGGAGCTGCAAACCACTAGGAGGGAAGGAGCGACTCCTCGCGACAGAGCGCCTCGATGGCGGCGACGTCCTTGGGCACGTCTGCGGTCATGTTCTCGTTGCCCGCAGAGGTGATCAAGACGTCGTCCTCGATGCGGACGCCCAGGCCGAGGAACTCCTCGGGGACCACGTGCTCGATCTTCTCGGCGTTGTCCTTCTCCTTCTCCTCCTCCGCCGCGGCCGCTTTGCTCCCGAGACGTATCCGTCGCTCGTTCCAGTCGTCGAGGTCGTACTCGAGCAGGGTCAACTCGATCTTGGACTTGTCGGGAGCCACGTAGATGCCGGGCTCGACGGTGAAACACATGCCGGGCTCGAGGGGGCGCGACACGCCGTCGATGCGGTAGGAGCCGCGGTCGTGGACGTCGAGCCCCAGCCAATGACTGGTGCCATGCATGAAGAAGGTGGAGTAGTGGTGCATCGCCAGCGACTCGTCGACTCCGCTGGGAAGAAGGCCCAGGTCCACCATCCCCTCGGTGAGGATTCGCTTCGACTCGTCATGGATGGTCTTCAGGGACGAGCCGGGCACGGCGAGGTCGATCCCCTTGCGCTCCGCACTCAACACCACCTCGTACAAGGCCCGTTGGGGGCCGGAGAAAGTGCCGCCGGCGGGGAAGGTGCGCGTGATGTCCGACGAGTAACCGTCGACCTCGGCGGCGGCGTCGATGAGAATCAGGTCGTCCTCGCCTATCTGGTCGTCGTTGTCGACGTAGTGAAGGACACATGCATTGGCACCGGAGGCGACGATCGACTCATAACCGTTCCGTGGTGAGCCGCGGAGACGCCAGAAGTACTCGAGAGCAGCCTGAACCTGGTATTCCCACATGCCGGGCCGAGCGAAGCGAATCGCCTCACGGTGACCCTCGGCACTGAGCCGGCAGGCCTCGCGCAGACTCTCGATCTCGTCGGAGCTCTTGAAGAGCATCATCTCGCCGAGCGGCACCGAGACGTCCTTGACGGTCGAGGGCACGGTCCCGCCCATCCGCTCTCGGTGGACGCGGGCGTTCTTGACGATCGAAGCGATCCGGTCGTCGTAGTGGTCGTTACCGGTGGCGTACCAGAGAACCTCCCGGCCGTGCATCATCCTCTCCAGCACGTCGTCGAGCCGGCTCAACTCATAGGCGACATCAGCGGCGTAGTCGAGCTCGGCTCCCTGGGTCCCGGCCCTGATCCCGGTCCAAACCTCCAGGTCGGGATCCCTCGGTCGCACGAAGAGCACATACTCGCCGTCGTCGTGGCCTGGTGCGATCACCGCCACGGCCTCCGGCTCATGGAAGCCGGTCAAGTACCAGAAGAAGCTGTCCTGACGGAACGGGTGGGTGACGTCGTGGTTGCGGATCACCTCATGCGCTGCAGGGATGACCGCAATCCCCTCCGTCCCCACGATCTCGGCGAGGCGGCGTCGAACCTCTGCGTAACGGTTGGACATGATCCGAGATTAACTGCTAGCGGGGTAGGGCCGGGTGCCGGCTCATCCGGCGGGTTGGAGATCGACCAGGAGGGGGAAGTGATCCGAGCCCAGATCGGGCCCGAGGCGCCGGTCCGTCACCTCGAGGTGCGGAGAATGCACCAGATGATCGATGGGGACACGGAGGAGGAGATTTGACCGACTGGAGAAACTCGGCTGGAGCCCGAACCCGGCCTGGCTGTTGACCAGATCGGCCGACGCCATCAGGCGACGAAACGGGGATGACCACGGAGTGGCGTTGAAGTCGCCGGCGATCACGATGGGACCGGTCTGACTTGAGGCCCATTGCCCGGCGAATGCGAGTTGAGCATCCCGATACCCGGCCCTCTCCTCGTCGGTGGGGGCCACAGGATGGATGCCCAATATCGACACGGTCGTGTCCCAGCCATCGGGGACGAAGTCGAGTTCCACGGCGCGCGGGCTGTTGGCGGCGAACCCAAAAGAGACGGCTTCGACGGCTTCACCCCTGACCAGCACCAGCGTCCCGAAGATGAGCCGGTCGGAGCGAGCCCGGATCATCTGGTAGCCCACCGCCGCCGACTCCATCGCCACCTCCCAGGGACGGCTCGCCTCGTGCAACAACACGACATCGGGGCTCACGGTCTTGATGTAGTCGACCACGTCGGAGTAGCTCTCGTTCGTGGAGAGCAGATTGAACGACATGACCCTCAGAGATGGAGAGTCGAGACGCGTCTCTGCAGGCGAGCCGACGAAGAGGGGAAGCACCGCGATCAGATTCACAACTGCCGCCCCAAGCACCGCATAGCCCAGCTTCCGCCATCGCGACATCACGACGACGAGCCCCAGGAGGGCGAGCACCACCACGTACTGGGCACGGAAGTTGGCCAGCACGTCCAGCCACCACACCCATCTCCCCAGGAACGCTGCCAGCGACACGATCGCGAGGGCGACCGCCGGCACGGCTACAACGATCACGGCACGGAGGCTAGGAGGATCAAACACGCCGGTGGGGACGCCGGACTACTCCTCGTCCTCCGGTGGTGGCGGGCCCGGATCCTCCATGCCCCGCTCGACGGCCCAGGTCCGGGCCAAGTGATAGGCCTCACCCGGCGAGTATGGGCCGTCGTCGATTCGCTTCTCGAGGAGCAAGTCCATGATCTCCCCCACCGCCGGCCCCGGCTCCATGTCGAGGTACGCCATGACATCGTTGCCGTCGATCGGAGCGCGCAACCTCGCCAGCTCCTCCTGTTCCGACAGCGCCTCGATCCGCTCCTCCAGCTCGTCGAGACGGCTCTGGATG
Organism: uncultured Acidimicrobiaceae bacterium; assembly: GCA_964558575.1. Taxonomy (GTDB): domain Bacteria; phylum Actinomycetota; class Acidimicrobiia; order Spongiisociales; family ZC4RG35; genus JANQRA01. Next base: position 26,960 of record CAZLEQ010000025.1, on the reverse strand, counting down.
GCCTGTTCCCGACGTCTGTTCGCCGTGGTGACATCGCAGCGGACGAGCTCGTTGAGACGATCGAGGAGATCTCCGGCGTCGCGCACGTAACGGCGCACCGCCGAGTCGGTCCAACCGAGCTTCAGCGTGTGAGGTCGGAGATGGAGATAGACCAGTTGCGACACGTCCTCGACCACCTCCTTGGGATACCTGAGATGCCGGAGCCGGTGACGCGCCATCCGGGCTCCCACTACCTCGTGGTGGTGAAACGTCACTCCGCCAGGACCGAACTCCCTGGTCTCGGGTTTGCCGACATCGTGGAACAGTGCGGCGAGCCGGAGGGTCAGGTCAGGCGAAGCTTTGTCTACCACGGCGAAGGTATGGGCCAGGACGTCCTTGTGGTGGTGGTGGGGGTCCTGCTCCATCGCCAGACCGGGAAGTTCAGGGAGGAAGTGATCGGCGAGGCCGGTCTCCACGATCAACTCCAGGGCCTCGGCGGGGGCTGGAGCGAGGAGGAGCTTGCTGAGCTCGTCCCTGATCCGCTCTGCAGAGATGATCTCGAGCCTGGCTCCCATGCGCCGCACGGCATCCACCGCCGCCGCGTCGGGGGCGAAGCCCAGTGTCGCCTGGAAGCGGAACAGACGGAGCATCCGCAGGGGATCGTCCCCGAACGAGATGTCGGGCTCGAGCGGCGTGCGCAACGTCTGGCTGGCCAGATCCGCCAGACCCCCGAACGGATCGACAGCCTCGAGCTCGGGGAGTGAGAGCGCCACCGCGTTGACGGTGAAGTCACGTCTCCCCAGATCGTCGACGATGTCGTCCGAATAGGTGACATGAGGTTTGCGAGAATCGTCCCGGTAGACCTCGCTTCGATAGGTGGTCACTTCTATGGTGCGGCCGTCCTTGCGCGCCGCCACCGTTCCGAAGCGAGCTCCCACCCCATAGACGGCGTCGGCCCACGGCCCCAGGATCTGGACGGTCCTCTCGGGGCGGGCGCGGGTGGCGAAGTCGAAGTCCTCGAGCGGCCGCTCGAGTAGGGCATCGCGCACCGAGCCTCCGACGAGGAATATCTCCTCCCCCGCCTCGCCGAACAGCTCGGCGAGCTGAACCGGGGGCAGGTCGGGACTGCCGAGGAACTCGAGCCGCGGTGGAATCACAGGGCGTGAGGTTATCGACGAGCCGGGCCTGACCCGCCGACCTCAGATGGCGATACCTGCGGCCTGAGCCTTCGCCCGGATCTCGTGGATGTTACGAGCGTACCGAAGCACCGATTCCAGCTTGACCGATCCACCGATGACATGGTTGAGCAGCGCCTGGTCAAAGGTCTGCATCCCATGGAAGCTGCCTTCCTTGATGACCTCGAAGAGGAAGGAGGCGTCGTCGCCTCCGGCGATCCACTCCTGCATCCGCTCGCTGTTGGTCAGAATCTCACAGGCGAGGACTTGTCCCCCTTCACCGGCATCGATGAGGACCTGGCTGATGATCGCCTTGACCTGGGCGGAGAGCTGGCTCCTCACCACTCCTTGTTGCGAATCGGGGAACATAGTGATCAGGCGGGAGATGGTGTCCGCGGGGTCACTGGTTCGCATCGAAGACACCACGAGGTGACCGGTCTCCGCGGCGTCGATCACCGCCCGCGCCACCTCGGGGGAGGTGACCTCCGAGACGAGGATCACGTCGGTGTCGTGCCTCATCGCCCCTCGAATCGCCTCGGCCATGTCGCCGGTGTCCACACCCACCTCGCGTTGGACCACGACGGATCGCTTGTCTGGATGCAGCACCTCGATCGGGTCTTCGATGGTGATGATGGCCCGACCCTGATTGGAGTTGATCCAGTCGACGATCGAGGCCATCGTCGTGGTCTTCCCCGAACCAGAAGGACCGGTGACCAGGATGAGGCCGGCCTGATCCGCCGAGATCCGCTCCAGTGTCTTGGGCAGGCCCAGCTCGGAGAACGACTTCGAGCCCGGGACCACCCGACGGAGGACCAGCGAGACCGAGCCGCGTTGCCGAAAGGCGGTGGCGCGGAACCTGCCGAGCTCGTGCCGCCCGTAGGCGAAGTCGGTCGAGCCGCTCTCTTTGAAGTCCCGTTCCGCCTTCTCGGTGAACATCTCCTCGGCGTAGGCCTGGGTGTCGGCCGGGCGCAACGGGTCGTAGCCTTCGAGACGGCGCAGAGCTCCCTCGATCCTCACGATCGGTGCCGACCCCACCTTCAAATGGATGTCTGAGGCTCCGTGGTCTACCGCCTCCTTCAACAGGGCATCGATGTTGTTGTCCATAGGCATGACTACCTCGCCTAGCTCCAACCGGATTTATCGGTGCTGGTCAGGCGAGAGTTGAGTGATTGGGCGATCAGACCTGCCAGTGGCGGCCGATCGCCTCCGCGGCGGCGGAGAGGGCTGGCACCGCTCGGTCGGGAGACCGGCGCCCGGAGTCGGCGGTCTCGGAGGCTCCGCTGAGCCCGAGCAGCGCCTGGCGCGCCGACTCCCGGAGCGCGGTGAGGTCGTAACCCCCCTCGAGGGCGAAGACGGTGCGACCGGGCGGGTGAATCGCGGCGAGACGGGATGCCATCCACCCGTAGTCGGTGGACTCGAGGAAGAAGCCGGCTAGCTCGTCCCTGGCGTGGGCGTCGAACCCGGCGCTGACCAGCACCCAGTCGGGGCCGAACTGTCCGACCACAGGGACCACCAGCTCCTCCCATCCCCGACGGTAGACATCCCCAGCGGTACCCGCCGGAAGGGGGACATTGACCACCGTGCCCTTGGCATCGCCCCGTTCGATGTCATCTACGTGCCCCTCGAACGGATAGAAGTTGTCCTGATGGATCGAGGCGTAGAGAACGCCCGGGTCGTCGGCGAGCATGGCCTGGGTTCCGTTCCCGTGGTGGACGTCCCAGTCGAGGATCGCCACCCGCTCCCCCCGTGAGCGGAGGTAGGCGGCGGTCACGGCCACGTTGTTGAAGATGCAGAACCCCATGGCCCGGTCGGGCATGGCGTGATGACCGGGCGGCCTGGACAACGCGAATCCGGTCGCATCCGACCGCTCGGCAAGCTCCTCGACCAGCGCCATGACCCCCCCGGCAGCGGTGAGGGCCGCCTGCCACGTCGCCGGGCCGGCGAACGTGTCCATGTCCAGGGCACCACCACCCAGCTGACAGAACTTCTCGATCATCTCGATGTACGAGGAGTCGTGTACCAGGGCCAACCCGCTGCGCTCGATGGGGGGAGCGACGATCTCCTCGATCGGGAGGCCCGAGTCGCGGACACCGTGGAGCACCGCCTCGACCCGGGCCGCCCGCTCCGGATGACGGGGGCCAGTGTCGTGAAGCTGAGCCGAGGGGTGACTGGCAACTACGACCTCCATGGCACTTACTCTCGCACAAGTGACGACCCTTCTCCGTGTCGAGGGCGCCTGGCCAGGCCCGATCACGCTCAGCGCGGGGTGGCTCCGGGCGCGCGCCCGGCCATGGAACGAGTCCGTGACCGATCCGATGGTCCGTCTCGAGCGAGGCGGAGCCGAGTTCCTGAAGACGGTGACTCGAAGCCTTCATGACATGGGGCGGGACTCGGTTTACTCACCAGCTCTCTTCCCGGGATCGACCCGGGTGTGGAAGAGGGTCGGTTTCACCGACCACGTCACCCTCGACGTCATGGATCGCAGCCTCGAGCTGGCCGTCCCGCACCGTGGTTCCCATGGGGTGGGGATCGAGGAGGACCCGGACTGGGACGAGATCCTGGAGCTCGACCGTCTCGCCTTCGAGGGCTTCTGGGGCATGAGCCAGCTCGGACTGGTCGAGGCCCACCACACCAACAAGACCACGGTTCTGCTGACGACCAGGACCGCGGGGCGTCTCTCCGGGTACTGCATGGTCGGGGCGCAATGGGGGACCGTCTACCTGCACCGGGTCGCGGTGAGACCCGAGGAGACCGGAACGGGACTGGGAACGAAGCTCGTCTCGGCGGCCGTCGTCTGGGGTGCCTCGACCGGATCGCAGGCGATGCTCCTCAACGTCCGGCCCGAGAACACACGGGCGAAACGACTCTACGAGCGTCTCGGCTTCGCTGACACCAAGACCAGCCTCGAAGTCCTTCGTCATGACCGCAGCTAGCTGCTGAACTAGCCGGGTGCCGGCGTCCATACCCGATCGATATTCACTCGAGGTGCGACTGGGAAGAGACGGGGACATCGAGGAGTGGCTCGCCACCGATACCTCCCTCGATAGACCTGTTCTGATCCGGAGCCTCGGGCCCGAGTCCACGCCCGAACGCCGACGTCAGTTCGTCGAGTCGGTCACCGGCGCCGCCAAGACCTCACACTCCCACCTGGCTCGGGTCTTCACCGTCGCCACGGTGGCCGGAGGCGCATACGCAGTCTCGGAATGGACCGGGGGAGCCACCGTCGCCGATCGAGTCGCCGCCGAGCGACCCATCGACCTGCCCGACTTCCTCCCCAACGCCTCTGGACTGGCTGGCGCGCTGGCTTCATTGCATGCGGAGGGTGCGGTCCACGGACGGATCGACCCTTCGGCGATCTCGTACTCCGGCGCCCATCCCGCCAAATTGGGAGCCTTCGGCCGTCCAGTTGCCACCGACACCGAAGGGGACGTCCGTGCGCTGTCGGCGACCCTGGAGACTGCCCTCACCGGAGCCCCAGCCGGAGGTCCGCCGCCGTCCGAGAGGGTGGACGGTGTCCCGAGGGCCCTTGACGCCATCCTCCGATCCGGGCAGTCCGGGAAGTTGACGGCGGAAGGGTTGGAGAAGGCGTTGCGGGCGGCACCGACCCCGCGCCCCCCACAACCCGAGAGCGGCACCACTCCCCGTCGTCTTCTCATCGCCGCCATCGGGCTGGTGCTCCTCGCCGTGGGCTTGGTGGTCGTTGGCTTCTTCTTGTCCGGCGGTACCGCACTGGTCATACCCACCCCAACCACCGTGGGCCCGGCTGCCACCACCTCGACCTCTATCGTGACCACCACCGTCGCACCCGGGGAGGTCATGCTCGCCGGCGTGGACACCTTCGACCCTTTCGGAGAGGGTGGGGAGAACGACCATCTCGTGGCCAACGTCATCGACGGAGACTCCGAGACCGAATGGGTCACCGAGCGCTACCTCGACCCCCTTCCGCTCCTCAAGCCCGGAGTGGGGCTGACGGTGATGGTCGAGGGCGTCCCCGGCCGCCTCCAGCTCATTGGACTCAGTCCCACGACGACCTTCGAGGTGTACTGGTCGGAGGGGTTGTACGAGGACCCGGGCGCATGGGAGCGCGTCGCGGGTGGCACCGCCTCCCGATCGGCGATGTCCATCGAGTTGCCGACCCGGGTGGATGGATACTGGCTGCTGTGGCTGACCGACCTCCCGCCCCGAGAGGATGGGAGCTATCAGGCGGGCCTGGCGGAATTACGCTTCCTACCGTGACCACCGCAGCACAGGACGCCGCTCTGTTGGCACGCGTGGTCGATGGCGATCATGACGCCTTCAACCAGATCATGCGCAATCACGAGGATCGCGTGTTCTCGGTGTGTCTCCGTCTCATGGGGAACCGGGAGCTCGCCCTCGATGCCGCCCAGGAGACATTCCTCACCGTGTTTCGCAAGGCCGATCAGTTCCAGGGAAACGCCGCCCTGGGGACATGGATCTACCGCATCGCGGTCAACACCTGCTTCGACCAACAGCGGAAACTGAAGCGGCGGCGCACCGCTCCAATCCCCGAGCATCTCGACCCAGCCGATCACGGAGCAGCCGACGCCGTGGAATCGGCAGGTGTCCGCCCCGAGATCCAGCGTGCCCTTGCCGCCCTTCCCCCCGATTTCCGGTCGGCCGTGGTGCTCTCGGACATCGAAGGGCTGCCGCTGCCTTCTGTGGCCGAGATACTGAATGTGCCTGTGGGAACGGTGAAGTCGCGGGTCTTTCGCGGACGTCGGCTCCTGGCCGCCGAGTTGGGGAACCAAAACCAGTGATGAGAGCATCCAAGAGGCGACATGCGTGACCATGAGATGGAGTTGATCGTGGCCCTCGTCGAGGGGCACCTCGACGACGAGTCGGAGGCGCGTGCCCTGATCGAGGCGAGCCCCGAGCTCAAGGAGGAATACGTAGCACAGAAGCTCTCCTACGAGGCTCTCGCCGGTGCGGGCTCCGTCTCCCTGAGCGAAACGGAGCGCTCCTCGCTCCACCGCGAGGTCTGGACCAACCTGCGTCACCAGCCCCCAGCATCGGCCAGGGGGCCGTGGTATGTCCGCATGGCTGCAGTCGCCGCCGGCTTGTTCGTCGTCGTCGGCCTGGCGGCGGTCCTCGGCACCCAGGGAGGTCCCGACGACGGCGGATTCGCCGAGATCGCCGCCGATACCGCCGACAGAGACTTCGCTGGTGGCGATGACGCCGCCAGCGACGGTGCCGTGACCTTCGAAGACGCCGGGGCCACCACCACGGCCGCCGCCTCGGAGCCGGCTGCACCCCCGTCTGAGGAGTCGGTCGCAATCTACCGAAGAGAGTCCGAGCTGATGCGGCAGGGCATCTTCACCGAGCGGTTGCACTCACTCGCCGAATCAGATGAGGCTTATGGCGATCTTCGAGAGTGCGTCGAGGGGGCCGGGCTGAGCGGGTATCGCATCATCGCCACGCTCGCGGAGCCCGACGGGACGTCAGAAGCCACAGCGAGAGACACCTCGAGGCTCGCCGTGGTGATTCCCGATGAGAGTCAGCTCGCTACTGCACCGATCGCTTTCGTGGATCTCGACGTCTGCGAGGTGGTGTACGTCGACGAATAGGCGCTCGACATGGGCATCGGCGCTCCTGCAACTAACCTCGTCCCGCATGCACGAATACGCCGCCAGGTTCGCCGACCTCCTCGAACAGGTCGCCACCCGAATTCGGGCCATGACCGTCGACCGGATCGCGCGTGCCATCAAGGTCACCGGGCTGGGAATCCTCGCCGCCGCGCTGGCGTTGACGGCATTGGTCTTCCTGGTGTGGACCCTGTTCGGGGCCCTCGAGATTCCGCTGACCACAGCAGGAGCGTTTGCAGTGTTCGGTGTCGTCCTGGTTGTCGCCGGGGGCATCATGTGGTTCCAGAGGTCGAAGAGAAATGACACATGAGAAGCTGATCATCATCGGGTCGGGCCCCGCCGGCCTGACCGCGGCCCTCTACTCGGCGCGCGCCGACTTGAGCCCATTGGTCTTCGAAGGCGTCGCGGCAGGCGGTCAGTTGATGATCACAACCGACGTCGAGAACTACCCCGGCTTCCCGGACGGGATCATGGGCCCCGAGTTGATGGACAAGTTCCGCAAACAGGCCGAGCGCTTCGGGGCCCGGATGCGTCAGGTCGACGTGACCGCGGTCGATCTCTCCTCGCGACCCTTCGGAGTGAGCGTCGGCGGCGACGAGTACACCACCGATGCCCTCGTCATCGCCACCGGGGCCGAGGCCAAGTGGCTGGGAATACCAGGGGAGAAGCCCCTCACCGGCAAGGGCGTTTCCGCATGCGCCACCTGCGATGGCTTCTTCTTCCGCGACCAGGAGTTGGTCGTGGTCGGAGGTGGGGACACCGCGATGGAGGAATCCCTCTTCCTGACCAAGTTCGCCTCCAAAGTCACCATCGTTCACCGACGTGACGAATTCCGCGCCTCGAAGATCATGGCGGCGCGCGCCCTGGAGCACGAGAAGATCGATGTGCTCTGGAACACCATCGTCACCGAGATCCAAGGCGACGACACGGTCAGCGGAGTGACGCTCCAAGACACCGTCACCGGGGAGACCCGTCAGTTCGCCACCGACGGCGTGTTCGTGGCGATCGGCCACAAGCCGACCACCGATCTCTTCGTCGGCCAACTCGAGATGGATCCGACCGGTTATCTCATCGTCGGTAGCAATGGTGGGACCCGTACCTCTGTGGAAGGGGTCTTCGCTGCCGGGGATGTCGCCGATCACGTCTACCGCCAGGCGGTTACCGCCGCGGGGACCGGCTGCATGGCCGCCATCGATGCCGAACGCTGGCTGGCCGACCAGGAATGATCGACCCGGGCTCCGGGTTGACCGATAGAACAAGGAGAACCACACAGATGGCAGAGATAGTCACACTCAACGACGGCACCTTCAGCGAAGCGATCAGTTCCGACAAGCCGGTGCTCATCGACTTCTGGGCCGAGTGGTGTGGTCCCTGTCGTGTGATTGCCCCTGTTCTGGAGGAGTTGGCCGAGGAGCAGGAGGGCTTCACGATCGGCAAGCTCAATGTAGACCACAACCCTCAAACTGCCGCCGCCCACGACGTGATGAGCATCCCCACCCTGATCCTCTTCAAGGACGGCGCCGAGAAGCGCCGCATCGTCGGTGCCGCCCCCAAGCACAAACTGCTCAACGAGCTCTCGGAGTTCGTTTGAAGGTCGGCCGACTTCGAGCGATGACCTCCGGATCAATCTGAGGGCAGGGAGATTCATCCCCAGTCGTGAGGTTCGAGCGGTCGATCGCCGCTCGAGCAGACACCGATCGGTCGACGGCTGCTGCTCCGGGGAGAAGTTCGCCGGCTATTTGCCTCAGCCACTAGAAGATTCATCATGTCTAGGACGGCCGTAGATCGTAAGATCGGGTCCTCATATGCGTCTCTATCGGGTCGGCGACGAAGGCCCCGCGGTCCGCGACATCCAGGATCGTCTCGCGGCGCTCGGGTTCGATTCAGGGGATGAACGCGCCTCGTTCGGAACCGGAACCGAGCGGGCGGTGGTCGACTTCCAGAAGGCCAAGGGTCTCGACGTCGACGGCATCGTCGGACCGGACACCTGGCGGTCCCTCTACGAGGCTGGATACCGGCTCGGCGACCGCATCCTCTTTCTGCGTCGTCCCATGATCCGCGGCGAAGACGTCGCCGAACTCCAATCCAGACTCAATTCCCTCGGGTTCGACCCCGGCAAGGTCGACGGGACCTATGGCCCCATCACCGAACGCGCCGTCATCGACTTCCAGCACAACCGCCACCTCGCAGAAGATGGAAGAGTCGGCCCCGAAGTGGTCACCGAGCTCCATCTGGTCACCCGGGGCGAGATGAGAGAGGGGCGACAGGCAATCAGAGAGAGGGAGTGGCTCCGCATGCTTCCCGCGACCGTGGCCGGAGCACGGGTCTTTCTGGACGCGGACTGTCGCGACACCGAGGAGGCCCGGGACACCTGGGAGGCGGCATCGGCTGCGGCGCTGGCGATCCAGGACGCCGGGGGCCTTCCGATGATGTCCCGTAGCAACGACACCCAGCTGCCGGAGCGGCTACGGGCTCGGCGCGCCAACCGTATGGGCTCGGATCTGATCATCGCCTTCCGGCTCAACCGGGAGGGTGACGACTGTGTGTTCTACTTCGCCTCGGAGCACAGCTCGTCCCGTGCCGGTCAGGAACTGGCCGAGGCGATCGCCCCCACAGTGGGGGCCCGGGTCGAGGGTCGGGCGTCCGCGATGTTGAAAGAGACTCGGGCCCCAGCCGCCGTTGTGGCACTGCGGGCTCTTGACGAGAAGACTGGTCTCGCGGTCGCCGAAGGGCTCAACCAGTTCTTTGCCGAAGTGCGTTCTTGAGTTAGTCCTAGGCCAAGATCCGATAGATTCGCTCCAGATCGGCAAGGGAACCGAACCGGATCTCTACTTTGCCCTTCTCGTGGCGATAGTCGATCTTGACCTTGGAGCCGAGCCGGTCGGCGAGGCGCTTCTCCAACTCGATTATCTCCACGGGGCGAATCTGGCGGACCCTGGTCGTCGGCTGTGGGTCCTCCATCTCGCGACGATCACGCACGGCATCCTCTATCTGGCGGACGCTCCAGCCTTCTTTGGCTGCCTTCTCGGCGAGATAGACCGAGTACTTCTCGTCGGTCAGCCCGAGCAGGGCGCGAGCGTGGCCGGCACTGAGGACACCGGTGTCGATCATCCTCTGCACCGCCCCCGGCAGTTGCAGCAGACGGAGTGTATTGGAGATCGCGGGTCGCGACTTGCCCACCCGCTCCGCCACCTGATCCTGATTCATTCCAGTATTTTCCAGGAGCTGCTTGTAGGCGTGCGCCTCCTCGAGCGGGGTGAGATCCTGACGCTGCACATTCTCGATCAGCGCCTCCACCAGCGTGGTGTCTCCGGTGGCCCCCCGCACCACCGCGGGGATCGTGGTCATCCCCGCTCTGCGGGCGGCGCGCCAACGTCTCTCCCCGGCGATCAGGTATAGGGTGCCGTCAGCCTCTCGTGAGACCACCACCGGCTGCAAGACCCCCACCTCCCTGATCGAGGCGGTGAGCTCTTCGAGGGTCTCGTCATCGAAGCGACTGCGGGGCTGGTCCGGGTTGGGCTTGATCCCGTCGACGGGCACCTCCAGATATGTCGGATGATCGCCGCCGTCGCTCTCGGTGGGAATCAGCGCCTCCAGACCCCGTCCCAGACCTGCCTTTCGCTTCGTGGTCACGCACTACCTCCTATGGATGACGGTCGAGGAACTCCCGGCCGAGCTGACGATATGCGATGGCACCCCTACTCATGGGGTCGAAAGCCTCGATGGGTTCACCGTAGGAGGGGGCCTCTGAGAGACGCACCGATCGAGGGATCACGGTATTGAAGGCCACGTCCCCGAAATAATCACGCACCTGCTCGGCCACCTCACGCGACAGCTTGGTCCGTCCGTCATACATGGTGAGTATCACTCCGGTGACCTTCAACCTCGGATTGAGGTTCGAAGAGACCAACTCGACGTTGCGGAGCAATTGGCTCAGACCCTCCAGTGCGTAATACTCGCATTGGATCGGGATGATCACCTCCTCGGCGGCGGTGAGGGCGTTGACGGTGAGCAGACCCAACGAGGGGGGACAATCGATCAGCATGAGGTCGTAGTCGTCGTCCAACTCTGAGATCGCGCTCCCCAGACGTGTTTCACGTGAAAACATCGACACCAGTTCGATCTCGGCGCCGGCGAGATCGATGGTGGCCGGCACCACGAACAGGTTGCGCACCGAAGTCGGCTCGATGGCGTCCTCGAGGGGAGACTCCTTGAGGAGAACGTCGTAGATGGAGATCTCGATGGATCCCCGATCGATACCAAGACCACTGGTGGCATTGCCCTGGGGGTCGAGATCGATCAAGAGCACCCGTTGATCCTGAAACGCCAGCGCGGCGGCGAGGTTGATGGCGGTGGTCGACTTCCCCACGCCACCTTTCTGGTTGGCGAGGGCGACCACAGTGGGCTTGGTCATTGGCGGCGCATGATAAGAAGCCAAACGGGTTGGTCAAGTACATGTCGAGGTATTTCTACGGTGGTCCATCCCCGTTGGCGGGGAGGCTCCACCCAAGAACCCCCCGCCACCGCGATACCCCCGGGAATGAGAACCCGCTGGGCGACCACGGCCAACTCCGCTGGGGGGAGACCGGCCCGAGAAGCCAATGCCGGGACCTGGCCACGCAGATCGTCGATTTCACCCGCCATCACTTGACAATTCTCCAACCCGAGGATCCGAATAGCGCGTCGCATCAGATCGACCCGACGTCCTGAGCGATCGAGAAGGACGAATTCGGTCTCGGGGAGCGAGATGGCCAGGGGGATCCCCGGGAGCCCGAGACCACTGCCCAGATCCCAGACCTCATCCATCGCTTCAAACTGGGAGGCAAAGAGGATGGAGTCGGCAAGATGTCTCCGATCGATACGCTCCGACTCTGCCGGGCCGATCCCCCCACTCCGGATTCCCTCTTCAGCCAGCCACCGGCCAAATCGTTGCATCCGCTGACGCTGAGTGTGATCCAATTCGATGCCGGCGTACTCCGCAGCTGCAACCCATGCTGGTTTCACGTGAAACAAAGTAACCCGGGCGGGAAGCCCGGGCTACTCGACAGGAACCGCAACGGTCTACTCCTCTTCAGAGGAGTCTCCGGCTACCGACAGAACCACATAACGCTTCGGTGGCTCACCTTCCGAATATGAACTAACCCTCTCATGAGCTGCGGCGGCGTCATGGATCACTTTGCGATCCGCCGGGCTCATCGGCTCCAGCATGATCTCACCGCCTTCCTCCATCAGCTGCTCGATCAACTGTTCGGCATAGATCGAAAGGGCCTTTCGGCGACGCTCCGCATAACCGGCGATGTCGAGACGGATCCGGCCGGTCTCCTGGCTGTAACGCTGCAATACCGTCCTGGTGAGCTCGTGGATCGCAGAACGGACCGAACCACGCACCCCGACCAAGGCTTCGGTCTGCGAACCTTCGACGTCGACGATTACCACATCGTCATCGATGCGGGTCGACACAGATCCTTCCAGCCCATAGGCCTCGACAAGACCCTCGAGAAACTCCCGGGCCACGTCCGCTTGCTCCTCGAGTGACAGCGTGGGGCGATCGTCGGACACTTTAGACTCCGTTCTGGCGTGCTTTCCGCCGGAGTTCCCCTGGACGGGCTTCTTCTCCGGCCGCTTTCCCCCATTCTTACCGTTCCGCGAACGACCTTGCTGCCGATTCTGGTGGCTCTTGTCATCGCGGGCAGATTTCTCGTTCTTGTGTCGTCCCCTGCCTCGTCGCCTCTTGGCCGGACGACGCTTGACCCGGACCACTGCATCCTGGCCTCCCATACCGAGAAACCCTTTTACCGGCTCGGTGACCACCTGTACCGACACCTCGTCGGGATCGGTGACTCCGAGCTCCTGCATCGCGGCTTCGACGGCCAGATCAACCGACTTCGCCCTGACTTCGATCTCGACGTAGTCCACGTCATCTCCTCCTGCGCCTGCGGCGCTTGTTTGCGGCGCCCGGCTGTGGCTTCTTGGATGTGGCATCCTCGGAGTCGTCACCCTCTGAGCCGCTCTTCGGCCGGTCCGACTCCGGCGGTTCCGCACCAGGCGAGGGGGGGCGCCCATCGATCTTGAAAATCAACACCTGCTGACCAAGACGGAACAGGTTCGAGGTGGCCCAATAAAGCACCAGTCCGGCGGGGAAGTTCCAGGAGATGAACCCGATGAAGAGAGGCATGATCTTGGTGACCGCCTGCTGGGCTCCGGCCCCGGGTTGGTTCTTGTTGATCTCCTGGCCATACATGGAGTGCCACTGTTGGATGTACTGGGTGGCCACCATGAGCACGATCATGATCAGATAGGGAAGTGCTCCGACAAACCCCGCCTCACCGACGGCACCAGCAGGGCTCTGACCCAGCATCATGCCCAAGAATGGTTCCCCACCTGCGGCGATGTCGTTCCCGAGTGCAGTGTTGGTTAGTCCGAAGTTGGGGTTGAGGGGATCCTGGAGCAGCCGAAAGAGAGCAAACCAGATCGGCATCTGCACCAACAGCGGGAGGAGACATCCGCCGGGTGTGGCGCCGGCCTCCTTCTGCGCCGCCATCAGACGACGCTGCATCTCCTGGGGATCGTCTTTGTGCTCGGCTTGGATCTTCTTGATCTGCGGCTGAAGGGCGCTGAAGGCCCTCGTGGCCCGGGTCTGTTTGAGCGTGAGCGGGAAGACGAGGATGTTGATGAGAATGGTGAGGAAGATGATGGCGAGGCCGTATGAGACCCCGACACTGAGGGTCTCGTGCAAGAGGTCGTAGAAGAAGGACAACGCCGAACCCAACAGCGCGATCAATTGGTCGAAGAGTGCGCCCATCTAGGTAGTTCTCCGGTTCTCTGGTACGGGGTCGTAACCACCTGTCCTGAGGGGATGACATCTGCCGAGGCGACGCAGCCCCAGCCAGGTGCCATGCCAGATGCCGAATCGGGCTATCGCCTCGGCGGCATACGACGAGCAGGTCGGCTGGTAACGACAGTTGGCTCCGAGGGTGGGACTTACCAATTTCTGGTAAACGCGTATCGACCCGACAACCCAGGTACGCGGACGAAGGGCATCAATCATGCGCCGACTCCTCGACCGCGCGCGCCAGCCAGCTGCAGAGCTGGTCGTATGGGGCTTCCGCCACCTGTCTCGTCGCGATGATCACGTAGTCGGTTCCTGATTGAAGTTCGACGCTGTCGGCCGCCGAGCGAAGCCGTCTCTTGATGCGGTTGCGGGTTACAGCCGAGCCGCAACTCCTGGAGACCAAGAGCCCGAGGCGAGGGGGCCCGGACGGCCCTGGCGAGCCGACCATGACGATCCCACCTGCGCGACGACGCTCGCCGTCCGAGAGGACTCTACGGAAGTCTCGAGAGTTACGAAGGGTTTGATAACTAGGCAGCGAGTCGCTTCCGGCCCTTCTGGCGACGGTTCTTGATCGTCGCTCGCCCGGCGCGGGTGCGCATGCGGTTCCTGAATCCGTGTCGACGTTTCCGGCGACGAACTTTTGGTTGGTATGTCCTTTTCATGGGAAATCACAGAGGGGTTGCGGGGACTCCCACAGATTACGGATCAACCGGTCCTTACGCAATGTGAGCAAGAGAGACGGTCCGACTCATCGCCAGACCGACTCGATGCGCTGGGCCACGCTCGCGTGGAGGCTGAAAGCGTACGCTCTGCCCATCGAGGCCGCGAAGAAATCCGAATGAATCGCGAAAATTAGATTAGGCGCCCATGGTCGCTTCGCGACGAATCGGAGTCCAGCCATCATCTGGAAAACCAGGCTGCCAACAGGGAAATCACTGTGGAAAGTCTCCGTGTGGTTCTTCCACAACGGCGATTCTCGCGCTCTTGACGGGCTGTGAGCGAAAACCAATACTCGCTCGACTCAACCCGGGAGTGCCCAACTTCCCCGTCGTTGCTTGGATGACAGCGGCGCAAACCCGGGCCGACAAGTAAGCAAACGCGCTGGAGGATGTGCACAGAGGTTTCCACAGATGTGGACTGTTCTGTGGACAAATTCGGCTCGGGGAGGAGTGGCCGCCAAGTGACGCAACCCGAACGAGTAAGTGACTTGTGGGCGGACTTCCGCGAGGCCCTCAAGGCGGGGGTTTCGGATTCAAACTGGGACACCTGGTTGTCCCGTCTCGAACCCGACGCCGACGGTGACCGCATCGTGCTGCTCGCCCCGTCCGAATTCCATCTCCGTTGGGTCCAGGACAAGCACGGTGAACTGGTCGACGGCGCCTACCGATCGGTCTTCGGAACCCATGCCGAGCCGGTGTACCGGGTCAGTGAGACCCTCCCCCCTGATTACGGACTGCCCGTCGAGACCGAGGAGGCCCTCGGCACCTCCGATATCGAGCAAGCTCCCGCGTCACCTCTCACCAAAGCCACCAACCTCATCAACCGATATCGCTTCGAGAGTTTCGTCGTCGGCCAGTCCAATCGCTTCGCCTGGGCGGCTGCCATGGCGGTGGCCGAACAGCCAGGGGCCCACTACAACCCGCTGTTCATCTATGGCGGTGCCGGTCTGGGCAAGACTCATCTTCTCAACGCCGTGGGCCACCAGGCTCTCGAGATGTATCCCGACCTGGTAGTCCGGTATGTGTCGTCAGAGAACTTCCTCAACGACTTCATCGAGTCGATCCGACGGAAACGCCCTGATGATTTCAAGGCCCGATATCGGGGCGTGGACATTCTCCTCCTCGACGACGTCCAGTTCTTCGAGGGAAAGGAGCAGATCCTCGAGGAGTTCTTCCACACCTTCAACTCCCTGTACGAATCGGGCAAGCAGATGGTGATCAGCTCCGACCGCCACCCTCGTAACCTCTCCACCCTCGAAGATCGTCTC
Source organism: uncultured Acidimicrobiaceae bacterium (assembly GCA_964558575.1). GTDB lineage: Bacteria > Actinomycetota > Acidimicrobiia > Spongiisociales > ZC4RG35 > JANQRA01. The sequence continues at coordinate 11,384 of CAZLEQ010000025.1, read as the reverse complement.
CGCAGCCGGTTCGAATGGGGGCTCCTCACCGACATTCAGCCTCCCGACATGGAGACCCGTCTCGCCATTCTCCGACGCAACGCCGAGTTCGCTCCCAAACCGGTCCCTGTGGGTGTCCTGGAGCACATCGCCGGCCTGGTCTCGGACAACATCAGGGAGCTCGAAGGAGCCTTGACCCGGGTGACGGCCTGGTCGGCGCTCAATCGTCGCGATATCGACCTCGAGACCGCCGAGCGGGTGCTCAAGGACATCGTCACCTCCGAGGAGCCGATGCCGCTCGGGCCCGAGACCATCATTCGCACCAGCGCCCATGCATACGGTTTCTCGGTCGAGGACGTTCTCAGCTCGAGCCGCCGCCAACCACTGGTGCTGTGCCGACAGATCTCGATGTACCTCTGCCGGGAGTTGACCGACCTCTCCCTTCCCAAGATCGGAGAGCATTTCAATCGGGATCACACCACCGTCCTCCACTCGGTGGAGAAGGTGAAACGCATCCTGAGGTCCGACCGGGCGGTGTTCGATCGTGTCAACCAACTCACACAGGAGCTGAGGAAAGGCGGTGGTGTTTCCACAGACTCCTGAGTTGTCCACTGGTCATCCCCAGGTCGCGAAGAATCGTCGACAGGGTTGTCCACAGGAGATTCTCCCTTCACCACCTGGCTAAACCACCCCTATCCACACTTCCACAACCCCCTACTACGACTAATACAGTTCAATGGAGATCAGTAACAACAGAAGAAGGGACAAGTACCTGTGAGAATCCGAGCCCAGCGAGACGATCTCGCCGATGTGCTCGCCCGTGCGAACCGGGCGGTGGGCACCAGAACCGCCCTCCCGGTCTTGCAGGGACTCCTCTGTGAAGTCTCCGGCAACACACTCCGGGTGACCGGCACCGACCTCGACATCACGGTGCGCACCCAGGCAGAGGTCGAGGTCATGGAGGAGGGGCGGGCCGTCATACCCGGGCGGTTGCTCTCCGAGGCAGTCCGGAAGATGCCGCCCGGACAGGTGACCATCGGTGTGACCGACACCGACATCGAGATCCAGGGCAATGGTCCCCGGTTCACCCTCCGGCCACTGGCGGTCGACGACTTCCCGACCCAGGAAGATGTGGTCACCGACGGGGTGGAGGTGGACGGTGAAGCGTTTTCCGAAGCTATCAACCAGGTGACCGTGGCCGCATCGGGAGACGGTGCCCGACCCATCCTCACCGGTGTCCTCTTCGAGACTTCTGACGAAGGCCTTCGCCTGGTGGCCACCGACTCCTATCGACTCGCCAAACGAGACCTGGCGGGGTTCGGCCTCGAAGGCACTGGTCTGGTGCCGGCACGCGGTCTCCGGGAGCTCCCCCGCACCATCGGGGCCCCAAAGGTGACCGCACAGCTGCGAGAGCGAGAAGCCGTCTTCTCTTCGGAGCGAGGAGTGCTCCGACTCCGGCTGATCGACGGCAATTTCCCCAAGTACCAATCGTTGCTGCCTGAGACCTACCCGAATCAGGTGGTCCTGGACAGAGAAGAGCTGCTCGAGGCGCTGGGCCGCGTCACGCTGGTCGCCGAAGACCACATCCCGGTGCGACTCAAGATCACCGAAGGGGGCGTGGACGTGGCGGTGAGCCGTCAGGACGTGGGTGGCGAGGCGGAGCATCTCTCCGGCGAGTTCACCGGGAGCGACGAGGAAGTATCCATCGCCTTCAACCCGAGGTATCTCCAAGATGGGGTGACGGCCATCCTCTCGGACAAGGTGAGGATCCGGGTCATCGATGCCTTCAAGCCCGGTGTGCTCGACTCCGGTGACGGGAGTGAGTTCCTCTACCTGTTGATGCCGGTTCGGGTATAGCACCTGTCGATGAGGGTCGACTGGGTCTCCCTGATCGATTTCAGGTCCTATCACGAGTTGGAATGGCGACCGGACCCCGGGGTGAATCTGCTCGTCGGGCCCAACGGGGCGGGGAAGACCAATCTCCTCGAGAGCGTCGCCTATTTCGCCTCTCTGAAATCGTTCCGCTCGGTCCCGGACGGCGCGCTCATCGCCGACGACGCCGACTCGGCGGTGATTCGCTCCGGTCTGGTCGGCGAGCAACGGCAGCGTCTCATCGAGATCGAGATTCCGCGCCACGGCGCCCGGAAGACCCAGGTCGACAAAACCAGGTTGCGACGCACCGCCGATCTCCTCGGAGTCCTGCGCGTGGTGGCATTCCTCCCCGAAGACCTCGACGTCATCAAGCGAGGACCGGCCCATCGGCGCGAGCTCTTGGATGATATCGCGGTGCAGCTTTGGCCGGCAGCCCACCTGGACCAAGCGGAGTACGAGCGGTCCCTGCGTCAGCGCAATGCTTTCCTCAAACAGGGCGAGCACGACGACGCCACGCTCTCGGTTTGGGATTCCCGTCTGGCTCAAGCAGGAGGACGAGTCCTTGCCCGACGGGCCCGGGTCATCGAGGTAATGAGTGATCTCCTCACCACGGCCTATTCGGAGATCGCTGATTCCGAAACGGACGCCGGCTTCACCTACTCACCGTCTTGGGGGGGCGATCTCGACCAGGCATCGGCAGCCGAGCTTGGAGACCGTCTCGCCGGATCCCTTGAACGGTCGCGGCGGATCGACTACGAACGAAGGATGACCACCGTCGGACCGCACCGCGATGAGCCGGGCTTTTCGATCGACCTGCACGAGGCTCGCAGTCATGGAAGCCAGGGCGAGCAGAGGACGATGGCATTGGCGGTGAAACTGGCGGCTCATCGCGCCGTGGCCGCCGCCATCGGTGAGGCGCCGGTGCTGGTTCTCGACGACGTCTTCTCCGAGCTCGACCCGGAACGGGCCGCGGCACTGGCCACGGTGTTGCCCGAAGACACCCAGACCATGATCACCTCGGCTCGTCCGGAGGACATCCCTCTCGAAGGCACCGTCTGGCGGGTCGGCGAGGGAGTGGTGGAATGAGTCCCGAGCGGGATCTCGAGCACTTCTCGGAGTCGATTGACGACATGTTCGCCCGGCTCGGCCTTCCCGACCCGATGGTCATGGCGGCGGTCAGCATGGAGTGGGACCGACTGGCGGGCCCGCCGTGGACCGGGCGCTCCAAGCCGCTCTATGTGAGGAGCAGGACCCTGGTAGTCGAGGCCTCCAGTGCTTCGATGGTGGCGTTTCTCCGCTATGGGGAGTCGAGTCTGCTCGAAAGGCTCAGAGAGCGTTTTGGCGACGGGGTCATCGAGACCATCGAAATCAAGGTCCCAACCTGACTGACCAGGATGAATGCCCGGAATGAATTGGGTTTTGACACTGCCCGACGACTAGAATGACATATGTGAAAGTCGCCGCAGATTCGGCACGTTTCCACCCCACCAGGTCCACTATCTCACAGCTATTAGGAGGGTCGTGACGACCACCCGCGACAGTTACCAGGCCAAAGACATCACGGTTCTCGAGGGGCTCGAAGCAGTCAGGCGCAGACCCGGGATGTACATCGGCTCCACCGGACCTCGGGGTCTCCACCATCTCATTTGGGAGGTGGTCGACAACTCCGTCGACGAGGCGATGGCCGGGTACTGCGACAAGATTTCGGTCACTCTCCGTGCCGACGGTGGTGTCGAGGTCACCGATGACGGGCGGGGCATCCCCGTCGACAAGATGGAGAAGACGAAGCGCTCGGCGCTTACCACCATCCTCACCACGCTCCACTCCGGCGGGAAGTTCGAACAGGGCGCCTACACGGTGTCCGGCGGCCTGCACGGGGTGGGCATCTCGGTCGTCAACGCCCTCTCCACCCGGCTGGAGGCCGAGGTGCGACGCGACGGAAATCTCTACACCCAGGAGTTCGAGGTCGGCCAGCCCAAGACCAAGGACCCGAGGAAGGAGCGGCCGGTCAAGAAGACCGGGACCACCATCCGATTCTGGCCCGACCCCGACATCTTCAGCGAGACCACCGAGTTCGACTACGACATCGTCGCCTCACGTCTGCGCGAGACAGCGTTCCTCAACCGCGGGCTGCACATCACCCTCCTAGACGAGCGAGGGGAGGAGCCACGGGAGGATGCCTTCCACTACAAGGGCGGGTTGACCGACTTCGTCAACCACCTCAATTCCAAACGCGACCCCCTCCATCCCCACATCGTCGACATCTCCGACGTGTCCGGGGACGCCGAGATCGAATTGGCCATGCAGTGGACCAACACCTACACGGAGTCCATCCTCACCTTCGCTAACAACATCAACACCCACGAGGGCGGCACGCATGAAGAGGGCTTCCGCAAGGCGTTGACCAAGGCGATCAACGACTTCGCCCGGTCGAAGAACCTCCTCAAGGACAAAGACGTCAACCTCACCGGGGAGGACGTGCGCGAAGGTCTCACCGCCGTGGTCTCGGTGCGGGTCAAAGAGCCCCAGTTCGAGGGTCAGACCAAGACCAAGCTAGGGAACACCGAGATCCGCTCCTACGTAGAGAAGACCCTCAACCGCAAGCTCCCCGTCTGGCTGGAGAAGTACTCACCCGAGGCCCGTCGAATCGTCGACAAGTGCATCAACGCCGCCAAGGCCCGTGACGCGGCGCGCAAGGCACGTGAGCTCACCCGTCGCAAATCGGGTCTCGAGTCGGGTGGCTTGCCAGACAAGCTGGCGGACTGTTCCAGTCGCAACCCCGACGAGTCGGAACTGTTCATAGTCGAGGGCAAGTCGGCGGCAGGTCCCGCCAAGGCCGCCCGTGACTCCGAGACCCAGGCAATCCTCCCCATCAGGGGCAAGATCCTCAACGTCGAGAAGGCCCGACTGGCCAAGGCCCTCCAGAATGCGGAGGTCCAGGACATCATCACCGCCGTCGGGACCGGGATCGGCGACGACTTCGAACTGGAGAAGGCCCGCTACCACAAGATCGTCCTCCTCGCCGACGCCGACGTGGATGGCGCCCACATCCGCACCCTCCTGCTCACGCTCCTCTTCCGCCATCTCCGGCCCCTGATCGAGGCCGGGTATGTGTACGTCGCTCAGCCTCCCCTCTACCGGGTGAAGGTGGGCTCCAAGATCCACTATCTGCATGACGACCGCGCTCTGACCGAGTTCCAGAAGGATCACCCCAAGGTGAGACCGACCCGGTTCAAGGGTCTCGGCGAGATGAACGCCCGGGAACTCTGGGACACCACCATGAACCCGGAGACCCGCACCCTTCTTCAGGTCGAAATGTCCGACGCCGCACGCGCCGAGGAGGTCTTCGAGACCCTGATGGGCGACGACGTCTCCAGCCGCAAGTCGTTCATCCAACAGAACGCCGACGACGTCCGCTTCCTCGACATCTAGCGAGAACCAGATATGACCGACGAACAGAGAGCCCTGGGCAACGTGCCCGAGATCGAGATCACCTCCGAGATGGAGGCCAGCTTCATCGACTATGCGATGTCGGTGATCGTCTCCCGGGCTCTGCCCGACGTACGCGACGGGCTCAAGCCGGTGCAACGCCGGATCATCTACTCGATGTTCGAGAACAACATCAGCCCGTCTTCGGCGCACCGGAAGTGCTCCAAGGTCGTCGGTGACGTCATGGGTAACTATCACCCCCATGGAGACCAGGCGATCTACGACGCCCTGGTCCGGATGGGCCAGGACTTCTCGATGCGGCACCTCCTCATCGACCCGCAAGGCAACTTCGGGTCGATCGACGACCCTCCCGGCGCCGCCCGGTACACCGAGTGCCGGCTAACCAAGCTGTCCACCCATCTCCTCGAGGGAATCAACGAGAACACGGTGGACTTCGTCGAAAACTACTCCGGCGAGCTCCAGCAGCCCTCGGTGCTGCCCGCCCGTTTCCCCAACCTCCTGGTCAACGGTTCTCAGGGCATCGCCGTGGGGATGGCCACCCACATCCCGCCCCACAACCTCGGGGAGGTCATCGACGCCACCCTCCACATGATCGACAATCCGGATGCGACCTCAGAAGAGCTGCTGAGCTTCATCAGGGGCCCCGATTTCCCCACCGGGGGTTTCCTGGTCGGCAACGGTGGGATACGCGACGCCCTCACCACCGGACGGGGCTCGGTCAAGATCCGCGCCGTGTGCGACGTCCAGGAGATCAGCAAGGGCCGGACTGCCATCGTCGTCACCGAGCTTCCCTACCAGGTCTCGATAGAGCGGGTGATGGCAAAGATCAAAGACCTGGTCGACTCGAAGAAGCTGAGCGGCATCGCCGACACGCGCAACGAGTCTTCCGACCGGGTCGGCACCCGCCTCGTGATCGAGCTCAAGCAGGGTGCGGTGCCCCAGGTGGTGCTCAACCAGCTCTACAAGAACACGCCACTGCAGGACAGCTTTGGCTACAACATGGTGTCCCTCGTCGACGGGGTCCCCCGCACGCTCAACGTCGCCGAGATGCTGGGCTATTACCTCGATCACCAGATGGAGGTAATCGAGCGCCGGACCCAGTTCCGTCTCGACCAGGCCGTAGCCCGGGCCCACATCCTCGAAGGTCTCATCATCGCGGTCGACAACATCGACGAGGTGATCATGATCATCAGGGGATCCGAGGACACCGGTGCAGCCCGCGCCAATCTGATCGAGACCTTCAGTCTCAGCGAGATCCAGGCCAACGCGATCCTCGACATGCCCCTGCGCCGCCTCACCGCTCTCGAGGTGGACAAGCTGCGCACCGAGCTGGCGGAGTTGCAGGAGACCATCGCCGAGCTCGAGGCGATTCTGGCCGACCCCAAGCGTCGTTGGTCGATCATCAAGGACGAGCTCACCAGTATCAAGGAGAGCTACGGAGACATCCGTCGCAGCAGACTGGTCCCCGATGAGGGCGACCTCAGTCTCGAGGACCTCATCGCCGACGACGAGCTGATCATCACCGTCTCTGCGACCGGATATCTCAAGTCGGTCCCGGCATCGACCTACCGGACCCAGGGCCGCGGTGGCCGCGGCGTCAAGGCCGCCGAGGTGAGCGGTGACGATGTCGTCCGCCACCTGGTCCATACCACCGCCCACGCCTACCTGTTGTTCTTCACCAACAAGGGTCTGGTCCACCGGGTGAAGGCCCATGCCATCCCCAGGCAGTCACGCACCGCCAAGGGGGTGCTGGCGCAGTCGGTGCTCCCGATCGCCCCCGACGAGACGATTCAGGCGGTCATCGACACCCGTGACTACGAGACCGGTCGCTATCTGGTCATGGTGACCAAGAAGGGGCAGGCCAAGAAGACCGAGTTCAAGGAGTACGACTCGCGCAATCAGACGCTGGTAGCGATCAAGCTCGCCGGAGACGACGAACTGGTCACGGTGCGCACCAGCAACGGCTCGAACGACATCCTCATCTTCACGAAGAACGGGATGGGGATCAGGTTCAAGGAGTCGGGGCTACGCAGCATGGGGCGGGGCACCCAGGGCGTGCATGGCATCAAGCTGCGCGACGGCGACGAAGTGGTCAGTGCGGTCTCCAACATCGACGGAGAGGAGGTGCTCCTGCTCACCGCGGGCGGATATGGCAAGCGAACCGCCATGGAGGAGTTCAGGGAGCAGAGCCGTGGCGGCATCGGGGTGAAGGCCTTCAAGATCACCAAGGTGCGCGGGAACCTGGTGGATGCCCGCGCCGTGAGGAAGGACGACGAGGTGTTCCTCATCTCCACTGCCGGGGTAGGCGTCCGTCAGGCAGTGAGCAAGATCAGCCGTCAGAAGCGCGATTCCACCGGTGTGAAAGTGATCGACGTCGGTGAGGGCAACGAGCTGTCGGCCGCCGCCAAGATCTCGGAGGAGATCGCACAGGAACTCTGAGGGCCCGAGTGACGTTGGACTATTCCGTTGTCCCCTTAGACTTCCACCACAGTAACCAGGAACAACCATGGCAACTGTCCGTCGCGTCAGACGCATAATCCGCAAGATCGATCCCTGGACGACCCTCAAGGTGTCGGCAGTGATCTGGGCGGTCCTCGCCCTCGCCTTCGTACTCGGCGCCGTCATCTTCTGGTCGGTGCTCGACCGGGCCGGGATCCCCGATCGGCTGGTCGGCTTCATGGTCGAGATCACCCTCATCGAGGAGGGAGCCAGCCCGTTCGCCAATACCGAGCAGTTTCTCCGCTTCCTCATATTCGGCTCTGTAGTCGGATGGGTGGTCGCCACCGGGATGACCGTGGCCGTGTCTGTGATCTACAACCTGGTGTCAGACGTGGTGGGGGGACTGGAGATCGTGGTTCTCGAAGAGACCCTCAACCCGGTCGTCCCCTCACAGCAGGTGCTACATCCGCCCAGCGATTACCGGGCCCCCAACGGTGTGGTCACCCCCCCTCCGGACCACGCCGACCTCCCAACTGAAGAGGTCGAGCGGGCGGAGAAAACGGGCTAACACCCGTTCTGTGTCAATTTGACACCCCTATAGCTCCCTCGAATCGACACCCAACGGTTCAGGAGTCGCTCTCCGCCATGACCAGGCCCATCTCCGTCGCCGCCTCGAGATAGGCCAAGGCGCCGTTCCAGACCGGACCTCCACCGCCGTCGGCTACGGCCAGACCGGCGGCTAGAGCGATCCCGGACATGAAGTCTCCCTGGTCGACCATGGTGACCCGCCGACTGGCTCCGACGGCGAGACAGGCGGCGAACTGGTTGGGTGAGTGGGCCATCGCGACCGGACGGCCACCCACCATGCCATCAAATAACCCGACTCTCCCCACCGGATCGGGAAAACGCGTGGTCCGGTCGGTGGTGGCGTCTTCGATGCCGGGGTGGGCCACGGCGACGAGACGTGGATCAGACTCGCGGGCGGCCAGGGAGATCGCCAGTCCGGCCGGGGAGGCCCCCCACACGGCGATGCCGTCGCCATCCTCCTCCCCGTCCCATATGAGAGGAACCCCCTGTGTCCGCGCCCGTTCGGGTGCGGTCTGTCCGTGTCCCACCAGGAAGTCGCATCCCTGGGCCGAGTCGACGACCTGGAAGCTCTTGGATGTGGCCGGGCCGATCACCACCACTTCGTCGACGCCGGGGTGAGCTTGCAGTGAATGGGCGGCCCGTACGGCCGTGTCCCCGGTGACCAGCAGCCCGACCCTCACGAAGGCTGAACCGGTGTCCACTCCTCGGCCGGCTCGGGCTCGTCTTGGCTGCGGAGCAGAGCCAGGGCGGCGGCAGCTGCGGCCGCTATCACCAGCAGGGATGAGAAGCGCTTCACGACGATCATTGTATGACGATCGCGTCCCTTGACCACGCCCGGACCGGGCCAAGCGTCACACAACTGCGCCGATCGCCAGGGCCCGTTTGTGGATAGCGCGCGCTTTGGCACCACGATTGGAGGTGCTGTGGCCCACCACCAGCCCCTGAGACGGATCACCCGCTACCTCGTCGCCCTCGGCGTGCTGCTCACGGCGTGTGCGCCGGGGCTGGTGACGGGGGAGCTGCAGGGCGTGGCGGTGGAGAACCCGACGGAGAGGCCGTCATTCACCCTCACCGACACTTCTGGCGAGCCTTATGACTTCGCCGCCGAAACCGAGGGCAAGCTGACACTCCTCTACTTCGGCTATCTCAACTGCCCCGACATCTGCCCGGTGCACCTGGCTCAGATCGCCGAGGTGTTCCAACGCATCCCGAGCGTCGCCCGCGATACCGAAGTGGTGTTCGTCTCGGTGGATCCGGGACGGGATTCGCCCCATGCCATCAGGGAGTTCCTCGACAACTTCGACCACCGTTTCGTGGGCCTCACCGGCACCGAGGAGGAGCTGGTGACGGCGCAGAACGCTGCCGGCGTGCCACCTGCCGTGATCGTCGAGGATGGAGACGACTACACGATCGACCACGCCGGCTGGGTGATCGCCTACGGCCCCGACGGGCTGAACCACGCCCTCTATCCGTTCGGTACCCGGCAGAGCCAGTGGGACAACGACCTCCAGATCCTGGCCGGCATGGACTGATGACGATCCGTGGGTTGAGGTCTCTGGCAGGCACCGCCCTGTTGCTGGCGGTCTTGTCGACCGCGTGCGGCGCTGACGCCGGACCGATCACGGTCGACCAAGCGCGCATCGGCGAGCCGGCCGGCCCCAACGCCGCCCTCTACCTGACCGCTACCAGCAATGGGGCTCCCGACCGTCTCGTCGGAGCCGAAACGGTCGTTGCCGATGTCGTCGAGATCCACCGAACCACGGTCGACGCCGACGGGGTGATGAGCATGGAACGGGTCGATTCGCTGGAGCTGGCTGCGAGCGGCTCGCTCGTCCTCGAACCCGGCGGTCTCCACATCATGCTGGTCGACGTCGAGAGGGTGGAAGCAGGCGATGTCGTGGAGGTGACCCTGTTGTGGGAGACTGCGGGCGAGATGACGGTCGAGGCGGAGATCGTGGAACCTGCAGACACGATGAGCCATGAGGGGTAGACCACTCATCGTCGTCGCGGCCCTGACTCTCATCGCCTGCAACGGCACCGGTGAGCAGGCGGCGTCTAGTCCCGCGGATCTGGCAGCCGATGTGGGGTGTCTCGCCTGTCACACCGAGACCAGCACCAGCATCGCCCCCACACTGCACGGCATCTGGGGAATGGATGTGGAGTTGGCCGACGGACGCGTCGTCACCGTCGACGAGGAGTACGTGAGGAGGGCGATCACCGATCCCGCCGCCACCGTGGTCGCCGGCTATGGACCCACGATGCCCCGCCTGCCCCTCGCCGAGTCCGAGGTCGATCAGCTGGTCGAGTGGGTGAGGAGCCTGGGATGATCGAGTGGTGGTGCACCGCCCTCGCCCGGCCCTGGACCTGGGAATGGATCCCCTACCCGGGGATCTGGGCGGCTTCGATCCTGCCGCTCGTTCTCTACGGCCGCTCGGTGCGCAAGCACGAGGGCGCCACCGACCGTCGAAGGGCGGTCCAGTTCGTGGGTGGGGTGGTCGCCTTCTGGATCGCCTCGGACTGGCCTCTGGGGACACTCGGGGCCGGCTATCTCGCTTCGGCCCACATGACCCAGTTCCTCCTCTACACCCTGGTGGCGGCACCGCTGATCCTGTTGGGCATCCCCGAGTGGATGGCACGACTGGTCACACGCCGGTTTCGCATCGAGCGTCTCACTCTCTGGTTCGGACGCAACGTCGTCGCCACCGCAGTCACCTACAACGCCATCCTGATCTCGACGCATGCTCCCGGCACGGTGGCAGTGCTGCGTAACAGCCAGTTCGGCTCCTTCGCCATGGATGTGGTCTGGCTCCTGGCCGGGTTCCTGCTCTGGCTCCCGGTGATCTCCCCCCTGCCCGAGGGGCGAGCCTCCTCCTCGTGGGCGAAGATGGCCTATCTGTTCGTCGCCACCAGCGTGGTGGCGGTGATACCGGCCAGTTTCCTGACGTTCACCGAGGTCCCGATCTACAGCATCTACGAGCTGGCGCCCAGGGTCGGGTCGCTGACCGCGGTCGAAGACCAGCAACTCGCCGGAATAATCATGAAGATCGCGACGATTC
>CAZLEQ010000024.1:0-43076 GCA_964558575.1 uncultured Acidimicrobiaceae bacterium | reverse complement strand
CTTCTGAAAGATGGGCATGTGGCTCCACCATGGTACCGGCCGGCGGAGATTGACCACATGGTTCGGGTCTACCTGATGTCGATCAGGCCCTCTCGATGGGCCCAGTTGACCGCCTCGAACCGGGACTTCATCCCCAGCTTGTCGAGGATGTTGCGGACGTGGTTGCGCACGGTGTTCTCGGAGATGTACAGCTCGTCTGCGATCTCCTTGGAGGTCTTGCCCTCTCCCACCAGTCCGAGGATCTCCACCTCTCGGCCGGTCAACTCCGGACGGCGTGCGGTCTTCGACCCGTTGTGGCGGAGGAGGTCGCGCAGAGCGGAGAACAGCTTTCCCCCCATCGCCGGGGATACCGCCGCTCCCCCGTCGAGAACGTCACGCATCGCGGAGGCGAGCCGCGGGAGCGGGGTGTCCTTGGTGAGATATCCCGACGCTCCGGCCTTGATCGCGGCGAGGAGGTCTTCGGCAGATTCCGACGTGGTCAAGAGCACCACCCGGCTGCGCGGGCTCGCTTTCTGGATGGTGCCCACCACTTCGAGACCCGACATGCCGGGCATGAGGAGGTCGAGCATCACCAGGTCGGGCTCGAGCTCTCGGGCGAGGTCGATGCCCGCCATCGCATCGGCGGCAACGCCCACGACATCAAAACCCTCTTGGGAGAATGCCGCCTTCAGCGCCGCGCGGAACAACTCGGCATCATCGACTATGAGAACTCTGGCCAAACTATGTCCAATCCTGGCTGGGACTAGTCACACGGTGGTCACGATAGACAACTGTGGGACAACACTGACCGCGGCTATCAGCCGCACCCGATCCGCTCCCAGAGACGCCGCTGCGGCGCTGGCTGTGCCACCGGTGGTGACCACGTCGTCGACCACGATCACGGGTGTAGCCGGCGATCTCCGCACCCGGAAAGGGGGAACGATACGGGAGTGATCGCGCCCGGCCCTTCGGGGTGTGTGAAGGGGCGGAACGAGGGCTGCGATCACGGGGACATCGAGTCTGCGTCCCAGCGAGGCAGCGATCACCCGGGCCGGGTCGACCCCGTACTTGACGCAGCGAGAGAGTGCCCTGGGTACGGGCACCAGGGGAAGCCGAGGCAGATGATCGGCGAGCAGTTCCGAGGCGAGCTCGGCGGCTGCCACGACACCCCGATACTTGAGATGATGGATCAGGGTCCTGGCGGCCCCGTCGTGCTCGAATGCGGCGACCACCGGGAGCCCCCCGGTGAGGATGCGGTCCGGAGCGGGACGGATCGAACTCATGCAGTCGCGACAAACGCGACCGGCACCCGGTTGGTGACAGCAGAGACAGATCATGTCCCCTCTCTATCGGCAGCCACCGACAAGAACTTCGCGGGTTCTCCGGGGCGTTGAAGCAAGGCTTGCGCGGGGCTCGCAACCCAGGGTTCGCGGTGGGCAACGCGTCTCGCCAACTCGGGGCGCTGGACTCCGCTGAGCGGGGCCTGCAACCCAGGGTTCGCGGTGGACAACGCGTCTCGCCAACTCGGGGCGCTGGACTCCGCTGAGCGGGGCCTGCAACCCAGGGTTCGCGGTGGACAACACGTCTCGCCAACCCGGGGCGCTGGACTCCGCTGAGCGGGGCCTGCAACCCAGGGTTGGCGGTCGGGCGACTTCAGGTGCCTTGTTGCCAGCCGCTCAGATAGTCGACCTGGTCCGGGGTGAGCTGTTCCAGGCCCCCGCCCATGTGCTCCAGCTTGATGCGGGCCACCTCGGCGTCGATCTCCGGCGGCAAGGTGTAGATGCGCGGTTCGAGTTCGTCCCGGTTCTGGATCAGATACTCGGCGGCAAGGGCCTGGTTGGAGAACGACATGTCCATGACGTCTGCGGGATGGCCCTCGGCTGCGGCCAGATTGACCAGGCGGCCCTCGGCGGCGAGGAGGAGGCGACGGCCGTCCGGCATGTCGAACTCCTCGAGGTTGTCCCGGACCGGGCGGCGGCCGGTGGCTTCGGCGCGGAGGGCGGACAGGTCGAGCTCGATGTCGAAGTGCCCGCTGTTGGCCAAAATCGCCCCGTCCTTCATCTTCTCGAAGTGCTCCATCCGCAGCACGTGTTTGTTGCCGGTCACGGTGATGAACACGTCTCCGATGGCCGCCGCGTCGCTGGCGGTCATAACCCGGTAGCCATCCATGGCCGCCGATAGGGCGCGCACCGGATCGACTTCGACCACGATCACCTTCGCCCCGAGACCATCGGCTCGATTGGCGATACCGCGACCACAGTCGCCATATCCGACCACCACGACGTTCTGGCCGGCGAGCAGGATGTTGCTGGCACGGATGATCCCGTCGATCGTCGACTGGCCGGTCCCGTAGTGGTTGTCGAAGAGGTGCTTCGTCGCCGAGTCGTTGACCGCCACCACCGGCACCCGCAACGTCCCGTCGGCCGCCATCGCCCTGAGCCGGATCACCCCGGTGGTGGTCTCCTCGGTCGATCCGATGACCTCGATGTCGCGTCTGTCGGTGTGGAGGACGGTGGCGAGGTCGGCGCCATCGTCCATGGTCACCGCCGGTGCGTGGTCGAGGGCGGCGTGAATGTGCTTGTAGTAGGTGGCATCGTCTTCGCCCCGGATTGCGAACACCGGGATCCCCTCGGCGACCAGCGCCGCGGCCACGTCGTCCTGGGTCGAGAGCGGATTCGACGCGCAGAGGATCGGCTCGGCTCCCCCGTCACGCAGGGCCAGCATCAGATTGGCCGTCTCTGCCGTGACATGGAGACACGCCGCCACCACATGGCCATCGAGAGGCTTCTCCTCCCGGAACCTCTCCCTGATCGACTCGAGCACCTGCATGCGGCGGCCGGCCCAGGCCACTCGCCGGGCCCCCCCCTCCGCCAGGTCGGGATTGGCGATGTCGTAGTTCATTGTCACTCTCAGTCGTCGGAGAGAAGTTTCTTGAGCTTCTCGATTGTCACCACGGGGGCGGGGTCTACACCAAGTCGATCGGCGAGCATCCACGAGACCAGGTCGCCCACCACCGTCAGTGAGACCAGCCTTGCCAGCCGCGAGGTTCCCCTGGAGGCGACCTCTCCCACCCAGGGGACTGCCTCGCTGATGAGCTCTCTCGTGTGGGCGATTCGATCACGGACCCGATCGTGGTCGGCCTCGTCGGTCAGGACGACTATCCCCATGTGTTCCCGAGTCTTCTCCGGCATCGTCTCCCAGCCCACGATCTCGTTGTGGTCGAGCTCGGGCAGCACCGAGTACCAGGAGGGAACCTTGGCGTTCTCGTTGATCTGGGTCTTCCAACGCTGCGCCACCACCGCCGAGACCGGGCCCCCGCCGTAGACGATCGGGATCCTTCCGGCCAGGGCTATGGCGATGGCCGCGGCCTCCTCCCAGGCCGAGCTGCCCTCCTCGGTCATCTCGTCGGCGAGGTCCGCCGCCTCGATGAAGGAGAGACGCTGGTCATCGACCGATTTGGCCCCTTCGAGAAGTCGGATCACCCCACCGATCATGTAGCCGGCGGCGGCGCGGGGCTGGAGACCGGCGGGGACGGTGATGCCGGGCCACTTGTGCTGTGCGGTGAGGTCGGCGAGCTGGCCACCGGTCGTCACCGTCGCCACCGGCAGACCCGACTCCCAGGCCGAAGTCACCATGTCGATGGTTTCCTCGGTGTTTCCCGAGTATGAGCCGGCGATCAGCAATGGCCTCACCCGGATCGCCCAGGCGGGGATGGGCCCGTAGCCCTTGTGAACCGCCACCCGGGTCCCCGACGGCGATGCCACCGACCCGGCGTAGTCGCCGGCTATGCCCGAGCCACCCATGCCCGCGTAGAGCACTTCGGAGAAGGTCCCCACGTGTGGAGTGTCGACTTCGGTGGCCCAGCGCAACTGTTCCCCGAGACTTCGGATCTGGTCCAACATCTCAGTCATCGGGCCCTCCTTCCGCCTCGTCGGGCCCTCCTTCCGCCTCGTCGACCAGCATCACCGGGATGCCATCCCGAACCGGGTAACGACGTCCACATTCGGTGCACTCGAGCCGACTCGCTTCCACGTCTTCTCTCAGGTCTGCCTTGTCCACCGGGCACACCAGCACCTCGGCCAGCATCGGGTCTATCAGGCTCACTCTGCCTCCATGACTCTTCTCACCTTCGCCACCAGCTCCTCCACCCCGCTCTCATCGGGTGCCTCGGCGTTGAGGCGGAGCAGCGGCTCGGTGTTCGATGGTCGCAGATTGAACCACCTGTCCCCGAAATCCACGGTGAGTCCGTCGAGCCGGTCGACGGTGGCCTCGGTGAACTTCCTCTCGACGCGGTCCATCACCGCCAGCTGGTCGTCCACCGTGAAGTTGATCTCTCCGGAGGCGACGTAACGCTCGACGTCGAGCCGGATCTCGGAGAGAGGGCGACCGTCCTCGCTCACCACCTGGAGGAGATAGAGCATCGCCAGCATCCCCGAATCGGCATTGAAGTTGTCCCTGAAGTAGTAGTGGCCGCTGTGCTCTCCCCCAAAGACGGCACCGGTGTCAGCCATGACCTGTTTGATGAAGCTGTGTCCGACCCGGGTCCGGATCGGTTCGCCTCCAGCCTCCGAGACGATCTCTGGCACCGCCTTCGACGTGATCAGGTTGTGCACGACTGCGGCCCCGGGGTTTTCGCGGAGGATGCGTCTCGCCACCAGCGAGGTCACCGTGCTGCCGCTGAGCGACCGGGATCGGTCGTCGAGGAAGAACGCCCGGTCTGCGTCGCCGTCGAAGGCGACACCCAGGTCGAACTCGCCACCCGCCATGAGCTCTTTCAGGTCCTCGAGGTTCTCCGGGACCATCGGGTCGGCGGGGTGGTTGGGGAACGAGCCGTCCGGCTCCAGAAATAGCCCCTCGAGACTGGCGTCAATCCGATCGAAGACCTGTTCAATGGCCACCCCGGCCATCCCATTGCCCCCGTCGGCGGCGATTCGCAGTGGCCCGATCGATTGAGGAGGGACGATCCGGAACAGATGGTCGACATAGTCCCCGACGATTGCTTCCGATCTCATCCCACCTTCGGCTGCAGCGGGTGCCGGCTCGTCGGCGAGGACGGCCTCTTCGATGTCCCCCAGCCCGGTATCCATCCCGATGGGTGCCGCCCCGGGGCGGCACAGCTTGAGACCGTTGTATTCGGGCGGGTTGTGTGACGCGGTGATGATGGCGCCATGGACTCCGTGGGCCCCCGAGTAGTAGTAGACCGCGTCGGTGGGCACCTCCCCCAGGTCGATGACGTCCCCACCCGCAGAGCGGATTCCCCCGGCGAGGGCGGCGAAGAAAACTTCACTGCTGTCGCGGCAGTCACGCCCCACGGCGACCGTGTCCGCATCGATCCTGCGCACCAGTGCGATGCCGATCCGCCGGTAGAGCTCCTCGTCGACCTCCCCTGTGTCCGAACGCCCTCGGATGTCGTATGCCTTGAAAACAGCTTGTGGGTTCACCGGGACGAGAGTGTAGAGGTGGCCCGATGGTGGGCCTGCCGGGGTTTGGCTGGGGTCGGCGGTTGGGGCGGGTCAGCGTGATCTGAGGGCGCTGGACTTCGCTCAGCGGGGCGTGCAACCCAGGGTTGGCGTCTTGGGCCACCCCCTCTTGTTCTGAGGGCGCTGGACTTCGCTGAGCGGGGCCTGCAACCCAGGGTTCGCGTTCGGGGAGTGGCCGTTCCTACACTTCGGGCCGCTCCATGGCGCCCTCATTCACCATCGTCGTCCCGGTTTACAACGAGGCCGACTACATCCCCAACGCGTTGCCCAAGCTCGTCGCCACCATCGACGAGGTAGGAGTCGACTACACCATCCGCATCGTCGAGAACGGCTCGACGGACAACACCGCGGACGTGGCCAAGAAGGCTGCGGGGTCGGCGAACGTCATCGTGGACTCGCTCCCCACCCCTGACTACGGGGCGGCGATGCGCCACGGGTTCCTAGCCGCCGACTCCGACTGGGTGGTCAACTTCGACATCGACTACTTCTCGGCAGACTTCTTGCGCCGGGTGATCGCCCAACCGGGCGATGTCGACCTGGTCATCGCATCGAAGCGCTACCCAGGCTCCGAAGACCGGCGCCCGTTCGTCCGGCGACTCGCCACCAGGGTGTTCAACGTCCTGCTCACGGTGATACTCCGATCCGAGGTCACCGACACCCACGGGATGAAGGCTTTCAGGCGCCGGGTGGTCGCCGATGTCGCCCCCCAGGTGGTGAGCACGGAGGATCTCTTCGACACCGAGCTGGTGATTCGCGCCGAGCGGGCCGGCTATTCGATCGTCGAGGTCCCGGTGGTGGTCGAAGAGATGCGCACCGCCCGGTCGTCGCTGATCAAGCGAGCGCCACGCACCGTCGTCGGACTCATTCGGATGCGGGGTCGGCTCCGGCAGGTTTGACCTGCCGGCGCCAGTAGAACAGCCCCCCGGCCACCAGCAGCGACGCCACTCCTCCCAGGGTCAGGATCTTCCCGCCGCTCTCGGCCCAGGTGTCGTCGAATTCGATCACGACGTCACGCTCGGTGGGGACCACCACCATCAGCGACGGTGAGGCCCGCCATGGGCCGTCGGCTCCGGTGGCGGTCCAATTGGGGAAGTACGACACCTTCACCAGGTGGGGCACGCCGACCGCCTCGGTGGAGAATGCGATGCGGTGGTGGTCGACCTCGAGGGCGCTCACCGCGTCGGTGGCCACGTCGAGCTCGACGTCGGGTCGCTCGTCGATGGCCTGGATCCTGGGCCACTCGTCGGGCCCGTCCGCCACCACCCACAGATGCAGGTTGTCGACGTCGTCGTACCACTCCAGTGACAGGTCGTGGAAACTGGGTAGGGGCTCACCGTCGGGACCACTCACCGTCTCCGATCCGATCAGCGACGCGAACAGACCCCGCTCCGGGACCTCGTAGACGGAGGGGAGATGTGTCGCCGGGACCACCAGGTCGGTGTCGGGAAGGCGGAAGATGTGGAACGGCTCGACGGTGGCGGGCAGCTCGGTGAATCCCTCGATGGTGCGTGCCTTCTCCGCCGCCTCCTCGGTGAACGACACGTAGTAGCTGACGCCGTAGAGGTCCATGTGCCGGAGCCCCCGCTCCATGTCGAAGGTGTGATAACGCAGCCCGGGGATGGGATTCGACGGGCGGAAGGACATCTCCGAGTGATTGATGAAGTGGAACGGCGTGGTCAGAGATGACTCGAAATAGAGCCCCTCCATCGACTGATGCGACCCCTCGGTCCAGTAGGGGATGAGCATCGGGGACATCGGGGTTCCGTACCGGTTCAAGTCGCTGTTGCTCTCCCACTGCACCCGGCCGTCGGGCAGGTAGCTCAAGGCGATCATCAGCGACTCGTACTCGGGCCAGGGCGACTTGGCCTCGTAACCCTCGTAGTTCCACTTCGACCAGCCGTCGATGAAGGTGACGCCGGCGGTGGCCCCGAACACGACCACGGCCGCCGCGGTCGTGGTGAGGAAGTTGCGCGTGTTCACCGTCGGTCGCGATCGCAGGGTGGCAGCCAGGGCAGCAGCCCCGGCGACGGCGACGATGAGCCAAGCCCAATTGGGGAACTCGTCCGAGTCGGCGATGAGCCACGCAGCCACGCCGAAACCGACCACCACCACGGCCCGGGGCCAGTGCATGTGGACCCGGCTGGGTAGCCGGCGCGACAGCCACATCACCGCCACGCCCAAACCGAGGGCGGCGAAGAAGGCGACCCCGAAATACCAGTACGGCAGCAGGCGGCCGTTCCACAGCTTCCAGCGCTCCCCACCAAAGAGGTCCGGTAACAACTCGGGGAGGATCCCGGGCAGCGGGAAGTAGATCACCGGAAGCAGGGTCGCCGCCAGCAGCGGGACCACCCGGCTCGTCTTCCGCACCGCCCACACCGCCGCCGGGATCGCCACCGGCAGCAGCAGCCACACCTCGACCGGGAAGATCTCCTCCCACCGGCTCAGGGGGGTCCAGGCCATGTCCGAGGTGAGCCCGATCCGGGCGATGAGGGGAAGGGCCCAGAACGCCGCGATGGAAAAGCCCCAGAACCAGATGAGCAGGGTGCGGGCGAGACCGTTCTTCCAGGCCAACACGAACAAAGAGGCGAAGACGATGACGATCGTCGTCAACACATGGGACAACGCGGTCAGGGCGAGGGCGAGGGCGGCCCATTTCACGTAGCGCCGGTCGTCTCGGATCGCCTTGACCAACAGCCCCAGATAAACCAGGGAGAGAGCGAAAGACCACGAGTAAGAGAACTCGCCGGCGAGTGTCGAAGCCACGTTCCCGCCGTAGATCGAAAAGCTCTCGTAGAAGGCGAACACCACTCCCGAGCCCGCAGTGACCAGGGAGATGTGGCGTCCCAGCCTGAGCGCCCGGGTGTGGAAGTAGATCGCCGGGGCCATCGCCAGGAGGCCGAGCACGGTGACGATCTTGAACGCTACCCCGTAGGGGAGGAAGAAGTCCAAGACCACGATCACCAGGGAGGGCAGCGGAAAATAGAAGTAGAAGGCAGGGAACCCGGCGAACCAGTCGTTGGACCATCCCAACACCCGGCCCTCGGGAAGGAGCGTGTCGCGGAGGAAGGCGGGCCCGAGCACATGGGCCCCGGTATCGCCTCCGGTGGGGGTGGTCGCCGAGAAGATCAGCCCCGGGTTCATCACGATGAAGATGACCAGGGAAGATGCGATCAGGATGATCGCCGGAAGCGGTGGGATGCGCTGCAGCGCCTCCCGGATCTGGGTCACTGTCGAGCTTGTCGGACTATCTCCAGGACCTGAGTGACGTCGATGTCGACGCCCTCGCGGTTCCACCACTTCTCCTCACAGTTGTGACACCAGAAGAAGACCACCTCGGTCCTGTCGGGGAGGACGTGCTCGATCTCGAGCACGTCGGTCTGGGAGCAGCGGGGACAGTCCATCGGAGTCATAATGGTAAGTCGCGAAACTCTCTTACTCCAACGACTCGTCGAGGAGGCGGCCGATGTATCGGCTGCGTCTCTTCCCGTCCTCGGTCCAGTAGGCATACCAGTAGGGACCATGGGGGCATTTGGTGCAACCCGACTTGCCGCAGCGAACCATCTGTTTCCTCAGGCTGACGTGGGGCTCTTCGTTTGGGCCGATGGCGCCGATGCGCTCCAACTGGGCACGGGTGAGGATCTGTAGCCGACGCAGCCCGTGTTCGTCGAGGTCCTTGACCGCGTCGAGGAGGTCGCGGTCTAGTGCAGCCATGGACGTGAGCCGACCTGAATCGCCTCGACCCGATACGGCATCAGGCGACTTGTACGGGTGCGAACAGACGCGTCACCGTGCGTCGGTCGGTGAGGGTCCAGCCGTGTGGGGGCGTCATCCGGTCGGCATGATCGGAGCAGAACAGATATCCGAGGTTGTCGATCGGGTCAGCCAGGTCGTCCATCCAGACAGCGCCGTCCGAATAGTTGAAAGTCATCAGCGCGGCGGCGGGGGCGCCGCATCTCGTACAGCTAACTGTCATGGCACCACGGTAGGGATCGCGAAAACCTCAATCAAGGATCCAACCCCTCGAACTCAATCTCCGCAGTGCCCGGTCGGGTTGCCCGGGATAGATCCGCCCCCTACCGCGGTCGTCCACAACCATCACCGCCGGGACCGCATCGACGCCAAGCTCCTCGAAGGTCTGGGACGTCTCCTCCCAGGCGAGCTCACGGAACCGGTCCTGCCCCAGCTTGGCTTCGAGCCTCTCCCGGGCCTGGGTGCAGCTGGAGCAGGTGGCCGACGTGAAGAGGTAGACCCCCGGCTCCAGACCGGTCTCGACCACCTTCCTCACTGCCCGTGTCGCCCGGGAGCGTTGAATCAGTACAACGACGCCGGCGACTGCCAGCGCCCCGGCGACCAGGCCCACCCGCGCCCAGAGCTCATCCATCCTGGAGAGGGATCCCGATGGCAGCGCTCCGCGCCGCGCCGAGCTCCGAGGTCCACAGCGCGACCACCGGCCCGCTCGCCTCGATGCGGTAGCCGTCGGCCGCGACCAGGTCTACCACCAGCACACCCTCGGCGTCGACCTCGAGCTCGCGCACCGGCCCCGACTCCCCTAGGCCCCGAATCGAGGCGCTCACCGGCTCGATTCCGGTGTTGAGCAGCACCACCGATCCCGACCCCTCGGGCGGCGCGCCAGCGCCGGGCAGGAGCCACACCGTGGCATCCACCGGGCTGGCCGTCGTCCACGCCAGACCCTCCGGGGAGTCGATCCGCAGGGCGGGAACAACGGGCCCAGTGGTGATCACTCTGACCCCGGCGGCCCCTTCGGTCACCGCGGCCAGTGGCACCACGACCCGGCCGCGGGGGCCGATGACTCCTGTGTCGTGGCCCTCGACATACCCGTCCGGGCCGTAGAGGTCCACTTGATACTCGATCTGGGAGTTCTCGGGCGTGGCGATCACCAGCTGCTTGGCGGCCACGCCCTCCGGCACCGGGAGCCACCAGTTCTCGCCGGGAGCAACCGCCCGCCACAGTGCGACCTCGCCATCGCTGGTCTGGCGGCCATAGGCGAGAACCGACCCCCGCGTGGTCTCGATGTTCGCCGAGATGGTCTCCCGGCCCGGGATGATCTGGCTCATGTCCAACGTGATCGTGCTCAACGGCGGCACCGCCACGGCATTGAACCGATCGTTCGCCTCCAGACCGGTGTCGGTGGTGACGGTGAGGTTCACGATCGCCTCTCCGGCGTAAGGGTTGATCAACTGGATCGCGAACACGTCCCCGCTCGCCGTCGAACCGCCGGATATGAAGATCTGCCCGTCGGGGATGTCGGCACACGACTCGGCCGCCCGGGAACCAGGCCCGGCGACGACAACCGCCGCGGCGGTGACCTCCGATGGCATCTCGACCAGACCGCCCGCGCTGCCCACCGCCTCGGCCTCGGCGGCGGCCAGGGTCACGGCTCCCCGCGGGCCGGTCCTGAATTCCAGGGCACCGATCTCGGAGCCGGCGGCGAATGTCGACAGTCGACCCTCCCCGTCGACCGACGAGAGCACGGACACGCTGGTGGAACGCTCTCCGGCCTGGAGGATGGGACAGATCGCCACCGGTGGGACCTCCGTCGCCGGCACGGCCCCCGGGTCGGCGGCATCGGGGGCGGGAAGCAGAGTCGCCGCCACACCGGCCACGAACATCACCACTACGGCCAGGTACTTCATGGCCGACGCCTCCCCCACACGATCATGCCGATCGCCGCCACCAGGAGGGTCAGCGTCGCCGCTGGAGGGACGTAGGCGATCGACTGTGGTGAGTACCAGGCGCGGCCCGTGCTCCCGTCGACCGACACGGCCCAATCTGCACGGGTGCCGTTACGGTCCCACCCATCGGCGTGATTGATGGCCAGGGTGACCTCGCCACCGGTGCGGCCCCCAGAGAATCCGGTGCCCGATCGGATCCATGCCACGTCGCCGCTGCCGGCCAGCGGCGCCGATTCCCGATTCTCGTAGACGCGGGAATCGGGGTCGAGAGGGGTGGGGACCAGATCGAGTTGGGCCCGGAGAGCCTCGTCGAGCACGAAAGAGGGGCCCTCGAGCACCACCCAGTCGATTGCGAATGGAGCGAGGGCCGCTCCCGGTCGGAGCTCGGCACCGGAGCCGATCTCGGCGAGGACGGTTTCGAGGAGCTCGTCGCCTTCCTGGCGCTCCGGCAGCCAGACCTCGTCCTGGGTGGTTCCCTGGCCGTCGAGGAGCCGATACCAGAACCCGGGCCCGGATCGAGCCTCACCGGGGATCGAATCCCGATCGACCGAGGCGTAGAGGATGCGTCCCGGGCCATGATCGTCGGCGAGGGTCGTCGAGAAGCCGAGCCTCTCGTTGAGATCATCGTGCGGCAGGCCCAGTCTCCCGTTGCCCACAGTGCCCAGGGAGACCATCAGAACGGCGACCGCGCCGGCGGCAGCAACCAGCCGGACCACCTGGCGCGAGAACGAGTCGAGTGCGGCGGCCACCACCAGTGCAGCACCGAGAGAGGCCGTGATCAGCACCGCCTCCTGGAGACCGGGGCCGAGGGCGAGCCCGCGTGCGGCCGCCAACGCCGTCAGCGCGATCACACCACCGGTGAGCCCCACCATGCGGATCCGCCCCTCGGCCAGCAGCAGGGGAGCCGCGCCCACCACGATGAGGACCGGCCACAGCTGGTCCACCGGGGCGTAGACGACGCGTGACCCGTCGAAGACCCACCGCGGATCAGCGGTCAGGAAAGCGGCTCCGGCGACCCCACCGACCATGGAGACCAGGCCGAGCAGAACTCCGCCCCGGTCGCCACCGAGCAACCGCCACACCAGCACCACCAACAGCGGGACGAGAACCAGCAGCGGAGAGAGAGCGGCCACGACGAGGGCGGTGAGGAGCGCCCAGCCCACGTAGGTGAGCCGGCTCCGGCCGAACTCGTGGGGATGGACGAAGACGGCGCGCACCGCCCAAGGGAGGAACGCAGCCGCCGCCAGCGCCAGCCACGACCCGCGCCCCACCAGCACTGCCGTCCCCGGGCCGGCGATCAGCACCAACCCGGCCAGATAGCGACCGGGCCCGCGCAACCCGAGGCGGCCGCCGAGACGGCCGAGGCCGATGATGCCCACCAACGACACGGCGATGGTCGACAAAGTGCGGGCGGCGTCGGCGGCGCCGAACCAGATCAGCGACAGCAGGCCGGTCAACCCGACCGATGGGTGCACCGGAGAGGAGGAGCCAAGCCCGGCTTCGTTCCATCCGCCGAACCACCGCTCCAGCGCCACCGTGGCGGGCTCGAACGGGAACGAGAAACCGGAGTTGGCCATCCCGGTGAAGACGATCGCCCGGGCCGAGACGAAGGCGATGACCGCAGCCACCACCGCACCCCAGATGCCCGGAGAGCCCCACAACCGACGCGACCTCCGGGCCAGAGCCTGGTCCTCGTCGAACACCGACAAGACCCTGCCACTCACCTCCTCCCCGATCGCGCGCAGACGGATCGAACCCTTCGCCTGGAACCGAAACAGCTCCTCGTCGCCCTCCGATCGGATCGACCGCAGCCGGCGCCGTTGCCGCAACGTCGAGTACAGGTGGAGGAGGTTCCAGACCCAGGAGAGGAGGTGACGGACCAGGGGCCGCCAGCGCAGGAGGAAGAGACTGGCGACCGAGTCGAGGGCCGACACCAGCAGGTCGTAGGGCACGACCCAGAGCAGCGTCAGTGGTCGGTAGGCGATGAGCATGGCCCGGAGCCGTCCAGCCTGCTCCCTCCAACCGGCGCCCCGCTGCCCACAGCGGGCCTGGTGGTACACCTCCGAGGAGGGGACGCTGATCACCTTGCCCCCGGCCAACCTGGTCCGCTGGGAGAAATCGAGACCGGCGGCCACCGGGGGAAGCAACGGGTCGAGGCCGCGCAGGCCCTGGGCGAGGTCACGCCGCACCAGCATCGATGCCGACTGCACGAAAGCGACCTCACGGACCACGTCGTACTGCTGGAGGTCGATCTCCCCTTCGTCGAGCCCCGAGTAGGGTTCGCCGAACACGTCGGTGGCCCCACCCACCGACTCCAGCTCGTCCATCGTCCCTGCCTTGAGCAGCTTGGAGCCGGCCAGGGTGGCCTCGTTCCGCTCGATCTCGGCGATCAGGGCCCCCAGCGCATCGGGACGGGGACGGGCGTCGGAGTGGAGCAGCCAGAGGTAATCGAACGACGAATCGGTCGAGCTGATCGCCTCATCGAGCGTGTCCACAGTGGCCACATCGGCGTCGAGTTCGAGATCCTCGCCGACGACCACGACCTCTGGGGTGGGCGCGTAGACTTGTCTCCCGACCACGGCTATCGCTGCCTCGATGTCGGCATCTCCGAACGCGGTGATCAAGACGCGCACGCGCGGCGTGCCGGGTACCTCGTCGAGGGTCTCGTCATCCGCCAGCTGCGGAGTCGGTTGGGACATGCGAGCTGCCATTGTGAACGGGTGCACGGCACTGAGCAATATCGAGTGGTCGAGTCGAGAGGCGAAGGATGAAGATCGTCCAACTGTCGGGTGGTGTCGGAGGGGCGCGTCTGGCGCGCGGGTTCGCCGCCCTCTCCGATGTCGACTTGAAGGTCGTCGTAAACGTCGGTGACGACGCCGACAACCACGAGCTGCACATATCACCCGATATCGACACGGTGGTCTACACCCTCGCCGGGGTCGAGGGCCCCAACGGGTGGGGACGCGCCGGGGACACCTTCGCCCTCAACGAGGAGCTCGCCCGCTTCGGTGTGGACAACACGTTTCAACTCGGCGACCGCGACCTCGCCCTCAAGCTCTACCGCACCACCGAGCTGAGGTCGGGAGCGACTCTCTCATCCGTGACCCGCGCCGTCACTCGCAGCTTCGGCGTCGAAGCAGAGGTGCTCCCGGTGACCGACGACCCGCTGCGCACCTCGGTCCGCGTCGCCAACGGCTGGATCGGATTCCAGGAGTATTTCGTCACCCGTCGCCATCAGGACGAGGTGCTGGAGCTTCGCTTCGACGGTGCCGACCGGGCCCGCCCCGCACCGGGGGTGATCGAGTCGATCGAGGCCGCCGAACGGGTGGTGATCGGCCCGTCGAACCCTCCTCTCTCGATCTGGCCTGTGCTGGCCGTGGGTGGGGTTCGGGAGGCGGTGGCATCGCATCCCTCGGTGGTCGCGGTCAGCCCCTTCGTCGGTGGCAGGACGGTCAAGGGGCCGGCGGACCGGGTGATGGCATCGCTGGGGCTCCCGCCGGGAAATATCGGGGTGGCGGTTGCCTACGACGGGCTTATCGACCGACTTGTCATCGACACCAGCGACGGCGACGATGCCGGCTCCATCGGAGGCATCGACGTGACCGTGACCGACACCTTGATCGGCGACATCGAGGCTGCCGCCCGGCTAGCCGCTGAGCTGGTGGCGGGATGACCCTCGAGGTCCATCCGCTCATGGGCGTCGGCGCGGTCGTCGCCGGTGACGACGTGGCCGAGGTCCTGGAGCCCGCGCTCCGCTCTCTCGCCCCGAGGGAGGGAGACGTCCTGGTAGTGACCCACAAGATCGTGTCCAAGGCCGAGGGTGCGGTGCGGGAGGTCTCCGGGGACGAGGAGACCTTCAAGAAAGAGCTGGTCGAGGAGATCGCCCGTTCGATCGTCCGGCGCCGGGGAGATTTGATCATCGCCGAGACCAAGCACGGGTTCGTCTGCGCCAACGCCGGTGTCGACCGCTCCAACGCAGCACCGGGGACCATGATCCTGCTGCCCGACGACCCCGATCGGTCGGCACACCGGATCCGCACCAGGCTGCAGAGAACCCTGGGGGTGGACCTCCCGGTGATCGTCTCCGACACGTTCGGCCGCCCCTGGCGTCGCGGTCTCACCGACGTCGCCATCGGGGTCTCGGGCCTGCTCCCGATCCTCGACCTGATCGGCACCAAGGACTGGGCCGGGCGCGACCTCGACGTCACCGTGGTGGCGGTGGCCGACGAGCTGGCTGCGGCCGCCGACCTGGTGATGGGAAAGGCCTCGGGGATCCCGGCGGCCCTGGTCCGGGGCTACGACGGCCCCCGCGGCGAAGGTCGCGGGGCCGAGTTGGTCCGCCCCCCCGACCAAGACCTCTTCAGGTAGCCGCGTATCCGCCAACCCTGGGTTCCAGGCACCGCTCATCGAAGTCCAGCGCCCTCAGTTCGCCGGTTCTAGGCCCCGGGTCGGCCCAGGCCCCAGTAGTCGAGCCCGGCGGCCCGAACGGAGGCCGAGTCGAGGAGGTTGCGGGCGTCGACCACCCGATGGCCCTTCATCGCCGCCGCCACCAGGGTCATGTCGATGGTCGAGAACTCCGGCCACTCCGTGGCGACCAGCAGGACGTCGGCATCGGTCACTGCGGCGATGGGGTCGTCGGCCATGGTGAGCTCATCGGACGATGCCTCCGGGTCGTAAGCGACCACCTCGGCCCCGTCGGCCTGGAGGATGCGGGCGATGCGGAGTGCTGGTGACTCACGCACGTCGTCGGTCCCGGCCTTGAAGGCGACTCCCCACATGGCAATCCGGCGCCGGTGCAACCCGCCTCCCGCCGCCTGGCGGACCTTCTCGGCGACCCGGCGGCGCTGCTCGTGGTCCGCCTCGATGACGGCCTTGAGAAGTTGGAAGTCGTACCCGGCGTCCTCGGCGACGCTGATCAGGGCAGCCGTGTCCTTGGGGAAACACGAACCTCCGTAGCCGGGGCCGGGCTGGAGGAAGTGGGGCCCGATCCGGTGGTCGAGGCCGATCCCGTGGATCACGTCGATCACATCGGCACCCACCGCCTCGCACACGTTGGCCAGGGCATTGGCGAACGTGAGCCGGGCGGCGAGATAGGCGTTGTTGGCGTACTTGATCATCTCCGCCGAGGTCGGGTCGGTGACCACCACCTCCGTCTCGAGACTCCGGTAGAGAGAGGCGACCCGCTGAGCGTCGGCTGGGTCGTAGGAGCCGACGACGATGCGATCGGGCTCCATGAAGTCGTCCACCGCCTTGCCCTCACGCAGGAACTCGGGGTGAGAGACCAGCCTCGCCGTGCTCCCCAGGTCGGCGAAACGCTTCCGCAGGATCGCCCCCGTGCCGGGAGGCACTGTCGACTTGATTACGAAGAGGGTGTCGTCGGCCACCTCGTTGGCCAGCTCGTCGACGACACCGAACACATAGCTGAGGTCGGCGTGCCCGTCCTCGGCTTCGGGGGTGGGAAGGCAGAGAAACACCATCTCCACACCGTCGACCGCATCGAGGTTGGAGGCGTGAAACGAAATCGTCTCTCGTTCCACGGCGCGACCCATCAGGTCGGGTAGCCCTTGTTCGTAGATGGGGATCTCTCCCCGCTCCAACATCGCCACCCGCTCGGGGTTGGCCTCACCGATCCGCACCTGATGGCCGAGGTTGGCGAGACCGGCGCCGGTGACGAGGCCGACGTATCCGGCACCAATGATTGCTACGTCCACGAGACACTCATCCTATTGGTAGAGGGCGGTGCGGTCTAGGAGGCGTCGGCGCCAACGATGACCACCGCATCGTATCGATTATCGACGGTAGCGAACTCGACTACACCGAAACCGAGCGCGGCGGTGATCCGCGATCCGGCGTCGCTTCCCGCCGGGACGATGACCGTGGTCTGCTCGTAGGAGCTGGATCCGGCATTCCCGATCATGGCCACCTGGAAGCCGAGAGACTCCAATCGCTGCGACATCTCACCTGCGCTACCCGCCCTCCCGTTCCCGTTGAGCACCTCCACCCGCAAGGGCTGGGCGGCCAGAGGGTTGCCGGCCCTGAAGTTGGCCAACATGGCGTCGGCCTCGGGCTGTTTGACGATCTGATAGGACACCCCGCCGATGGTGGATGTGGTGGAGGGAAGGGTGGCTCCTTCGATCGACCCGGTGATCACACCCCGGAAGTCCCACAACAACGAGGCCGAAGAGGTATCGGCGAGCCTGGAGTCGATGGTGGTGTGCCGTGCCATCGAGGTCGCGATGTCACCGGCTTCGGTCACCGACGAGGGGCTCTTCAGCCGGGCCAACATCGCTCTCATGACCTCTTGCTGTCTCTGCGTTCGCCCGATGTCGTTGGCATCGACCGAGACCCAGGAGCCACCCCGGTTCTCCTGATAGCTGCGGGAGCGGGCATAGGCCAGAGCCTGCGCACCGTCGAGTCGCTGGGTGCCGGCGGGGATATCCAAACCCGACTTGGCGTCACGGGCGGCGTTCGAGAAGGCGAGCTCGATGCCCCCGATCTCGTCGATCAGGGACTGGAACCCGACGAAATCGATCTCCACGTAATGGTTGACACCGACGTTCAAGTTCGACTTGATCGTTTCGACCAGGAGGGAGGGGCCCCCGAAGGCGTAGGCGGCGTTGATCTTGTTGGTCCCGTGCCCGGGTATCTCCACTCGGAGGTCGCGGGGGATGCTGAGCATTCGCGCCGAGCCGGAGGAGTCGACGGAGACCAGCATCACGACGTCGCTGCGGGCACCCCCGGCGCGGCCGAAGTTGGTCAGGTCGTCGAGTCCTTCTCTGGTGTCCGATCCCACCAGGAGGAACACGAGCTCACCGTTGTTGGATGGGTCGAGGACCTGCACCACGTCGTCATCGGTGTCGGCACCGGTGAGGAGGGTGCTCCCGGTCTGGATCGCCCAGATGACGGCGAGCAGGCCGAGGTTGGCCACCACCAGCAAGGCGATGATGGTGACCTTGAGCCACTTGGGGAGACCCGGGCGCGCGGGAGGATCTGACGTATGGGCCATGGGGGAGTTAGACGACCGACAGGTTACCGCCGGTTCCACGGTTAGCCGCGCCTGCCCGGCCAATTGGCGGACCCGGTTGCAGGCCCCGCGCAAGCGTTGCTCTGGCGCCCCGAGTTGCCCGGCCACCGGGAACTAGGCCCTCCATCCAAAGCAGTTAACCTGCCCGCCACCGAACGGAGGTTTCAACACTTGGCAGTGCTGTCCCACGAGGGCACCTATCCGATCATGTATGGCTCGTGGCCGATCCCGGTGGGGTCGTCGCACCGCAACGGCTACATCTCCCGCCCCGACGAGGCGGGGAAGGTTCCGGTCGTGTTCGTGGTCCCCGACCTCGACGGGATGGGGAGCTTCGAGAAGGACATCTGCCGCCGGTTGGCAAGGGAAGGCTTCGCCGCCCTCACCATGGACATCTATGGGGAGAAGGGCGACCCCCTGGACCTCTACCACTCCATCTCCGACGACCAGGCCCTGTTCGTGCTCGACGAGCTGCATCAGTTCTTGGTCTCCGACGACGTCGAGTGGAACGTCGAAGACCGGGTCGGGATCCTGGGTGTCGACGTCGGCGGCCGCTTCGGTCTGATCAAGGCGGCAACGAGAGACTGGGTCCGCTCGCTGGCGCTCTGCTACACGCCGCTGACCGGCGACGAGGAGAGGGAACACCAGGTGGCCGACTACCTGGATCACCTTCCGGTGCCGGTGCTGACTTTGTACGGCGCGGAAGACGACCTGATCGACACCGGGACGGTGGACGAGGCCCAGCGGCGCAATGACCACGGGCAGTGGCTGCTCTACGAGGGAGTCGGTCACGGCTTCCTCGACATCAACGGGGATGGCTTCGATCAGTCGGCGGCCGACGACGCTTTCGCCCGATTGGTCGCCTTCTTCAGGGGCTCCCTGGCCAAAGCCGAGATCGAAGAGCTCGGCTGACCCCGACCCGGCCCGGGTCTAGACGTCACCGGTCCGGTCTTGCCCAGGGTCGGCGGGCTCCTTGCGCTCCCGGGCGGCCCGCACCACCGCGGCTCCGGTGGCGAGTGCCCCTCCGGCGATCGGAAGCAGCTGCTCGAGGGGGAAGCCGGTGAAGGGGAGCTCGCCGGAGACGACCTCTTCGCCGTTCTCGACCTCGACGTCCTCGACCTCGTCCTCGATCTCGCCGGAGACGACCTCTTCGCCGTTCTCGACCTCGACGTCCTCGACCTCGTCCTCGATCTCGGAGGAGACCACCTCTTCGCCGTTCTCGACCTCGACGTCCTCGACCTCGTCCTCGATCTCGATCGTGTCGCTGACTTCGGGTTCGGTCGTCTCGGGGACCGGACTGGTCGCCTGGGCGAACTGTGCGGTCATCGCGTAGGAGGACATCTGCGGAGTGACCCAGACCAAGCCCAAACTCAAGAGCGTCCCACGCTTGAGCGCCTCCCTCCGAGTGATGCCTGTTCCGGTTGGGTCAGAGGTTGCCCGGGCCTCCCGGCCTGTCTGCTTCATGCTGATGGATTCAACCACCATGCCAACGCGAAACAATGGATCGTCACCCTCGAATTTCTCCGCTGTGGCGGAGCCTCATCGGAGGTGGGTGACCGCACCCGAGTAGAGGGCCTCGCGTCCTGCCGAGGTCTCAACCACCAGAGCCCCATCGTCGGCCACGTCGACCGTTCGACCCGCCCCGTCAGGCTCCCAGGTGATGTCGTGTCCGATCGTCGCGCACGACCGGCGGTATTCGTCTATCTCCCACCCCTCCCGGTCGAGCGCCTCCATCAGCTCGGCCCCCCACAGGGCACCGATCTCGGCATGAGCCTCCTCTCCCGGGTCTTCCGCGAACAGGGCACCCATCCCCTCCGGGGGCGTCGGCCACCACAGGTTCAAACCGAGGCCGATGACGGTGACATCCCCCGATCGCTCCACCAGGATCCCGCCCACCTTGACCCCGTCGGCCAGCACGTCGTTGGGCCACTTGAGGGAGGTCCCGTCGGTGGCGCGGAGCGCGGCGACACCGGCCATCAGCGACAGGGGACGCTCCTCACCCTCGGCGTGATGGAAGGCGAGAGAGGCGGCCAGCGCCCGATCGGCGGTGAGCCACTCCGCACCCGACCGACCTCTCCCCCGGGTCTGCCCGGCCGCGAGCACCAGCAACGGGAGCTCTTCGAGCTCCTCTCGCGCCACGTCCTGAGTGGATGGCACGCGATTGACTCTCAGCTGGAAATATGGTGTAGCCAACTTGTCTCCTGATGAGTCGTACATCTGAGGTTACGGAGGAGTCTTGGGAACCGAGGCGCGCATCGACCAATTGAGGACGCTGAGAGAGGAGGCCCTCCATGCCGGCACCCAGCGTGCCGTGGCCCGCCAGCACGAGGCGGGGAAACTCACCGCCCGGGAACGCCTCGACATCCTCTTGGACAAGGACTCGTTCAACGAGATCGACCAGTTCGTCAAGCACCAGACGATCGGATTCGGTATCGAGGACAAGAAGCCGCCGGGCGACGCCGTGGTCACCGGTCATGGGACGATCGACGGACGACCGGTCTTCGTGTTCGCCGAGGACTTCACCGTGTTCGGGGGGAGCCTGGGCAAGGTGGTCGCCGACAAGATCTGCAAGATCCTCGACATGGCCCTCGACACCGGTGCCCCGGTGATCGGGCTCAAGGACTCCGGCGGCGCCCGGATCCAGGAAGGGGTCTCCTCTCTCGACGGCTACGGGCGGATCTTCGAACGCAATGTCAGGGCCAGTGGGGTCATCCCCCAGATCTCGGTGATCATGGGACCCTGCGCCGGCGGCGCCGTCTACTCCCCCGCCCTCACCGACTTCGTCTTTCAGGTCGACAAGACGTCGCACATGTTCATCACCGGCCCCGACGTCATCAAGGCGGTCACCGGAGAAGAGGTCACCATGGAGGACCTGGGAGGTGCTGGAGCCCATGCCGCCAAGTCGGGGGTGACCCACTTCGTCTATCCCACCGGGAAGGATGCCCTCGAGGCAGTGCGCTATCTGCTCTCGTTCCTGCCCCGCAACAACATGGAGCTGCCCCCCTACTACGCCCCCGCCGACCGCAACGACCGCTCCGACGACAGTCTCGACTCGATCATCCCCGACGAGTCGAACCAGCCCTACGACATGCGCAGAGTCATCGAGACGGTGCTCGACTCGGAGGAGTTCTTCGAAGTCCACGAGCAGTGGGCCAAGAACATCATCGTCGGATTCGGTCGCCTCGACGGCCATGCGGTGGGCATCGTCGCCAATCAGCCCGCAGTGCTCGCCGGCACCCTCGACATCACCGCCTCCGAGAAGGCGGCCCGCTTCGTGCGCTTCTGCGACGCCTTCAACATCCCGATTCTCACCTTCGTCGACGTTCCCGGCTTCCTTCCCGGAGTCGACCAGGAGCACGGTGGGATCATCCGCCATGGGGCCAAGCTCCTCTACGCCTACTGTGAAGCCACCGTGCCGAGGATCTCGGTGATCACGCGCAAGGCCTATGGCGGCGCCTATCTGGTGATGAACGCCCGCGGGGTGCGCGCCGACCTGGTTTTCGCCTGGCCTTCCGCCGAGATCGCGGTGATGGGTGCCCAGGGAGCGGTCAACATCATCCACCGCCGCGAGCTGGCTGCCTCGGACAACCCCGAGGAGCGGAGGAGCGAGCTGATCGCCGACTACGAACAGCGCTTCAACAACCCCTACGTGGCCGCAGAGCTGGGGCTGGTCGATGACATCATCGAGCCTCGCGAGACCAGGGTGAAGCTGATCCGGGCCATGGAGATGCTGCGTACCAAGCGGGAGTCGCTACCGCCGAAGAAGCACGGCAACGGACCGCAATGAAGAGCCTCCTCGTCGCCAATCGCGGCGAAATCGCGGTCCGGGTCATCCGCACCGCCCGCGAGATGGGCCTGCGCACCATAGCCGTCTTCTCCGAGCTCGATCGGGACGCGCTCCACGTCGAACTCGCCGACGAGGCGTGGAATGCGGGGCCGGCTCCGGCGTCGGAGAGCTATCTCAACCAGGAGGCGATCCTTCGCGTCGCCCACGAGTCGGGTGCGGAGGCGATCCACCCCGGATATGGATTCCTCTCGGAGAACGCCACCTTCGCCCGTGCCGTGGAGGAGGCGGGGATCATCTGGGTCGGTCCCTCCGGTGACACCATCGAGGCGATGGGCGACAAGATCACCTCCCGGCGCAATGCCGAGGCCTACGGCGTGCACACGGTCCCCGGGATAACCGACCCGGTGACCACGGTCGAGGAGGTGGCGGCGATCGCCGAGGAGTTCGGATACCCGGTGGCGATCAAGGCGGCCCACGGCGGCGGCGGCAAGGGCCTGAGGGTGGTCAGCAACCCCAAGGAGGTGGCCGATGCCTTCGAGGGGGCGCGGCGTGAGGCAGACGCCTACTTCGGCAACCCCCAGGTCTACGTGGAGAAATACCTGGAGAGGTCGCGTCACGTGGAGGCACAGATCCTCTTCGACAAACACGGCACCGGCGTGTTCCTCGGTGAGAGGGACTGTTCGGTGCAGCGGCGTCACCAAAAGCTCATCGAGGAGACCCCCTCGCCCGGGCTCACCCCCAAACAGCGCAGGGCCCTGTCCAAAGCGGCTCTCGACGCCGGCAGGTCGTGCGACTACGTGAACGCCGGGACGGTCGAGTTCCTCATGGACCAGGAAGGCGACTTCTACTTCCTCGAGATGAACACCCGTCTCCAGGTGGAGCACACTGTGACCGAGATGGTCACCGGGCTCGATCTGGTCGCCTGGCAGCTGCTGATCGCCCGTGGAGAGAAGATCGAGTTCAAGGACGTCGACCCCCGCGGGCATGCCATCGAGTTCCGCATCAACGCAGAGGACCCTCACAACGGCTTCCTGCCCACACCGGGCCAGATCGTCGAGTGGGAGGAGCCGGCGGGGCCGGGAGTGCGGGTCGACTCCTGGATTCGGCCCGGCACCCGCGTCTCGCAGTACTACGACAACCTGCTGGCGAAGCTGGTCGTCTGGGGTCCCGACCGGGATGCGGCGATCAACCGGGGGCGCCGGGCTCTGGAGGAGTTCACCGTGCGAGGGGTCGCTACCACCATCCCCGCCCACCTCGCGGTGCTCAACCACGAGGACTTCGCCGCCGGCAGGCACCACACCAAGTGGATGGAAGATGTCGTCTCCTTGGAGAGCTCCGACCCGGCGGTGGCTCCCACCCTCCCCGAGGAGGAGGAGCTGACCAAGCGGGACATCACCGTCGAGATCGGGGGCCGTAGGTTCCGGGTGACCTACTGGGCCCCGGAGCCGGCTGTCGCCGGGGGCCAGATGCGAAGACGCCCGCCGAAGCTGGCCGCGTCGGGCCAGTCGGGCGTCGCCGATGGTGTCATCACCGCTCCGATGCAAGGCACGATCGTCAAGGTCCACGTCAGGGCGGGCGAGACCGTCCATGTTGGGGACCCGATCTGTGTCCTCGAGGCGATGAAGATGGAGAACGAGGTGGTCTCCCCCGCCGCCGGCGACGTCGTCGACCTCCGCGTCGAGCCCGGCGACACCGTGGCCTCCGGCCAGGTCATCGCCATCATCAAGTAGCGCCCGCCAGGTGGCGTGCTGACGGCGAACCCTGGGTTGCAGGCCCCGCCCAGCGAAGTCCAGCGCCCCGAGAACGCGAGAGAGTGGCGAACCCGGCACCACAACCCGCGAGATGGCGACGAGGGGGTTCCAGCGGCTCGCCGAACCCGGCATGCTGAAGCACGTGGGGATATCCAGACGGATGCTCGACCTCGCCGCCCAACAGGGTGGGTACATCAGACGCGACCAGCTCGTCTCACAGGGCCTCTCCGCGAGCGCCATCGACCGACGGCTGAACGAAGGCGTCATCACCAAGGTAATCCCCGGGATCTACATGGTGATCCCCTCCCCCGATCACGTCGACCTCCTGCGCGGAGCTGTCCTGGCCCTCCCCGATGCCGTCGTCTCGCACCAATCAGCGGCTCATCTCCTCCCATTTCCCAGGCTTCCCGCCCTGACCCCGACAGTGATGGTTCCCAGTCACACCACGCACCGATTCCCGGGATTGGTTGTGAGGAGGTGCAGCGATCTCATCGACACCGACATCGTGGAGATCGATGGGCTGGTGGTCACCAGCACTCCCCGGACCTTCTGGGATCTCGGGGGGCTCCTGAGGTTCGGGGAGTTCGACGCCATCGGCGAATCACTGGTCATCGCCGGGAGGATGGGTCTCGACGAGTTCGAGGAGATGACGATTCGCCTCGCCAGGCGGGGCAAGCCGGGGAGTCGGGCGGCGCATCACTTTCTCGAGATTCGCGCCGGCGGGGATCCCAAGGCCACCGTGCTCGAGCGCAAGGGTCGTGAGGTGTTGTTCAACGCCGGTCTGCCCGAACCCGTGCCCCAATACCCGCTCCCCTGGACACCGCATCGACGCTTCGACGACGCCTACCCCGATGAGAGGATCGCCATCGAATGGGACTCGAGGGCGTGGCACGAGCAGCGCGCCGCCATGGCGTCAGACCGCCGGCGCGATCGGGAAGCGGCCACTCAGGGGTGGGTGCTGCTCCGATATACATGGGATGAAGTCACGAAGAAGCCCCACGAGATCGTCGACGAGGTCACGACCATGCTCCGCAAGCGCCAGATCGCGGTGTGACCGGCCGACAGCGGACCTGAGCGCGCCTGAGCGGGACCCCGCACCGGTTGGTCTCGCGACTTGGCCTAGAACTTCAACTCGTAGAAGCGCCAGAGGTCGTTTTCGATGGGAAGCACCTCGACCCCATCGAAGCCAGCTTCGATGGCGTACTCCTCGAGCTTCGACCGACGCATGACGGTCCCCGTTCCGGCACTCGCTTCGTGGGACATTCCATCGGGGAGACAGACGAACAAGGAGAAGCCGTACATGAGTCGCTCGACTTCGTCGAAGCTCTCACCGAAAGCACCGGCGACAGCCTCGTCCATGACAACTACATGCCCGTCTGGTTTCACCAGTCGTCTCGCCGTCCGCAGGACTTCTCTCGGATGTGCCATGTCGTGCACGCACTCGAACAGCGTGACGATGTCGTACCCGCCATGATCGGAGACGTCAGAGCCATCAGCGAGATGGAACCTGACCCGATCATCCACCCCGATGGCCCGGGCGTGCTGGCGCGCCGCAACGATGGATGGTTCGTCGATGTCATAGCCGTCGACGGTGACGCTTGGATGACTCTGGGCTATCCCGATGGCGGACCAGCCCTCACCGCATCCGATGTCGGCCACCCGGGTGCCGGCGCGCTGTAGACGCTCGTGGAGTGGGGGAACAGCCGGGAACCACTCCGCTCCGAGAGCATGGAGGAACCATGGCCGATTCATGTCGGCCTGACCGGTTCTCATGTCCGGTCCGAACTGCTCCCAGGAGACTCCGCCACCGTTGCGGTAAGCATCGAGCAGGGCAGGCAATTGGAGACCGCCCGCAGTCATCAGGCGCACCAATGGTGCCAGGTAGTTGAGAGAATCCCGATCGGTGAGCACCTCTCGATGGGCGGCGGGCAGCGAGTAGGACCGCGCCTCACTCGCCTTGGTGGGGTCGTCAGCCTCGAGGATGCCCGTGGTCACCTGCTGCTCGAGCCATTCCCCGGTGTAGCGCCAATGGGTCCCGGTCTGGGACGCCAGCTCGTCCCGGGTCATTGGGTGCCTGGCCAGGGCATCGTAGAAGCCCAGCTTCTCGCCGACATAGATCGACCACGAGTCGATCTGCCCCAGAACGGACTCGAAGACCCGTCCAGCGAACGCCTCGGTCAGCTCAACTCCGGTCTTCTCTACGGTCGCCGTCATTCCAGTCTCCTATCCGATCTCGATTTGGCTGGAGGAAAGGTACTCCCGGATGGACCGGCCAACGCAGCCCAACTCGGGGCGCCAGACTTCGCTGAGCGGGGCCCGCAACCCAGGGTTCGCGCCTCCGCGCCCACCTCTGCCCAACTCGGGGCGCCAGACTTCGCTGAGCGGGGCCTGCAACCCAGGGTTCGCGGTTAGCCCGCCCACACTGGCGCGGCCCCCCGTACCCCCTACTCAGCGGCGTCGCTGATGGCTTCGATCATCGAGGGGTGGGCTAGGAGAGTGTCGACCAGGGTGTTGGTGGTCACCCGGGCCTGGACCGCCAGGGCGATGATCCCGATCAGCTCCGAGGCGCGGTGGCCGACGATGGTCCCCCCGAGGACGACATTGGTCGCCGGGTCCGACGTCACCTTGACGAAACCCCGGGTGAAGTCCTGCAACACCGAGCGGGCGTTCGAGGTGAACGGGACCTTCGTCGTGCGCACCTTCCGCCCCTGGGCGGCGGCGTCGACCTCCGCCAGACCCACCGAGGCGATCTCCGGCTCGGTGAAGATGGCCTCGGTCACCTTGTCGAGGTCGAGCGGGTCCACCGCCAGGCCCAGGGCATGGCGGGCGATCTTGCGCCCCTGCATCGAAGCCACCGAGCTCAGCGGCATCTGACCGGTCACGTCACCGGCGGCGTAGATGTGGGGAGCGCTGGTGCGTTGGAACTCGTCCACCGTGATGTACCCGCGATCGGTCTCCACGGCGGCGTTCTCGAGCCCGAGTCCCTCGGTCAGCGGGACCGACCCCACGGCGAGCAGTGCATGCGACCCGCGGATGACCCGGCCGTCGTTGCAGCGCACGGCCACGATGTCTCCTTCGACGTCGATCGCCTCCGCCCGGGCCCCGATCACCAGATGCACACCCCTCTCGATGAAACCCTCCTCGAGCACGGCGGCGACTTCGGCGTCGCGGTGGGGAAGGATCTGCCGACGAGAGACGACGAGCGACACTTCAGAGCCCATCGCCTCGAAGATGTGAGTGAACTCGACGCCGGTCACGCCGGAGCCGATCACGATGATGTGCTCGGGAACACCGTCGAGGTCGTAGCAGTCGCGGGTGGTCAGCACCCTCTTGCCGTCGACCGGGGCCCAGTCGGGAACCCTCGGCTTCGAGCCGGTAGACACCAGAGCCTTGTCGAAACGGATCTGACGCTCCCCGTCGACGGTGTCGGCCACTGCGGTGTGCTCGCCGATAAACCGACCCGTTCCCTCGATCTGCTCGACATTCTGGTCGTCGAGCAACTCCACCAGGTTGTGGTGGATGTCGGAGGTGATCTCCTTGATCCGCTCCGAGAGCATCACCGGATCGACCTCGCCGGGGTCGTTGATCAGTCCCAGCTTCGCCGCGTTGCGCACCGAGGTGTGGCGGAGGGCACTCGCCGCCATCGTCTTCGAGGGGATGCAGTCCCAGAGGTGGGCGGCTCCTCCCACGATGTCCTTCTCGACGAGGGTCACCCGAGCCCCGAGGGTGGCGGCGGTGGTGGCAGCCTGGGTACCGGCCGGCCCACCGCCGATGATGAGTAGATCGGTCTTTTCCTCTGCCATTCCGCCCCGACGCTACCCCGTGGGTCGATGCAGCCCGAAAACCTCACGCAACGCGTCGGACACCTCGCCGATGGTCGCCCCCGCAGCGAGCGCCTCACTCATGGAAGGCATCAGGTTCGCCTCTCCGGCGGCCACCTCACCGACCTGCTCCAGAGCGGCTCCCACGGCTTGGTTGTCACGTGTCTCCCGCCGCTCGTCC
This sequence comes from uncultured Acidimicrobiaceae bacterium, assembly GCA_964558575.1. Taxonomy (GTDB): domain Bacteria; phylum Actinomycetota; class Acidimicrobiia; order Spongiisociales; family ZC4RG35; genus JANQRA01. Next base: position 15,363 of record CAZLEQ010000024.1, on the reverse strand, counting down.
AGGGCCCTCTTCTGGGCCTGTTCCAAATCGGGGTCGACCTCCAGGATGGGGATCGGCTCGACCTCCGAAGACTGGAAGCGGTTGACCCCGACCACCACCGACTCGCCATTGGACTGCCGCCGCGCCTCTTCGTAGGCGGAGTCATCGATCTGGGTCTGCATCCAGCCCTCTTCGATCGCGGCCACCGCCCCTCCCATGGCCGAGATGGTGGAGATCAGCTCTTCGGCCTGCTCCTCGAGGGCGTCGGTGAGGCTCTCCACGTAGTACGACCCGGCGAGAGGGTCGACCGTATTGGCGACACCCGACTCGTGGGCGATCACCTGCTGGGTCCGCAGCGCCACCAACGCCGACTCGTCGGTGGGGAGGCCCAGCGCCTCGTCGTAGGCGTTGGTGTGCAGTGACTGGGTTCCCCCCAGCACGGCGGCGAGTGCCTGGAGTGTGGTCCTCGCCACGTTGTTGAGAGGCTGTTGTGCGGTGAGTGTGGAGCCCGCGGTCTGGGTGTGGAATCGCATCGCCCACGACTTCGGGTTGGCCGCCCCCACTTCCTCGCGCATGTGCCGCGCCCAGATCCGGCGCGCGCTGCGGAACTTGGCCACCTCCTCGAAGAAGTCGTTGTGCCCGTTCCAGAAGAACGAGAGCCGGGGGGCGAAGCGGTCGACGTCGAGCCCGGCGTCACGAGCCGCCTCCACGTAGGCGAGCCCGTTGGCGATGGTGAATGCCAGTTCTTGGGCGGCGGTGGCCCCGGCCTCTCGGATGTGATAGCCGCTGATAGAGATGGTGTTCCACTGGGGGAGGTAGCTGTCGGCGTACTCGAAGACGTTCGTCACCAATCGCATCGAGGGTGCGGGCGGGTAGATGTAGGTGCCCCGGGCGACATACTCCTTGAGGATGTCGTTCTGGATCGTCCCCCTGATCTGGTTGCCGCCCACCCCGTGTTCGGCGGCGACCAGCTGGTAGAGCAGCAGCAACAGCGGTCCCGTGGCGTTGATGGTCATACTGGTGGACACCTCGTCGAGCGGGATGCCGTCGAAGAGACGCCGCATGTCTTCGATGGAGTCGATGGCGACCCCCACCTTGCCCACCTCGCCGGCCGCCAGCGGATGGTCGGAGTCGAGACCCATCTGGGTGGGGAGGTCGAATGCGACGCTCAACCCGGTCTGACCCGCTTCGAGCAGGTCCTTGAACCTCTGATTCGTCTCCTGGGCGGTGCCGAACCCCGAGTACTGTCGCATGGTCCAAAGCCGCCCCCGATACATGCTGGGATGCAGCCCCCGGGTGAAGGGGTATTCCCCGGGACGGCCGACACGTTCGGGGTCGGCCGGGGTCTCGTAGAGGACATCGACCTCGATTCCGCTCGAGGTGCGACGGGTTTCACTCATGACGGCTGTATCCTGACACTGTCCGGGATCGTAGGCGGGAACTACTCAGCCGTCCGGATCGTCTCAATACTCTTAGATGGCCAGGAAAGCCCTCATCCACCAGATCGAGGCGAGGGAACGGCGAGGACGCTGGTTCGGCGCCTTGGCCACTCTCCTCTCGATTTCACTCCTCCTCTCCGGATGGGTGGGCTTGTTCGCGTTCCTGGGGGCCAACTCTGCCTTCGGGTCCTTCGAGAACGTCACCGCCGACTGGGTTCCCGAGACCCGGTCGATGGAGCTCAATCTGCCCGACCTGAGCCGGGTGAGCCGGGTCTACGCCGACTCGGGCGAGGTTCTCGCCGAGTTACACAACGGCCGAAACTCCGAGCCCATCCCCTACGGCCAGATCCCGGAGGTGATGGTCCACGCCATGCTGGCGGCGGAGGACTCCGAGTTCTTCGAGCACGACGGTGTCGACTTCTCGGCGATTGCGTCCGCGGCCCTCGACAACCTCCTCTACGACTCGACCCGGGGTGGATCGACCATCACCCAGCAGGTGGCGAAGAACGCATTCGTCGGCAACGAGATCAGCATCAGGCGCAAGGTCAACGAGGCCTTCGTCGCCGCGGAGGTGGAGCGCCGCTTCTCCAAGGAGAGGATCCTCGAGTTCTACATGAACTCGGTGTACTTCGGCGCCGGGGCATACGGGGTGAAGACCGCGGCGGAGGAGTTTTTCGACAAGCCGCTGCAGGACCTCGATATCCACGAGGCCGCCACCCTCGCCGTCCTGGTCCGCAACCCCTCTCTCTACAACCCCCGGACCCGCCCCGAGATCACCCTCGACCGGCGCAATCTGGTGATCCTGGAGATGGAGGACAACGGCTGGATCACCGAGGCGGAGGCGGAGGGGGCGATCCAACAGCCCTTGGGTGTGATCGACACGCCACCGCGCCGCGGCCTGGCCGACCACGTCGTGGCCGAGGTGAGGCGCCAGATTCTCAACGATCCCGAGTTTGCCTTCCTCGGCGACAGCAACGAGGAGCGGATCCAGGCGGTGTTCGGCTGTCCGGCCGACGACGTCGCTTGCGAGGGAGGTGGGGGTCTGCAGATCTACACCACGATCGACCTGAGACTCCAACAGGAGGCGAACCGGATCCTCAACCAGTGGCTGCCCCTGCCGCCATATGAGGAGAACCTCGCCGCCTGTGCCGAGGTCTTCCCCGACTTCGACGAGAACCGGGCGTATTACGAACGCTACGCCGAGACCCACTCCTGTCGACCCACCGGGGCCATCGCCATGGTCGACAACCACACCGGAGCGGTGAAGGTGATGGCCTCCGGCATCGACTTCGAGTTCAGCCAGTTCGACCTGGCGATCCAGGGACGGAGAAACCCGGGGTCGGCATTCAAGGCAATCGGTCTCGCCGCCGCCCTCGATCAGGGCTTCACCTTGGGCCACAGCTGGGCGGGGCCCAGCCCCCTCGAGATCGAGTGTGAGTTCATCTGCTCGCCCGATGGGACCAACATCTGGACGGTCCACAACGCCAACCGCAGCTCGACCGGGGTGATCACCCTGGAGGAGGCCACCTACCGCTCGGTGAACACGGTCTATGCCCAGGTGTCCCGTGACACCGGACCCGAGAACGTGGTGGCGATGGCCCGCCGGATGGGGATCACCCAGGCATCGCTCGATCCGGTGTTGTCGCTGGTCCTCGGTGCCTCGGCGGTGTCGCCCCTCGAGATGGCCTCCGCCTATTCCAACTTCGCTACCAACGGGATCCACGCCGACGACTACATCGTCGCCCGCATCGTCAACCACGAGGGCGAGGTTGTCTACGAGAAGCAGCCCGACATCACCCAGGTGGCCGACCCGGCCCTGTTCGCCGCCGCCCGACGCCCACTGCTGCGGGTCCCCACCGAAGCCGGGACTGCTCCCCGGGCCAACATCGGACGTCCCCAGGGCGGCAAGACCGGGACACACCAGAGCTACCTTGATGCCTGGTACGTGGGATTCACCCCCGAGTTCTCCACCGCGGTCTGGGTGGGGTACGAGGCCGAGCAGATCCCGCTGGAAAACCTCGTGATCAACGGCCAGACTTACTCCCGGGTCTTCGGCGGGTCGGTGCCGGCACCGATCTGGGCCGAGTTCATGTCGGTGGTCATGGAAGGATTGCCCGAAGCCGGCTTCCCCGCCGACCCCGCCAACATCGAGGACTATCTCGAGCCTCCGCCGACCCAGGTGCCGAGCGTGGTCGGGCTCACCGAACGTCAGGCGATTCAGGTCTTGCGTGTGGATGCGAAGCTCAACGTCAGCGTCCAGCAGATTGCGTCCACCCAACCCGCCGGGATCGTGGTGAGACAGTCGATCGGAGCCGGAGCGACCGTGCCCCAGGGAACGACTGTGACGATATGGGTTTCCAACGGTCAGACTCCGGCGGCCCGGCTGCCCGACTTCAGGGGGATGACGCTCGAGGAGGCCGCGGCGTTGGCCGATGAGTTCACGGTCAACACCAACGTGCTGCTCAATCTGGTCACCGAAGAAGTCCCGGTTCAAGATCAGAATCAAATCGGTCGTGTCGTCGACACCAACCCTGGCCCCGGATCGGTTGTCGAAGAATCGGCCCAGGTGGTCCTTCAGATTGGCGTGCAGGGACCACCACCAACGACGACCCCTCCCCCCGGCGACGATGATGACGACGACGACGGTTAGCCGCGGATAACGAAACCTTTCGCGCCTTCGTTGGCGAGGATTGACGATTGATAACGATACTTGTAGTTGTTCACGGTATGAGAGCCGGAGCACCTGCAAATGGCCAGAATCGTCCTCCGATGACAAGCGCCGTGGGGCATGCCGGTGCTCCGGTTCGACCCACCGCCCGGATCCGACCCACCGTCCCGGTGAGGCTCATCCCCTCCGACGACGGTGTCGAGGCGTCCGACCCCTATGTGCGCAGGTTCTGGGTGGCCGCGCTCGGACCCGGCGCGGTCGCCGAGCTGCTGCGTCTGGTGAGCGCCGCCGGGAAGGGGGAGGAGGTGCGGCTGCCCAGACATCTCCCGCAACTGCTCCGAACCGGCCTGGTGACGGTGGTCGAGGGCACGCTTGCGGTCAGGGAGCGGATTCCACAAGTGCCCCTCGAGATGCGCTGGCGATTCCCACCCGATGTGGCGGCGCAGCATGCTGAGTGGGTGATGCGATCCGATTCGGCATCATGACATCATCCTCACTCGACGATGCGATTCGGAGTGCGACCGCAGAGTCAACTCCTTTCACGGCCACAACCGCCTCACCCGGTGAGCCCACGGTGAGTCTCGATCGGGCTCTGCAGCCTGCCGCGGAACTGGAGGACGACGACCACACCCGCGTCAGAGGATTCACGACTCTGGTTGGACCGGGCGCTCTCCGGCGATTCCACGGTGGCTATCTCCTGGATAGCGTTGCTGGCATTCGTCCGTCGCGTCTCCGAGGGGGCCTTTTCCCCAACTCCGTTGACCACCGAGCACGAGCAACCCCGTTAGAGAACCCGGTTAGCCGGCTCCGTCGGTAGTCGGCAACCGCCCGGCCAATACTCGCCGTTAACGCCGGATCGCCAGTACCGCCATGAGCACCAGAGCTGTCACTTCCCCGGTGGCGAAGGCGATCGCCACCCTGGTGTCGACTTGCCCGGGAACGATCAACAGGGCAAGGACCCCGACCACCAGGCCACCGAGCCATGCCCAGGAGAGTCGGGTGGTCCTCCCCTCCGCCACCAGCACCTGACTGGCGATCTGGGCTGCGGCGGCGGCCATCACCCCACCGGCGGCGAGCATGGCCACGATGTCGGTGGGCCGATACTGGGCCCCGTAGAGCAGACCCACCACCTCGGGGCCGACGAACCAACCGACGACAGCCCCGGCGAGGGCGAGGGCCGTCCCTCCCAACACAACTCCCCTGGCGATCTTGCCCAGCTGAGCCCAGTTGGCGTCACGTGCCAGCCCGACCAGGTAGGGCAGGATGCGACCCTGGAGGGCGAAGATCAGGGTGAGGGGAGCCCGGTAGAGGGTGAAGGTGACGAAGACGATCGACACCAGCGCCGGGGAACCGCCCAGCATGGCCACCGCGATCGGCGCCCCTCCCAGGAGAATTTGCGACGAGGACGTCCCTCCCACATACCCGGCCAGGAACCGGCCCGCGGGAGCGGCCCGGGCCTCGACCCGGCCGGTGTCGTGACGCCACCAGCCCATCGCCAGAACGGCGAAGCCGCCGATGACCATGCCCCAGCCCAGCGAGGAGGCGTCGAGAACCAGCTGCAGCAACACCACCCCGGCCACCAGCCGGGCAAAGGTCTCGACGATCAGCACCCAACCCACTCCGGCAAACCGACGCGATCCGGCGAGCACCCCCTTGGCGACGAACAGCAGCGAGTACCCCAGCATCAACAGGATGAACTGGAAGATGTAAACCGGATCGCCGAAGAAGAGGTCCTCGAGGGTGACCGCCACGAAAGCCCCACCCACCAGGGCGCCTATGGCTGCCATGAGCAATGCCGGCTTCAGGTCGGTCGGCAGCGCCTTGCGCCCGCTGGCCACCTCCCGGGTCACATACTGCTCCACCGGGACCAGGAGGATGGTCGCCAGGATGAAGAAGGCGGTCCAAAGCACGCTGACCGGGGCGAAGGCGTCGGGATCGAGGTTCCGGGTGCCATAGACCTGGAATGCGTAGGCACCGATGGCACCGATCAACCCACCGGCCACCATGAACGTTGTCCCCGGCGCCCTGAAACCCCGCTGTCGAGGGGCTATCAGCGGTTCGGTCACCGTGCCCCGGCGCCGGTCAGGACCGTCCAGATGCTGTTCCAGAAGATGCGCAGGTCCATCACCGGGGACATGTGCTTGATGTAGTGCAGGTCGTAGGTGAGCTTCTCGATGGTGTCGGCTTCGTCGTCGGCGTACCCGTAGTTGACCTGGGCCCACCCGGTGATCCCGGGACGGACCATGTGACGGTGGTCGTAGAAGGGTATCTGCTGACGGAATTCGGAGACGAACGGGACCTGTTCAGCCCTTGGCCCGACCAGGCTCATGTCCCCCTTGAGGACGTTCCAGAGTTGGGGGATCTCGTCGAGCCGGAACCGTCGGAGGAAAGCTCCTCCCCGGATCAGCCGCGGGTCGCCCTCGGTGGCGAATCGCGCTCCCTCACGCTCGGCGTCGAGATGCATGGTGCGGAACTTGTACATGGTGAACACACGCCCCCCGAGCCCGACCCGTTCCTGTTTGAAAATGGAGAAGCCGGGGTCGGCGAGTTTCACATATGCGGCCACCAGGAGACCCAGTGGAACCCACAACGGGGCGGTCAGCAGCGTGATCCCGCTGTCGAAGATCCTCTTTCCGGGGAGCCAACGGGCCACTTCGAGTAGCGGTGCGGAGATCTCCCACCCCTCGGCGAGATGGACCAGGGGGACCCGGCCGGTGTGCTCCTCGTAGATCGAGGAGAAGGGGCGGATCGTGTATCCGGCCACATCTGCGGAGGAGAGATATTGGGCCATCGAGTCGGAGAGCACGGCCCGCAGATCGACGGAGATGGTCACGTCTCGCTCGGGCAACTGACCGGGGCTCTCCCCGTCGGGCTCGAGCACCCAGAGCACGTCGGCGTGGTGGGCGGCGTGGAGGTCATCGGCGAGCTGTTTCTCCTGGGTGATGACGCCGAATTTCTCGGTCCAGGGCCGTCGTCTCCGCACGACGCGGTGGGCAGTGGCGGGGATGAGCCAGAAGGCTGCGGTGAGCGGGATGAAGGACAGGGAGTAGTTGGCCCGGGTCACCAGCAGAAGGCTCGCGGTCAAGAACAGGGTGCCAAGCAGGATCGCTACCATCCGTCCGTAGGAGGGTCGGGGCACACCCGGCCCCGACATCTGCTCGGTGACGAACGACATCACCACCATCGACAGGGCAAGGAACGCCAGCATCCGGGGGTCGGCTCCCGGAGTGGTCGCCTCCCACGGCACCAGGGTGGCGAACACCAGATAAGACGCCGCCATCATGGCCGCGGCGAGGGCGAGGAGATCTGAGATCGCCACCGAGATCAGGAAGCGGCTGCGCACGATCCCGCCAGACTAGGTAGTCGAAGTCGTGTCAGTCGGCTTCACCGGCAGTCCGTGCCAACTCGATGAGGGTCCGCACCCCCACTCCGGATGCGCCTTTGAGGAACTCCCCGGCGGTCTCTTCTCTCCGCGCCGGGCCGGCGATGTCGAGATGGGCCCATGGCCCGTCTCCGGCGTATTCGGCCAGGAGGAGGGCGGCCACGATCGCTCCGCCATATCGACTCCCGGAGATGTTCTTGATGTCGGCGATGTTGGAGTCGATCGACTTGCGATACCCCTTGTGGAGGGGGAGCTCCCAGAACTCCTCCCCCGCCTTCGCCGCCGCGTCGAGCACCCGGGCGGCCACCTCGCGGTCAGAGCCGAACACCGCGGCCACCTGCTTGCCCAGGGCGACGGCGGCGGCACCGGTCAGGGTGGCAACGTCGATGGTGAGGTCGGGTTCGTACCTCTTGGCCAGACCGAGCCCGTCGGCGAGGATCAGACGCCCCTCGGCATCGGTGTTGAGTACCTCGATGGTGGGGCCTTCGACCGGTCGGAGGACGTCCCCGGGACGGGTGGCATCTCCTCCCACGGCGTTGTCGGTGAGTGGGGTGATCGTGGTCACGTTCACCGGGATGCCGAGACGGGCGATGCCGATGGTGGCGGCGACGACGGCGGCGGCCCCAGCCATGTCGTCTTTCATCTCCTCCATGTAGTTGGCCGTCTTCAGCGAGAGACCACCGGTGTCGAAGGTGATGCCTTTTCCCACCAGGGCGAGGTGCTGTTCGGCTCCGTCGGGTCGGTATTGGAGGATGACTACTCGCGGGGCACGGTCCGACCCGGCCGCCACCCCGAGGAGTGCTCCCAGCTTCTCCTCCTCGATGCGCCGACGATCCCAGATCTCCACCGAGACCCCGGTGCCCTCGGCGGCGGCCTCGATGAGGGCGGCCAGGGTCTCCGGTGATGTGTCCCTGGCGGGGGTGTTGACCCAGTCCCGGGCGAGGAGGGTCACCTCGCTGGACACGACCGCGGTGGCCAGTTCCGTCTCGTCACCACCGACCACCGCGACGGTCTCGGCGTCGAGAGCTTCGTCGTTGGTCTTGTAGGTGCGGAACTGATACCCGCCGAGCAGGGTCCCTTCGACAACGGCACGGGTGGCCTCGTCGATGTCCACCCCGGCGAGGAGGGTGACCGCTCGCTCGGTCTTGACGTTGCGGATGGCGTTGCCCGAGGCGGCGCGGAGCGAGTCGAAGGATGCCTCTTCGCCGAGACCGACGACGAGGATCGCCTTGGCGGTGCCATGGGGGAGAGTGACCGTCTGGCCCGGCTTGCCTTCGAAGCCGGCGGCTTCGAGCGAGGAACGTTCGATGGCCTCGAACTCCTCCTCCGAGCCGGTCACCGCCTCGAGACCCTCCATCACTCCGATGATCAGCGTCGCCCCATCGAGATCGACCGGTGCCGCGGTTGCTCTGACTTCCAATGTTCCTCCTCGTGGTCTCGGGCGCTAAGTCAGCCCGAAAGGTCCCAGTCCGGCTGCCAGTGCGCGGCCGACGAACACCGCGCCCAGGGTGGTCAACAATGCCAGATAGGACAAACCGGTCGCCGCCATCACCCCGCTGTAGGCGGGGTATCTGAGAGCCGCCACCACGGCGCCCATGAGCACCACCGAGGTGATCAGCAGTATCCAGAAGGCGAGGGCACCGCCGGTGAAACCGACCTCCAGGCGTACCAGAAGGCCCGACTCGGCGATCAACCCGGCGATGCCGACCAACGCCAGGTTCCTCAGCGTCGACCGGGGGAGGCGGGGGTCGACCAGGTACCAGTGACCCAGCATCATCTCACCGCTCACTCCCCCCAGGGCCAGGGTCCCCGTCACCGCCGGGATCCACCCGGCGAACAGGGCAGCCTGCACGGCGTAGCCAGTCCCCGCCGCCGCCAGGGCGAGCCCGGCCAGGGGCCGTCTCCGGGCCCAGATGGCGCCGACGACCGCCCCGAGCAGCCCGAGCCGTGCCCACCAGGCGCCACCGGCGAGGACACCGGGAATCCCGATCAAACCGGCGACTCCAGCGGTGAGCCAGGTGAACCCGGGTCCCACGACCCGGGTATGGGACATCGCACCCGCCACCAGTGCCAACCCGGCAGCCCACACCAGGAGGATCGATCTCGGATCGGCGATTGACTGCAAGTCGGTGGGCACGGCGGGGCATGATATGGCCCTGTGCCCACCAATCTCCCCACCGTCTCGGTGATCATCCCGGCGAAGGACGCCGCGGGGGTGCTTCCACGAGCCCTGGAAGCGATCGAGGAACAGACCTACCCCAACATCGTCGAGGTGATCGTTGCCGCCGCCGACGAGGCCAGCGCCGGGGCCGCGACGGGTGTCACCGTCGTCGACAACCCCGGAGGATCCACGCCGGCCGGTCTCAACCTGGCCATGGCGGCCAGCACCGGGGAGGTGATCGTGCGCTGTGATGCCCAGTCGATACTCCCATCCGACTATGTCTCCCGGGCCGTCGAGACCCTCGTGAATAGCGGTGCGGCGAACGTAGGTGGAATTCAGGTGCCGGTCGGTGAATCAAAATGGGAGCAAGCCATCGCGGCGGCCATGAGCTCGCCCTTCGGTGCCGGAGACGCCCGCCACCGGATCGGTGGCGAGGAAGGGCCGGTCGAGACCGTCTACCTGGGAGTGTTTCGCCGTGAGACTCTGGAGCGAGTCGGTGGTTTCGACGAGACCTTCATCCGCAACCAGGACTACGAGTTGAACCACCGGCTCATCGAAGCCGGGGAGGTGGTGTGGTTCGACCCGAACCTCGAGGTCAGCTACCGACCGCGTGGCACCCTGGGAGACCTGGCCCGCCAGTATCACGACTACGGGGTAGCCAAGAGGATGTTCGCCCGCAGATACCGGGGTTCGCTTCGCTGGCGACAACTCGCGGCACCAGCACTGACCCTGACGCTCCTGGTGGCTCTGATCGGCTCGATCTGGTGGCCGGTGGCGCTGCTGCTACCCCTCGTCTACGTGATCGAACTACTCCTGGTCGGGGTGGCGAGCCCCGGTGGCGCGCTCCGGGTCGCCGCTGCCCTGGCCACGATGCACCTCAGCTGGGGATGGGGGTTCCTCATGGCACGTGGAGCCGAACGCGGATGACACACCAAATCATCGAGATCGTGACCACCGCCCACTGGAAGGGTGATCCCCGACTCAACCGACACGTCGGATATCTCACCGACGCCGGTCACAGCGCCACGTTAACCAGCCTCGAGGGCTCGGGCCGGATCTCAGCCACGTGGCGCGGGATGGTCGCCATCGCGCGCTCGAAAGCGGACATAGTCCTCATCCCCGACCCCGAGATGTTTCTTCTCGGCGGCCTCGCTGCTCGGGTCAGCGGGAAGCTGCCCGTAATCGACATCCACGAGGATTACGGAAAGGCAGCGATGTCCCGAGCATGGGTGCCGGCTTGGGCCAGGTGGTTGATTGGGACGATCGCCAACCTGGCAGTGTGGTGCGGACGTGTCGCCGCGTGGCGGGTTCTCGCGGCAGCTGGAGAACTGAGGCGTCCGGGTGATTTCTTGGTCCTCAACATCCCCGATCCGTCGTCCCTCTCCATCTCCGACTACGACGGCTCGCGCCGGCTGGTCTATGTCGGAGATGTAACCGAAGCACGAGGAGCCGCGGCCATGGTTCAGGTTCTGGCCGCACTCGACGACTCGTTCGATCTGCTGATCGTCGGGAACGTCGGTGTCGACACTGCTGAAGCAGTCCTCGAGATGGCGCAGGAGCTCGATGTTGCCAACCGGATCGAGATGACTGGTCGGATGGAACACCACGAGGCGTGGCAGATGGCAGGCGGTGCTCTGGCCGGCTTGAACCTCCTCGAACCGGTTCCCGCCTACCAGATGGCAGTCGCCACCAAGCTCTGGGAGTACATGGCGATCGGAGTGCCTCCCATCGTCTCCAACCTCCCGGGCCACGCCCGAATCGTCGGCCAGATCGACCCGAATCTCGTGTGTGGCTCACTTGAGGAAGCGGCCGCAGTAGCGGCCGCTCTCGCCTCGAACCCATCCCATCGCAAGAGGTTGGCCGAGACCGGTCGCCTGCTGTTGGAACACATGTGGGCCGAGAGTCGGCCGGACCTGGCGATTCAAGAGGCGGTCGCACCCTGACCGATGACGCGAACCCGCACATCCGAGTCGGCAAACCGAGCCAGATCGACCACGCCACGCCCGTCGAAAACCATCCGCGCTCCGGGCAGGTCCACAGGGCTCAACGTCGCATACTCCGGGTGATCGGCCTGGATCAATGCGGCATCGACATCGCCTCCGCCCCAGGGCTCCAGGCCGAGTGACTGCAGTTCATCGTCTGTATACATGGGATCGGAGACTACGGCCCGGCCGCCCTCTGCAGCCACCGCCTCGACCAGGTTAAAAACGCCCGAGTATGCGGTTTCCTTGACACCGCCGCGATATGAGGCCCCCAGAATCAAGACCGTTCTGCCTTCGAGCCCGCCCAAATCGTCTGCCATCGTCGTCACGACGCGCTCTGGCACCGAGAGATTCACCCGCCTCGCCGTCTCCACCAGCTCGGCGTCTGGGTGACCAGCGAGATAGAAGCGGGGATAGACCGGGATGCAATGACCCCCAACCGCCACTCCGGGGCGGTGAATATGAGAGAAAGGCTGGCTGTTCGAGGCCTCGATGACCTCTCCAACATCGATACCGGCCATTTCGGCGAACGCGGCGAACTGGTTGGCGAGGGCGATGTTCACATCTCGATATGTGGTCTCTGCGAGCTTGGCCAGCTCAGCTGTCTCGGCCGATGTCAGTGCCCAGACCCCATTGGTGCGATCGAGGTCGGGACGATCGTCGAAGTCGAGGATCCGCTCATAGAACTCGACGCCACGTCGGGTCGAGTCGGCGTCGACTCCACCTACCAGCTTCGGATAACGGCGAAGGTCGCTGAAGACCCGTCCGCTGAAGACCCGCTCTGGCGAATGGACCAGATAGAAGCCCTCGCTGAGCTTCAGACCGGAACCCTCCTCCAACATGGGCCCGAACCGGTCTCGTGTGGTCCCGACCGGCAACGTGGTCTCATAGGAAACCAGCGTGTCCGGTTGAAGACCTGCCGCGATGTCCCGTGTCGCCGCATCCATTGCCGAGAAGTCGGGTACCCCTGCCAGGTCGGTCATCAACGGCACCACGACCACCACCACCTCGGACCGGGCAACGGCGTCGGTAGTCGACGTAGTCGCCTTCAATCGCCCTGTCGCCACCGCGGCCGCCAGCCTCTCATCGAGCTCCGCCTCCCCCGGGAATGGTGGGGACCCGGCGTTCACCAGATCGACGACTCGATCCGAGATGTCGGCGCCGACGACGTCGATGCCCTTGCCCGCTATCTGCACCGCCAAAGGGAGCCCGATTTTCCCCAGGGCGACGACCGCCACCCTCATGACCGTTCCCCCACGATCTGCGCCGCGACCTCCAAGATCTCGACCCCCTCGGACAACGAGACGACACCCTCCGCATGACCGTCTGCTATCGCCGACCGAAAGGCCTCGTGTTCGACCGCCAGCGGCTCGCGCTTGGCGAACGCATAACGGATCATGTCCCCCTCACTCACTCCTCTGAGTTGAGCGATCCGGTCCCACGCGCTGTCGATCTCGGCGTTCGAATAGAAGAAGAGATCCGGGCCAAGCAGATCGGCAACGAAAGAGCCCTTCTCACCCAACACGCTCACCGTCCGACGCTTCACCGGGGTGAGCCAATTGACATTCAACGAGACCACGACGTCGTTGGCCAGTCGCCCGGTGGCGACCACCAGGTCTTCGTGTGGTCGTCCCATCTTGTGGGCCAACTGTCCGTTGATCTCAGCGAATCGATCGCCACCGATCCACATGGCGATGTCGATGTCGTGTGTGGCGAGGTCCTTGACGACCCCAACGTCCTGCACTCGATGGGGAAAAGGCCCAACTCTCTCGGTTGTGATTGAGATCACACGACCGAGCTCGCCGTCGTCGAGTCGTTTCTTCATCTCCTGGAGCGCGGAGTTGAAACGCTCCACGTGGCCGACAGCACCCAAGACGCCCCTGGATTGAAATGCCGACTCGATCTCCCTTGCATTGGCCACCGAGTCGGCGAGCGGCTTCTCGATCAAGGTGGGAATACCAGCGCCGGCGAGTCTCACGGCCACTTCGAGATGCTCCCCTGTGGGAACCGCCACGACAGCCGCATCGATGCCGGCTGCTAGAAGATCGCTGACATCGGCGAAAACCCGCCCAACTCTCATCGCCCCATGCCGATCACCGACGGGATCCACCGCACCGATGAACTCGACTCCATCGGCCTCCGTCAGCACGCGCGCATGATGGCGGCCCATTTGACCCAGACCGACCAGCCCGAACCGCATCACGCCACTGCCTCGTTGAGGGTCTCGACGATCAAATCGATCTCCTCGTCGCTGAGGTCCGGTCGCACCGGGATCGAGACGACCCGATCGACCATCTCTTCGGTGACAGGGAGGTGGTACCCCGGGCCCAAATAGGGGTCCTGTTGGTGGGTGGCCTTCGGGTAGTAGACCTCGTGTCCAATTTCTGCATCTCGGAGCGAGCTGCGGACCCTGTCGCGCTCTGAAGGCGCAATCGTGTACTGGTGGTACACATGGGTTGCCTCGTGTCGCTCGATAGGCAATCCCAGCGAGGGGTCGAGGCGTTCGTTGTACATCCCGGCGATCTCGCGGCGTCTCTTGGTCCATTCGGGCAAGTGCTGTAACTGCACGAGCCCGATAGCCGCCTCGATCTCGGTCATCCGCTCGTTGAGACCGACGATCTTGTGCTCGTACCGCTCTGCCATCCCCTGATTGCGCAGCCATCTGACCCGCTCTGCGAGCTCGCCGTCAGATGTGGTGACCATCCCACCCTCTCCGGTCGTCATGTTCTTGGTCGGGTAGAACGAGAAAGCACCAGCCGTCCCCACCGAACCGGCCTTCCGGCGATTGCACTCGGCGAGGTGGGCTTGGGCCGCGTCTTCGATCACGGCGATCCCGGCGGCTTCTGCCAGCGATGCGATCTCGTCCATGGGTGCCATCTGGCCGTAGAGGTGGACCGGCATGACTGCCCGCGTCCGGTCGGTGATCAAGGGCTCGACCGCATCGGTGTGGATCGTGTAATCGTCACGGTCGATGTCGGCAAACACTGGCGTAGCCCCCGCCATCCGAACCGAGTTGGCGCTGGCGGCGAATGTGAACGAAGGAACGATCACCTCATCGCCCGGACCGACTCCCATGGCGAGGAGAGCGAGATGGAGAGCCGCGGTACCGCTGCCCACTGCCACCGCCTCGGATGTGCCGCAGGCGGATGCGAATCTCTCTTCGAATTCCCTCACCCGGGCTCCCGACGCCAGCCTCCCGGACTCGAGGACCTCGACGACGGCGGCGATCTCCGCTTCGCCGATCGACGGCCTGGACAGGATGATCATGCGGGCACGAGCCTTTCCCCTTCTTCCCTGTACCTCCGACCGGTCCCTCCGTCGACGAGATGGCCATCCGTGAACTCCATCGCCAGACCGTCGGCGCCGACCCACCCGACTCTCCTCGCCGGAGTTCCAACCACTAGAGCGTGAGGCGGCACGTCATTGGTCACTACTGCGCCCGCGGCCACCAGCGCCCACTCCCCTACCTCGACACCACCAAGGACCACCGCCCCTGCTCCAATGGATGCCCCTCTTCGCACCAACACACCTCTCCTATCCCAATCACTGGCCTGCTTGAGAGTTCCATCCGGATTGATCGCCCGGGGGAAGGTGTCGTTGGTGAACACCGCGGCGGGGCCGACGAAAGCCCCATCTTCGAGAATCGCTGGGGCATAGATCAACGCGTTGTTCTGGACCTTGCAGTTGTCTCCTACCACGACTTCAGCGTCGATGTAGACGCCTCTGCCGATCACACAGTTCTCGCCGACCAC
>CAZLEQ010000023.1:0-43150 GCA_964558575.1 uncultured Acidimicrobiaceae bacterium | reverse complement strand
CCGCAATCGCCTCACCGGGGCTCAATGGTGAGGCCCTGAACACGTTGGTCAGCCCTAGTTGCCTCTCACGGACCAGGGAGAGCGCGGCAAAGGTGACGGCGAGATGCTGAACCAACAAGACGAGGGTTCCCGGGGAGTAGAAGATTCCCGGTTCAGGTGAAACATCGTAGGTTTGGGTCACCTCGACGCCAAAGGGACTGACCAGCAGGGCGGGATCGAGGTTCTGTGCCTCTACCAGCCGTTGCTCGATCTCGCCGACGGATGCATCGATCTCACGGGCGGCAGCGAGAGCGATAGCCCCGTCTTCGGAGCCGGCATCGGTGAGCGCTTCGTCGAAGTCGGCGAACAAGAGACCGCCTCCTGCACCCAGGATCGTGGCAACGTTGGCGAAGAGGCTATTCGAGCTGCGTGTGTGATCCTCGACAACAGCGATCTGCTCGCGGAGCTCTTCGATCTCACGGTCCGCCGCAGTCTGGTCGCCATCCTCGAGAGCGGCCACCAACTGTGACGAGCTCTCCTGGAGGGCAGCGACTCCGCTCTGAGCATCCTCGGACTCCGTCTGCGCCACATCGACCACCCCGGTCAGCACCCGCCGGTTGATCTCATCGACAGAGAGCCGAGCCAGGAGACGAATGCTCCCCCGCAGCACCGGGTCAACCTCCCCATGGATGACCTCGAAGTTCGCTCGCTCCCCGGCTCTGATCGATGCCAGCGGCTCCTCCGGAGCCACGATGAGAATGTCAACGTCACCATCATGCAATCTCTGTCTCGCCGCTCCCAGGTCGGTCGTGGTGCCCTGCAAGTCGATGCCCCGACCAAAGGCCTCACTCATGTCCTCGCCGTTGGCGACGAGCTGTGCTTCTTCACTGGCCACGACGAGGAGGGTGCGAAAGGCAGGGTTTTCCCGATAACCGAGGCCGAAGAGCAACAGGATCAAGAACGGGCCGACCACCAGGGTCAACAGCAGTCGCGGCTGTCGCAACACACTGGACAGCTCCTTGCGGATGAAGCCGAGTATGCGGATCAGGCGCGAACCCAGGGTCTGTTCATGGGCCATCGCTGGTCTCCTCGTCGTTCTGGAGCCGGGAGACCAGCTCAACGAAGACATCGTCGAATGGAGCGAGATAGAGCTCGGTCTTGTCGACCTCGAGCCCTCGTTGCGCGGCCCATTCCCCGATGGCCGGGATGGCGGCGTCGGCGTCGGCAACCACGAGACGCACTCGATCTGTCTCCACGCGCGCCAGCGACAGGGCCACCGATCCTTCCAGTGATATCAGGTCGTCCGAGCCTGGAGGCGTGGCAAACACCATCTCGATGATCTCACCCCCGTAGGCCTGGCGGCGCAGCCCTTCCGGGGTGTCGAGGGTGAGGATCCTCCCCTCGGCCAACACGGCGACGTAGTCGCAATAAGCGGCCTCACCCACATACTGCGTGGTGACCACCAGCGTCTTGCCGCTTTTCGCCAGGTCCTCGAAGCGGTCCCAGAACTTGCGACGAAGCACCGGGTCGACTCCGGCCGTGGGCTCGTCGAGGAAAATCAACTCGGGATCGTGGATGAGAGTCGATGCCAGCATGACCCGTCGCTTCTCACCACCGGAGGCGTCCTGAGGCAAACGGTCAACGGCACCTTCGAGCTCGACGAAGTCGATGAGGTCTCGGAGCTTCTCCTTACGGCCATAGGGCATGCCGTAGAGGGAGGCGGCGAAGTTCAGATTCTCCCGGAGCGTGAGGTCCGGATAGAGGATCGATTCCTGTGGCATGTACCCGATGCGGGCCCTGGTGTTGCGACTGAAGGCGAGGGGGCGCTCACCGAGCACGTCCGCGGTGCCGGAGTCCGAGGCGAGCACTCCGGTGAGCAGGTGCACGGTCGTGGTCTTGCCAGAGCCGCTGGGCCCGATCAACCCCACGATTGTGCCGGGCTCGATGTCGATGTCGATGTCGAAGACACCGGCACCCCCCTCGTACGACTTGGTCAACTTGGACGTCGTCACAGCAAAGGCAGAAGCAGGCATGCGGCGGTTGAGTACCCGGTCGTGCCGTTCCGCAAACCGTTTGATCTGGGGCTTCGCCGGGTATGAGGAACGACTGAATGCCATCTGAAGAACCCGTTGCGCCGCCTCCCAACAGGGCGGGGTGGGTCAGATTCACGGGGCTGGCGGTGATCTTTCTGAGTATCACGGGCCTGATCGTCGGCCTGTCGTTGACCCGGTCACTCGGTGACGATTTGGGCTCCACCGTCTCGGTTTCGCGGTCAGCCTTGGAGGCGATCAACGAGACGATCGAAGTCGTAGACATGGTCGCCGCGGACACTGCCTCGAGCCTCGAGTCGGCGGCAGGGAGTGTCGACAGCGCATCGGCGACGGTCGAGGGGGCGATCTCGTCCATCGAGCAGATGGCCGACTTCCTCGATGAAGAGCTGCCGGGCACCATCGAGTCGATCCAGGCGACCATGCCGGCAGCGATACAGACCGCCAACGCCATCGACAGCACACTGAGCACCCTGGCCCTCTTCGGCGTGGACTATGACCCGGACGAGCCGTTCGGGGAATCGCTGGCTCGCGTGAGCGTCGCCCTCATCTCGTTGCCAACCGAGCTGCGCGCCCAGAGTGAGTCGCTCCGATCGCTCCTGCCCTCCGCCGAGCAGTTGGCGACCGAGACTGGCGAGCTCTCTGACGCAATGGGGGAGCTCACCCGGAGCCTGGAGGGATTCACCAACCTCACCGGGCGGTACGAGACGACTCTGGTCGAGGCCGACCTGGTGATCGACCGCACCGACGCATCGGTGAACCGGACTCTCTGGCTGATTCGCGGCCTGGTCCTGATCGTGGCAGTGGCTGGAGTGGGCGTCGGAGCTGCCCTGATCTCGGTGGCGCGGGCGTTGGAGACTTTGGCCCATGACTTGACCCATATCGAATCGCCACAACAGGGGGCTGCAGGGCTGAATGTGGCCGATTCATAGAATTGGCTCATGCACACCCACGAGATCAGCCTGGATACGGGACGCCGCAAGACGACGGTTGACCTCACTGCGCAGGCGACCTCGTTCTGTCAGGACAAGGGCGACGGCCTCTTATCGGTTTTCGTGCCGCACGCCACCGCCGGGATCGCCATCTTCGAGACCGGGGCCGGAACCGAGACGGACGTCCTCGACGCGGTCGACCGTCTGCTGCCCGCCGACCCGTCGCTGTGGCGTCACGAGCACGGCACCCCTGGCCATGGTCGTGACCACGTGTTACCCGCCTTCATCAGCCCCTCCATCACCATCCCCGTGCTCGACGGGAGCCCGGCGCTGGGCACCTGGCAGTCGATTGTCCTTGTCGATACCAACGTCGAAAACCCATCACGCAGGGTGACGCTGAGTTTCATCCCAGGTTGAAGGCTGTGGATAACTCGATAGCCTTCGACATGGCATGAACCGTCAACTCTTCCCCCAGAACGTCATCGCCATGATCTGGGACTTCGACAAGACCCTGGTCCCGGGCAACATGCAAACGCCGTTGTTCCGTCACTTCGGCATCGACGAGGCGGAGTTCTGGGCCGAGGTCGACGGGCTCGAGGAGTTCTACCGTTCCCACGGCTCGAAGCTGATCCAGCGTGACCATCTCTACCTCAACCACATCATCACCTACGTGCGTGAGGGGCGGATGCCGGGACTGGGCAATCGACTCTTGCGTGAGCTCGGAGAAGGGATCGAGTTCTACACCGGGATGCCAGAGTTCCTGGAGCTCGCCCGCAAGACCATCGAGTCACTTACGCGGTTCGCCGAACATCAGATCACCGTGGAGCACTACGTGGTATCAACGGGTCTTCGTCAAATGATCCTGGGCTCCGCCGTCGCCCCCCAGCTCGACCACGTGTGGGCCTGTGAGTTCACCGAGTTGGTCGCCCCTCCCGGTTACGCCGAGGAGCAGGGCCAGCTCTTCTCACCCGAAGGCGAGATCCGCCAACTCATCTACACCATCGACAACACCTCGAAGACCCGGGCGATCTTCGAGCTCAACAAGGGCACCAACAAGAACCCGTCCATCGACGTCAACGCCAAGATCGCCCGCGAGGACCGCCGGGTCCCCTTCCAAAACATGATCTATGTCGCCGACGGTCCCTCGGACGTCCCCGTGTTCTCGGTGGTCGAGGCCAACGGCGGACGCACCTACGCCGTCTATCGTCCCGGCTCACAGCGTGAGTTCCAACAGGCGGCGCGGCTCCTGGAACAGGACCGGGTGGACGCCTTCGGCGAGGCCGACTACTCCGACGGCTCGCACACCGCGATGTGGCTGCTCCACGCCGCCGAGGAGATCGCCCACCGCATCGTCAGGGACCGGGAAGGCGCTCTCAACCAACGCATGGGGCTCCCCCCGACCCACGTCGGCGACGACTGACCAAGCGTTGCTATAGCAACGGGTCGTGGTTTCCGAGACCTGATGCTATAGCAACGCCTGATCGAAAAGCAGGGTGGTGATCCACCGCCGGGAGTCGGCCGGGTCGATGAGGTCGTCGATCTCGAAGGCGGTGGCCACGTTGAGTCCCCGGCCTTCCCGGGCCATCTCCTCCACCCGAAGGTCGAGCTCCGCCTGACGCTCCTCCGGATCGGCGATCGCCTCCAGCTCCTTACGGAACCCGAGTTTCACCGCTCCTTCCAATCCCATCGGGCCGAACTCGGAGTCGGGCCAGCCAACGGTGAACCGGGGCTCGTGGAAGCCGCCGAAGGTCATGGCCTGGGCGCCGAGGCCGAAACCCCGGCGGGTGACGATGGTGCCGGTGGGGACAGCGATCCTCCCGGCGACGCGGAACAGATCTCCCGCCGAGCGCACCAGCCCTTCCACCTCGGCATCAGGGCCCACCATGAACCCTGGCGTGTCGCACAACGAGAGCACGGGGATCCCCCAACGGTCACAGAGCTCGAGATGCCGCGAGAAACTGACCGCGGCGTCGTTGTCGATGGCGCCGGCCAGATGGGCCGGGTGGTTGGCGATCAGGCCCACCGGATGACCCTCCACCCGGCCGACGCCCGTGATTGCGGCCGGAGCGAAGTCCCGCCGGAACTCGACGAACGAGCCCAGGTCGAAAAGACCTTCGACGACCTGGCGCATGTCGTACAGCCGACGTCGGCTCGAGGGCACGATCGTCCTCAGAGAGGTCTGATCCGGGGTGGTCCACCCGGCAGAAGGCCCTCTCGTTAGCCCGAGCAAGCTCTTGACGGTGGCCACTGCCATGGCGTCGTCGTCCACCACGACGTCGATCACACCATTGCGGGCCTGCACCTCGGCCGGACCGATTTCCTGCGGGGAGAACCGGCCCAGCCCACCCCCCTCGATCATGGCCGGACCCCCCATGCCGAGGTTCGAGTCGGGGGTGGCCACGATGACATCGCACTGACCGAGTAGGGCCGCGTTGCCGGCGAAGCAGTAGCCGGTGTTGACCCCGATGGTGGGGCCGGGAATCTCCGAGAAGAGACGGAAAGCGCGCACATCGAGGAGGGAGATCCCGTTCCAGTCGACATCACCCGGCCGGCCTCCTCCACCCTCCGCGAAGAGCACCACGGGCAGACCCGTCTCGATGGCTAGGGCGAACAGACGGTCCTTCTTGTGGTGGTTCCGCGCTCCCTGGGTCCCGGCGAGCACCGTGTAGTCGTAGGAGACGACGACGGCTCGGTCGTCGCCTCGGGTCGACGTGTCGATGCGCCCCACCCCTGCCACCATCCCGTCGGCGGGCGTGTTGCGGATGAGGTCGTCGAGGTCGCGCCGGCTCCGTTGGGCGGCGATGGCCAGGGGCCCGTACTCCACGAAGTCATCGCAGAGATCTTCGAGATTCTCCCGGACCGTCCGTCTCCCCCGCTCGTGCCGAGCCACGGTCGCCTCGGGGCGGGCTGCGTCGAGGACCAAGGCGTGGCGTTCCTCGACCTCCTGCAACGATTCGTGGTCAGGAGAGTCAGTGTCCAACTCTGGCGCGGCAGCTGCCGGGGTCTCTTGCAGTGTGAGGAGGAGATCGCCGACCTCGACCGCATCTCCTACGGACACCTCTACCGCGGTCACGACGGCCGTCTCCGGTGCGGTCACCGGGCGCTCCATCTTCATGACCTCGAGGACCAGCAGGGACTCCCCGGCGCCGACGACCGCCCCCACCTCGACGCCGATGTGGGCGATTCGGGCAGAGACGGGGGCGTGGATGTCCATCGCGGCGATGGTACGAGATGGAAAAGGGAGGGGGCGGCTCCGTAGAGCCACCCCCTCAGCTCCGGGTAGGGAGCATCTGTTACATCTCTCCGAGCGGTGAGGACGCGACGCGAAGAGGTCGGTTCGGGACACTCGACATCGCGATCTTGGCGTGGACCAGCGCTTGCTCCATTGCCAACTCCCTCGCTATCACCCCCCAACCAGACGCTCCGACGAAGAGAGACTATCTCGCGCGGAGAGTGGTCGCACATGGGCACAGCGACCCAATGGATGACCTAGATCGACGCCAGCGCCCCGTCGAGATCTGCGATCAGGTCCTCGGCGTCCTCCAGACCCACGGAGAGACGGATCAAACCTGGCGTCACCCCGAACGACCGCTTCTCGTCGTCGGGCACGGTGGGAGGGCTCATCGTCCACGGATGCGAAGCCAGCGACTCGGTGCCCCCCAACGAGGTGGCGAGACGGACCAGCTCCATGGCGTCGAGGAACCGGAAGCACTCCTCCTCGCCCCCGGCGATCTCGAATGAGATCATGGCTCCCGGGCCGGTGCACTGTCGCTTGTAGATGTCGTACTGGGGATCACCCGGCTCGAGCAGGCTGAGATGACTCACCCTGGCCACCCGCTCGTGGTCGGCGAGGAAGGAAGCGATCCGGGTGGCGTTGAAGGCCTGCCGTTCCACTCTGAGACGCAGCGTCTCGAGACTCCGACCCAGGAGCCACCCCGTCGCGGGGCTCGGCGTGGTCCCGATCTGATACCGGGTCTGGCGCAGCCGGGCGATGTCGTCAGCCCCTCCACACACCGCGCCTGCGGTGATATCGCTGTGCCCCCCGAGGTACTTGGTGGCTGAATGGAGGGCGAGGTCGGCGCCATGGACGATGGGCCGCTGCCATACCGGGGAGAGAAACGTGTTGTCGACTACCAGACGGGCGCCGTGTCGGTTGGCGAGCTCTGCACCGAGGGCGATGTCGAACAACTCGTTGGTCGGGTTCGCCGGAGTCTCCAGACACACCATCTTGAGACGGTCGCCACCCACCATGGCATCGAGATCCTCCAGGTGGGCCTGCGAGCGGAAGGGCCGGGTCGTCACCCCGAAATCCTTCATCAGGCCGTTCATCAGAGTCGCCGTCCCCCCGTAGGTGGGGAGCGAATACAGGACGAGATCCCCGGGCCGGAGGAATGTGAGCAGCACGGTGGTGATCGCAGCCATGCCGCTGGTGAAGATGGCGGCGTCGACCGCCTCCTCCCAGGCGGCGAGACGGGCTTCAGCGGGTGCCAGGTTGGGCGAGTCGAGCCGGCTGTAGATGTAGCCGGGGTCATCGTCGTAGGTGTCGCCGGGCTCCCCGTAGGCACGTTCGAAGAAGCGTTTGCCCTCCTCGGCCGTCTGGAACACGAACGTCGTGGTCTCATAGATGGGAGGCTTGAGCGCGCCGAGATGACGTAGGGCCTCGTGGCCCAACGCCACGGAGTCGGTGTCGGGATGATTTCGGCGGGTGTCGTCGGGCACCGATGCGAGCCTAACGGGCGAATGCCCGCCCAACTCGACCACGCGCGCCGACAGTCAATCGGTGTCCGGTCTCGCCGAAGCGCTCAACTTCGACATCGCGACGCCGACCGTCATCACCTGGACGCTGGTCACTCTGGTCGTGGTCCTGGTCCTACGTCGAGCGGCCCGCCAGATAGTCTCCCCCAACGTCGACGACCCCGAAGGGATCTACGGGGCCGGCAAGATCATCAACTACCTGGCCACCGTGATCTTCCTGATCACGGTGGCCTTCATCTGGGTCGACGCCTTCGACGAGCGTCCGTGACAGCGGGGTTCTCCTACCTCTCGCCTCCTGGTCGGCCGGTATCGCCATCGCCCTCTCCGATCTGCTCAGGAACACGGCCGGCTGGGCAACTCAACGGACTGGTGTCCCGGACGTGGAAGGGCTGCGGGCTACCGCCCGTCGCTATTCCATCAGGGTGGGAACGTTGACGCCCACGGTGTATCTGAGTGTCCGTGACAGCGGCGTTCTCCTCACCTCTCGCTTCCTGGTCGAGGCCAGGACCCGACGTGGGCGGGAGGACCGGATCTGGCGGGCGGTCCTGGAGGGGTTGGCATAGCAACCCGCCATCGAGTTGGCCTACCCCACCGTGCCAACCTTCTTTCAGGAGCCGATTCGGCTAGACAGGGGTTGATGCCGGAAATCGAGAGAGCCGCCGAGGTCCTGCGCGACGCGGAGCAGATCCTGGTGTATAGCGGTGCTGGACTCAGCACCGAGTCGGGGATCCCCGACTTCAGAGGCCCCGACGGGCTGTGGACGAAAGTGGACCCCGACGACTTCACCATCGACCGATATGTGGTCAATCGCGACCTCCGGGTCAAGGGGTGGAGAATGCACGTCGACGGTGAGCTATGGGGTGCTCGGTCCACGGTGAAGCCAAATCGAGGTCACCTTGCGATCATGAGGCTGCACCAAGCGAGCCGTCTCGCCGGGGTGGTGACCCAGAACATCGACGGGCTCCACTACGAGTCGGGCCTCTCCGACGACATGGTCGCCGAGCTCCACGGCAACGTGCGCAACAGCCACTGCATGTCATGTCGCGCCCGCTGGCCCACCGAGATTGTGCTCCAGCGGGTCGAGGGCGGTGAGGAGGACCCGAAGTGCCCGGAGTGCGGGGGCATGATCAAGACCGACACCGTCATGTTCGGCGAGTTGCTCCCGGAAGAGGAGGTGCGCCAAGCCGGAATCTTTCTCGCCGTCTCCGACGCCGTCCTGGTCTTGGGGTCGACCGTGTCGGTGTGGCCGGCGGCCGACATCGTGATGCGCGCCGCCACCCAGTCGAAACCGATCGTCGTCATCAACAGAGGTGACACCGAGGTCGACCACATCGCCGCCGCCAAGATCGAAGCCGGCATCGGCGACGTCCTCCCCGGGCTGGTCGACCGCATGCTGGCCTGAGCTCGCTCCAAAACCGTTCTGTGCGGGTTTGTATCCACCCCCTCAGGACTAACCCGCACAGAATGGTTGGCGACGTCTGAGAACTACGATTTGAGGCATGTCCGAGTACGTGCCCCCGCTCGAAGAGCACAATTTCGCGCTCAACCACGTCGCCGAGTTGGAGTCGATCTCGAAACTGAACGGTTACCAGCACGCCGACCCGGCGACGGTGTCCACCATCCTCGAAGAGGCGGGGCGGTTCTTCGCCGAGGTGATCGCCCCGCTCAACCGGGTCGGTGACGAGCACGGATCGACTCTGGACGACGGACAGGTCCACACCCCTCCCGGGTTCAAGGAGGCGTACCAGAAGTTGGTCGAATCGGGTTGGCCCGCGGCCCACCTGCCCGCCGACTGGGGTGGCGGCGGTCTTCCCTACACCGTGGGCGTGGTCATCCAGGAGATGTTCAAGACGGCGAACATGTCGTTCTCCCTCGCCGGCATGCTCACCCAGGGAGCCGTCGAAGCGGTACACACCCACGGCACCGACGAGATGAAGGCCCAGTACCTGGAGAAGCTGGTCTCGGGTGAGTGGACCGGAACGATGAACCTCACCGAGCCGGAGGCTGGCTCCGACGTCGGGGCCCTTCGCACCAAGGCCGTCGCACAGAACGACGGCACCTTCCGGCTGTTCGGCACCAAGATCTTCATCACCTGGGGCGACCACGACATCGCCGACAACGTGATCCATCTGGTCCTCGCCAGGACCGAGAACGCTCCGCCCGGGACCAAGGGCATCTCGATGTTCCTGGTCCCAAAGTTCATCCCCGACGAAGCGGGAGACCCCGGCGAGCGGAACGACTACCGCATCGTCTCCATCGAGCACAAGCTGGGGATCCACGCCTCACCGACCTGTGTGATCTCGTTCGGTGATGGAGGTGAGGGCGCCGTCGGCTATCTGATCGGCGAAGAGATGCAGGGCATGCGGAACATGTTCACGATGATGAACGCGGCCCGCGTCGGTGTCGGAATGGAGGGTCTCGCCCTCTCGGAGCGCGCCTATCAACACGCCCTCGCCTACGCCCACGACCGCCTTCAGGGCCGCCCGATCGGAGCTCCCGCCACCGAGAACGTGGCAATCGTCGAGCACCCCGACGTCCGCCGAATGCTGCTCACCATGAAGGCGAACACCGAAGCGATGCGTGCGCTCCTCTACTACACGGCCCAATCCGCGGACCGCTTCTTCCACTCCGAGTCGGAAGCCGAGCGTGACCGGGAGGCGAAGCGGCTCGCCCTGCTCACTCCGATCGTGAAGGCGTGGATGACCGACCTCGGGGTCGAGATGACCTCACTCGGCATCCAGGTGCACGGGGGCATGGGGTATGTGGAGGAGACCGGTGCAGCCCAGTACTTCCGCGATTCTCGCATCGCCCCCATCTACGAGGGAACCAATGGAATCCAGGCCATCGACCTGGTCTTGCGCAAGCTACCCGTCGACGGGGGGAAGGTCGTCGAGGAGCTGATCACCGAGATGACCCAAGTCCTCGGGGAGATGAGCGACCACGACGATCTCGCCGACTTTCGTGACGAGTTGACCACCGCGCTTCAGGGTCTCGCCGACACCTCGGCCTGGCTGGGGGGCCGGCTGGCAGAAGGCGAGCTCGACGACGCCCTGGCGGGTGCCACTCCGTACCTGACCCAGTTCGGCACCGTCATTGGAGGCTGGCTGATGGCGGTCTCCGCGGTAGCGGCCAAGCGGCGCCCCGCGGACTACTCGGAGGAGTTCCTCGCCTCCAAGGTCACCACCGCCCGGTTCTACGGCGAGCACCTACTGCCACGCGCCAACGGTCTCGTCCCTACGATCAAGGCCGGCAGCGCCCTGCTCACGCAAGCCGACCTGTAGCTCCTTTTCTTCTTTAACGGTTGCGCTAATTAACTTTCTGGTTAACATCGCTGGTCATGGATGGCTTTGCCGCCCTGGCTGATCCGACACGACGCCGAATCGTGGACCTCCTCGCGAGAGGAGAGAAGGATGCGGGAACCATTGCGGCCAACTTTCCCGTCTCGAAGCCGGCGATCTCACGCCACCTCGCCACCCTCCGCGAAGGAGGCATCGTCACCGTCCGACGCGACGCGCAACGGCGCCTCTACTCACTGAGGCCGGAAGGCCTCGCCGACATCGACCGCTGGCTCTCCCGCTACCGGTCATTTTGGTCCGATCGCCTCGATGACCTCGAGGCGGCACTCGAGGAGGGGAGATGACCTACGGCGAGTTCCGCATCATGGACGACCGACCCGAGGTCGAGTTCGAAAGGACCTTCGCCTTCCCGATCGGTGCGGTGTGGGCCATGCTGACCACCGAGGAAGGGTTGCGACGCTGGCTGGCACCGGCGCGAGTCGACCTGAGACCGGGAGGCTCGATCGATCTCGATTTCGGTGAGAGCGATATGGCGGGCGGGGAGATCATCGACCTGGTGCCCGGGGAGACCATCGAGTACCGATGGCGCTTCACAGGGGAGCCCGACTCGATGGTCAGATTCGAATTGGAGCCGGTCGATCTTTCATCGACCAGGGTCAGGCTCAGACATTGGATGCTGCCGACAGACCAGGCGGTGGGGTACGGAGCGGGATGGCACGCTCACCTCGATCAGTTGGAGGCCGCCCTCGCCGGTTCCGGCCAGATCGATTGGATGGAGCGCTTCGCGGAACTCCTGCCCGAGTACCAAGCCCAGGTGCCCTGACCACCCCTTTACCCCGCCTGTCGGAACCCCTCTAGGCTCCCGACCGTGCACCTGGAGGACAAGGTCATAGTGATCACCGGAGGCGGCAGTGGCATCGGGGCTGCGATGGCAAGACGGTTCGCCTCCGAAGGCCCGAGCGCCCTCGTCGTCGCCGACATCGACCTCGACGCCGCCGCCGGAGTCGCCGAGGAGGTCGATGGGGTGGCGGTCCTCACCGATGTCGCTGATGCCGACTCCAACGAGGCCTTGATCGAGGGCACCGCGGACCGCTTCGGTCCCATCGACCTGTTCTGCGCCAATGCCGGCATCGGGATGGTCGGGGACGAGCAGTCCGAACCTTCGACATGGGATCGGATGTGGGGGATCAACGTCATGTCCCACGTCCACGCCGCCCGTTATCTCATTCCAGACTGGTTGGCCCGCGGGTCGGGATACTTCCTCGCCACCGCATCGGCGGCCGGGTTACTCACCAACTTGAAGGCGGCCCAGTACTCGGTCACCAAGCACGCCGCGGTGGCTTTCGCCGAGTGGCTGGCGATCACCTATGGCGACGCAGGCATCAAAGTGAGCGCGCTGTGTCCCCAGTTCGTCAACACGCCACTCCTCGAGGGGTCGGAGGTCTTCCAGGCCCTCGGGGCCAACCACACGTTGGAACCGAGTGAGGTTGCCGATGCCGTAGTGTCCGGTCTCGAAGAAGAGAGGTTTTTGATCCTCCCTCATCCCGAGGTCGAGAAGTATTTCCAGAACAAGGCCAACGACTACGAGCGTTGGCTCGGGGGTATGCGCAAACTCCAGAAAACGGTCTTCCCGGACGGATGAATCGAGGACAATTGCACCAATGAGCAAGAGACGCGTGGTGGTCACAGGAATCGGCGGGGTCGCAGCACCGGGCATCGGGATGGACGACCTCTGGAAGGGCCTGAGCGATCAGCCCGCTCGCTCTCCCCGACTGGTCGAAGGCTGGGATCCCGAGCCGTGGATCCCGAAGCGGGAGAGCCGTCGTCTCGACCGCTTCACCCAGTTTGCATTGGTCGCCGCCGCCGAGGCCCTCAACGAGGCAGGCGATCTCCAGGCCGACCCCAACCGGGTCACGGTGTCCCTGGCCACCGGCATCGGGGGGCTCGAGTCGCTCGAGGTCCTGGTGCATGAGTCGGACAAGGAGAATCCCCGCGTCTCCCCCTTTCAGATCCCGATGATGATGGCCAACGCCGCCGCCGCGGCGATTTCGATCAAGTACGGCTTCGGAGGTCAGGCGAGCACCCCGGTGGTTGCCTGCGCCGCGGGGAGCCAGGCCATCGTCGACGGGTTCAGGCTCCTCCAGTGGGGATATGCCGACGTGGCCGTCGTCGGTGGCACCGAGGCTGCCGCCCGCAAGACCACCCGGGATGGGTTTGCCGCGTACGCCCGGCCGTTCGACGTCGACCGGGACGGCTTCGTCATGGGCGAAGGTGCCGCAGTGCTGGTCCTCGAGACGGCCGAGCACGCCGAGGGGCGCGGGGCGAAACCCATCGCCGAGCTCCTCGGCGGCGCCTCGACGGCTGACGCTCACCACATAACCGCACCTCATCCCGAGGGAGAGGGGGCGGAGCGAGCCATCCGGCTTGCTCTCGAGGAGGCCGGTCTGGACCCAGGGGACATCGTTTACGTCAACGCCCACGGCACCGGGACCGACCTCAACGACAAGACCGAGGGGGCGGTCATCCAGCGGGTGTTCGGCGATGACCAGCCGGCGGTGTCGTCGATCAAGGGCTCGACCGGCCATGGTCTGGGAGCTTCGGGCTCGATAGAGGCCGTGGTCGTCGTCGAGGCAATCCGCCGCAGGGAGCTTCCCGCCAACGTCGGCCTGATCAACCAGGACCCCGAGATCCCGCTCAACGACATCGTGCACGAGGTGAGGCCCTGGGAGCCGGGACCGACCATCTCCAACTCCTTCGGGTTCGGCGGCCACAACACCGTGGTGGTCTTCGGCCCGGTCTGACCCCGCCCACTTCGGCCCGGCGCCGCGAACTGAGGGCGCTGGACTTCGCTGACCGGGGCCTGCAACCCAGGGTTCGCGATAAGTCTGCCTCCACCTAGACTTGTCGGGGACGGGAGCTCGGTGACACCGGGCTGAGAGGGAGTCTGGCAGGCTCCGACCGCTTGAACCTGAGACGGGTAATGCCGGCGCAGGGATCTCGGACCGCTCATCGCTCCCGGACGAAAGGAAGGAGCCGATGAGACCGCTATCCAAGACCTCACTCGCCATAGCCCTCTTGCTCGTCGCCTGCGGAGGGGACGAACGGGCCGGGACCCCCGAGTCGATCACGTTGATCGCACACGAGTCCTTCGCCGAGGGCGCCAACGCCATCGATGCCTTCGCATCGTTCACCGCGGACACCGGGATCGAAGTCGACGTGCTCGCCTCCGACGATGCGGGGACGTTGATCAACCAGACCGTACTCACCCGGGACAACCCGCTAGCCGACGTGTTGTTCGGAGTCGACGACACCTTTCTCTCCAGAGGCATCGACGAGGGGATATTCCATCCCTACCAGTCGACCAACATCGACGCGGTCGACCCGGCTCTCCGTCACGAGGACGACCTGGTGACGCCGATCGATTACGGAGACGTCTGCTTCAACTACGACAAAGAGTGGTTCGAGGCCAACGATGTCGCCATCCCTGAAAACCTGGTCGAGCTGGCCTCCGAGACCTACGCTCCCCACGTCACCGTGGAGCACCCCGCCACCTCGTCACCGGGGCTGGCCTTCATGATGGCCACGATCGACGTCTTCGGTGAGGACGGCTGGCTCGACTGGTGGTCACAGATGCGAGACGCCGGTGTCAACGTGGTCACCGACTGGAACACCGCCTACTACTCCGACTTCACCAGGTACGGCGGAGAGAGCTCCATCGTGATGTCCTACGCCTCGTCTCCTCCGGCCGAGGTGATCTTCGCCGACGAGCCGCCGGAGGTGGCTCCGACAGGAGTCATCGAAGCGGGCTGTTACCGCCAGGTCGAGTATGCCGGTATCCTGGAGGGAACCGAGCACCCCGAGGCGGCCGGTCAGTTGATCGACTTCATGCTCTCGGTCGAGTTCCAGGAGAACATCCCGCTGACCTGGTTCGTCTTCCCGGCCAACCAGAGCGCCCAGCTCCCCGACGAGTTCGTCGAACACACGACGATCCCCGCCTCACCGACGAGACTGTCCCCCGACTACATCGCGGACAACCGGGATCGGTGGATCAACGAGTGGATCGGGGTGATGGAAGGCCGATGAAGAAGATCAGGTGGGGGTGGGTCGCAGTAGCCGCCCCGCCTGTTCTCTTCGTCGGCTACTTCTTCGGCTACCCCCTGGCCCGGATCCTCGTTCTCGGGCTGTCGGAGCTGAGCGTCGGTGCCAGCGGCGTCGAAGCCAGGCTGTTCCGGGTGGGCTGGTTCACTCTGTGGCAGGCGACCGCTTCGACCATCCTGACACTCCTCGCCGCGGCCCCGCTCACCTGGGCCGTCTCCTCCTATCAGTTCAGGGGACGACGGGTGGCGATGGCTCTCGCCACCGTGCCGTTCGTGATGCCCACGGTGGTGGTGGGGACCGCCTTCGTCGCCCTGGGGTGGCGAGGGTCGATCGGTGCCATCCTCGCCGCCCACGTGTTCTTCAACGTGGCGGTGGTGGTCCGCACGGTGTCGACACTGTGGTCGCGCATCGACCCTCGCATACAGGAGGCGGCGAGGGTGCTCGGCGCCTCGGAGTGGGAGGTGTTCAAACGCATCACCCTCCCGCTGCTCCGCCCCGCCCTCGCCGCGGCGGCCTCGATCGTGTTCCTCTTCACGTTCACGTCTTTCGGCGTGGTGCTGATCCTGGGGGGATTCCGCTACGCAACTCTCGAAGTCGAGATCTACCGGCAGGCGGTGACGTTGTTCGATCTCCCGCTGGCAGCGGCTCTCGCCATCGTGCAGATGATCGGTGTCACCGGAGCCCTCTACTGGTACTCCCGGTATCAGGAGCGGACCGCGGTCTCCTGGACCCTGGAACGGGGCACCAACCTGAAGCGCCCGAAGGGGAGGGCGCGACTCGGAGTGCTCGTGGCCACCGTGGGAAGCTTGCTGGCACTGGCCATCCCACTCAGTGTCCTGGTGTCGCGATCACTGACCGGGCCTTACTACCAGTCCCTGTTCCGGGACAACCCGGTGGTGGGGACACCGGTGTCGTCGGTGTGGAACAGTTTGATGTTCGCCGTGGTGGCCACACTGGTGGCGACCCTGGTCGGCATCCTCGCCGCCACGGTGATAACGGGTCGATCCGGCCAGCTATCCCGCTGGTTCGACCTGACCCTCATGCTCCCCCTGGGAACGTCGGCGGTGACCATCGGGTTCGGTTTCATCGTCGCCCTCGACTGGCCGGTGGATCTCCGCGCCTCGCGGTGGCTGGTGCCGATGGCCCACGCCCTCGTCGCCATCCCATTCGTGGTCAGATCCACGGTGCCCACTCTCCGCTCGGTCCCGGCCCAAACACGGGAGGCGGCAGCGGTGCTCGGCGCCTCGCCGTTTCGGGTGTGGCGCGAGATCGACCTGCCCCTGGTGAGCCGGGCGGGCATGGTCGGAGCGGCATTCGCCTTCGTCATCTCTCTTGGTGAGTTCGGAGCCACGTCCTTTGTCTCCCGGCCCGGATCGGCGACCATCCCCACCATGATCTTCCGACTCCTCTCCCGACCGGGTGAGACGTCCTTCGGCATGGCCATGGCCCTCTCGGTGGTCCTGGCCGCGCTCACCACTGCGGTGGTCATGGCCATCGACCGCGCCCGGGTCGGCGAGTTGGGAAGCTTCTGATGCTCCAGGTCGTGGATCTGGACGTGGTGATCGACGGCAAGGGGATCCTGGAGAACGTCTCGCTGGAGGTGGCCGACGGAGAGACGGTGGCGGTCCTGGGGCCATCGGGATCTGGAAAGTCGACGCTGCTGAGGGCGATCGCCGGGCTTGTCGAGCCCGCAGCTGGGGACATCAGGTGGGATGGGAAGTCGATAATCGGTGTCCCCACCCATCAGCGCGGATTTGGCCTCATGTTCCAGGGCTATGCCCTGTTCCCACACATGACGGTGGCCGACAACGTCGGCTTCGGGCTCAAGATGACCAAGAGACAGGAGGCAGAGGCGGTGGAGGCCGCCCTCGCCGCGGTCGGCCTGGAGGGTTTCGGCTCGAGACAGGTCGAGTCTCTCTCCGGAGGCGAGCAGCAACGGGTCGCGCTGGCACGCACCCTGGCGCCGGAACCGGTTCTGGTCATGCTCGACGAGCCCCTCGGCGCACTCGATCGCAATCTCCGCCAGAGGCTGGTCACCGACACCCGAGAGGTTCTGGAGGGCCAGGAGGTGACAGCAATCGTCGTCACCCACGACCGTGACGAGGCAGTTGCCCTCTCCGACCGTCTCGCCCTGATGCGCGGCGGCACCATCGTCCAGACCGGGCATCTGGAGGAACTGCTCGCCGAGCCCGCCGACGACTGGGTGGCGGCCTTCATCCACTGACCAGTTTCCTCTCAGATCCGAAACGGCCCCGGAATCGGGACTTTCGACCCTGCCCATAGAGCCAGCCCGTCGTCATACTTGGAGCCACTACTTCAGATCGTGCGGACGGCGAAAGCCGAGACTGTCGCTCGTCCCCATACTCCCAGGAGAACCACCAATTGGCTGCGAATGACAACTCGAAGACCTTCGATCGGGCGCTTTGGCTGATGGCGGTATTCGCCGTCCTCACCGCCCTGCTGGCAGGAGTGGCCGCCATCCGCGGCGGCGACTCCCCGGCCGGTGCCGCAGAGCCTCCAGGCGATGCCGCCGGAGGGGCGGTGAGCGCCAACATCGAGCTCAATGAGTGGGCGATCACCGGCGATCTCGAAGTGCCTGCAGGTGACCTGACCATCACGCTCAGCAACACCGGCTCGATGGCCCACAACCTGGTCTTCGAGAACGGTCCCCGGTCGAGTGATCTCAAAGCCGGCGAGACCGTGACGATGGAAGTCGGCCAACTCGAGCCTGGCACCTACGTCATATTCTGCGACGTCGCCGGACATCGAGCGGCGGGCATGGAAGCACGCCTCGTGGTCGGTGGGGACTCCGCCGGATCGGGAGACCACGGTGCAGTCGGGCACGGCGACATGACCCCTGCCGAGATGGACCAAAAGATGATCGACTCGATGCTCGCCTTCCCGGCCGAGACCGAGGGCATCGGAAACCAGGTCCTCGAGCCCACCGAGATCAGGGCGGACGGCACCAAGGTGTTCGACCTGACCGCCTCGGTCATCGAGTGGGAGGTCGCCCCCGGCGAGTTCGTCGAGGCCTGGGCCTACAACGGGATGGTGCCGGGCCCGTGGATCAAGCTCGACGTGGGCGACCGGGTGGAGGTCAACGTGACAAATCTCACCGAGTTGGGCACCGACGTCCACTGGCACGGTATCTCTACTCCGAACGACATGGACGGGGTAGCCCCATACACCCAGGATCCGATCGCGCCCGGAGAGACCTTCACCTATGCCTTCGAAGCCGAGCGACCGGCCACCGGGATGTACCACGCCCATCTCCACAGTCAGATCAGCGTGCCCAACGGCATGTTCGCCCCAATCACCATCGGTGAGACCCCGATCCCCTACGGGGAGACGTTCTCCGGCATCGAGATCCCGGCGGATCTGGAGGTTGCCAGGGAGATCCCCATGGTGCTCAACGACGCCGGAGTCATCGGACTGACCCTCAACGGCAAGTCGTTCCCGGCTACCGAGCCATACGTGGTGAGCGAAGGCGATTGGATCGTCTACCACTACTACAACGAGGGGCTGCAGGCGCATCCGATGCACCAGCACCAGTTCCCCCAACTGGTCTTCGCCAAGGATGGGCACCCACTGGAGAGCCCGTACTGGGCGGACACGGTCAACGTGGCCCCGGGTGAGCGCTACTCGGTGCTGGTCCACGCCGACCGCCCCGGCACCTGGGTGTTCCACTGCCACATCCTGACCCACGTCGAGAGCAGCGACGGTATGTTCGGCATGGTCACCGCACTGATCGTGGAGCCCTCCGACTCCTGACCCGTCCCTTCCCCGCGCATCTAGAGCGCTGAAAAGGGCGCCGTCTCGATGACGCGAAAGGCTGTCGCGCCGACCTGGCTGGTAGAACCGGGGGATGGCCCGGATCCCCACATCGGCGACGAACCGACTGGAACGAGCCCTCCGCATCCACGGAGGGGAGCGGGGACTCGTCGGCTGGCTGGTGGTGCTCTTCACCGTTGTCCAATCCAGCCACGGGTTGGGAGCCAACGCTGCCGACGCACTCTTCTTCCAGAGGTTCGGGGTCGAGGAACTACCGCTGATGATCCTCCTCTCGGGAGCGGCGGTGATGATCTCCGTGCTGGGCCATGGTGCCGGGCTCGCATACCGCGGCGCCCACCGCTGGCTCCCCCTGGTGACGCTGGCTTGCGGGCTGTGGGCTGGTGTTCAGTGGGCAAGCGCCCTGATCGACCACCGGAGCGTCTACCCGGTGATCTGGATCTCGACCCAGATGATCATGATGGTCTCGCTCACCGTGATGTGGAATGCCGCTGGGGCATCGTGCACCACGAGACAGGCCAAGCGCCTCTTCCCGATCTTCGCCACGGCTGGGGTGGCCGGCGGTGTGATCGGAAACGTCCTCACCGGGCCGCTGGCCAACCTGATCGGCACCCCGAATCTGCTGCTGATCCAAGCGGTTCTCCTCCTCGCCGGGTCGTTACTGCTCACCAGGACCCGAAGGCTGTTCGGCTCCGAGGACGATCACCATCCCGGATCGGTGCTCAGCGGGTTGTCCGACACCTGGGCGAGCGTGCGATCCAGCCGCTTCCTCACCTTGAGCGCTTGGGTGGCAGTCGCCCTGTTCTGTCTCTTCTACCTCGTCTACTTCCCGTTCAGCGAGGCGGTGGCCAACGCCTTCGCCACCGAGACGGAGACGGCCGCCTTCCTCGGTGTGTTCTCATCGATCGCCACCGCGGCCACGTTCCTGTTCTCTCTCTTCGTCACCAACCGTCTGTTTGCCCGGTTCGGGCTGGTGGTCACGCTGATGGTCGCTCCCATCGTGTACGCCGCCGGATTTGCCACCTGGCTGACCGTCTTCGATCTCCCCACCGCCGCGATGGTGCGCGGCCTGCAGTGGGTGACGGTGAACGCCATAGCCCTCACCGCCTACAACGCCCTGTTCAACGTCGTGACGAGGCGGGAGCGAGGCCAGGTCGTCGCCTTCATGACCGCCGTGCCCGCCCAGGTTGGAGTGTCGCTGGCCGGTCTGCTGTTGATCGTGACCGCCGGCATCCGCATCGAGACGGTCTTCTTCACCGGGCTGGTGATCGCTGTGATCACCCTGGCGATGGTCTTCGGACTGCGGCGGGAGTATCTCGAGGCCGTGGTGTCGGCGGTGCGCCGCGGGGTGATCGGCCTCTTCGACACGCCTGCCCGCACCGTGTTCAACCCGTCGGATGCCGATTCCATCCGGGTTCTGAAAGAGCGTCTGTCCGATCCCCGCCCGGGTGCGCGAGCCCTGGCCGTGGCGGGTCTGGGACGACTGGGGCAGGGAAGCGACGCAGGCGCTCTGGAGCCGCTCCTCGGAGACTCCGATCCCCGGGTTCGATCGGCGGCGTTCGACTCGGTGTGCGCCATGGAACCCGAGCGAGTCTCGAGCCATGCCGCCAGGGCGATCCGAGACGAGGTCCCAGAGGTTCGCCTCCAGGTGGCCCGCTACCTGGCTGCGCAGACCGAGCGGAAACACACTTCGGTGGCGCGTCTCGCCTTGGACGACCCGGACCCTCGGGTGCGAGCTGCCGCGGCGGTGGCCGTGGGCGACGAGGAAGCCGAGAAGGTGATCTCTGACCTGATGGCCAGCGACGATCCCCACAGCCTGGTCGCCGTCCTCCGAGAGACTTCGAGACCGACCTCCTCGATCGATGTGGATCCCACTCCCTACCTCGGCCACTCGAGCCCGCTGGTGCGGTCCATGGCGGCCTCCGTGTACACCCGCTCGGATCGGGACCCGGCCGCGCTGCGGCCACACCTCGACGACGGCTCCCAGCGGGTTCGCAGGGCGGCAGCCTCGGCCCTCGCCGAGAGCCCGGCAGGACTGGCGATTTTGGCAGACGTCCTCGAGACCGGATCGGTCGGCGCATCGGAGAGCGCCCTCGAGGTGCTCGCCCCGCGCGATGAGCTCTCCGCCGGGTTGACCGAGTGGGCGAGACGCGAGGTGGAGAGAGCCGCCCTCCTCATCTCCTATGCCCGTGCCATCGAGGTGCCCGAGCCGTCACTGGCGCGCCGGAGCCTCCTCTCGGTGCTGGAGAAGAGAAGCCGACGGCTGGTCCAGTGGGTGCTGCTGGCGATGACGACGAGAGAGACCCGAGAGGTCATGCCCCTGGTGGCTCTGGGGATCCAATCCCTCGACCTCGAGACCCGCTCACAGGCGATCGAGGCACTAGAGGCGATCGGAGCCAAGATCGTCCTCACCGTGCTGCTGCCACTCCTCGAGCCCGAAGACGAGACCGGCACGATGGATTCCGCCGCGGCTCTCGAAGAGATGACCCGTGACTTCGACCATTGGGTGAGCTCTCTGGCTCGTCGGGTCCTCGAAGAGAGCTCCGAGCCATCGAGCGATGAGCCGGAGTCCCTGCCAAGCTTGTCGGACGTGGACTCCAGTGACACACCGTCGATCCTCGACCGCGTGGACCGGGTGCTGGTGCTGCAACGCGTCTACATGTTCTCGGATCTCGATCCCGAGGACCTCGACATCGTCGCCGGGGTCGCAGATGAGCGCTTCTACGAGCCCACCGAGCCGATCTACCGGCAAGGCGATCCCGGTGACGAGATGCTCGTGATCGTGGAGGGCTCGGCCATGGTCACGGTGCCCGCCGGTGACGAGCAGAGACTGGTCGACACCTACGGCCCGGGCGACCACGTCGGAGAGTTGTCACTGCTCACCGGTGGCCCCCGATCGGCACACGTGGTGGCCGGTGACGAAGGAGTGCGGGGGCTGGCCCTGTCCGCAGCCGATCTGGTCACGGTGCTCGAGGAGCGCACCAATGTGGCGGTGGGGATGCTGCGGACCCTGGCGCAACGCCTCATCGATCAGACCTGAGCCCGAAACTGGTATCAGAGACCGCTCCACGCTCCTCGGTTAGGGTTGAGACCGCCAGGAGGAGATGACGATCGTCGATAGCCTCGAAATCGGCAGAGAGGCCTTCAGGAAGCACGACTGGGACAAGGCTCTGGAAGCACTGAGCCAGGTCGACGAGCAGGTCGGGCTGTCGCCTGACGACCTCATGCTCCTGGGTGACGCCTGCTGGTGGTCCTCACAGCCGGACCGAGCGACCGATGTCTTCGAGCGTGCCTACGACGAGTACCTGAGCCAGGAGCGTCTCGGTGAGGCGGCGACGGTGGGGGCACTACTCGCCTACTTCGCGATGCGACGCATGGCCTTCTCCGTGGGCATGGGCTGGTCGGCCCGGGTCGAGAGGATGCTCGAGGGCCAGCCAGAGTCGAAGGGACATGCCTGGTTGCAGGTCCTCCACATCGCCATGGCCCTCTTCTTCGAGCACGACTTGGCGGCGGTCGTGGAACTGGCGGACGAGGCGATCGAGCTGGCGCAGCGACAGGAGGTGGTGGGCCCGCAGGCGCTGGCGATGAGCTTCAAAGGCATCGCCCTGGCATACCGCGGTGAGTGGAAGGAGGGAATGAGCCTGGTGGACGAGGCCTCTGTGCTGGCGATGTCCCGCGGAGACGACCTGCGCGCCTCGAGCGACGTGTACTGCAACCTGATGGGCCTCTGCAGCAGTCTCGGTGACTACCGGCGCGCCGGCGAGTGGACCGACGAGGCAGAACGCTGGATGAGGTCTCGCTCCCTGGGTGGTTTTAGCGGTGTCTGCCAGGTGCATCGGGCAGAGCTGAAACGCCTGCGTGGCGCATGGTCGGAAGCCGAGCGCGACGCCCGAATCGCTTCCGTCGAGCTGGAGAGGTTCCACCTCCTCAACGGGATCGGGTTCGCCCACTACGAGATCGGTGAAGTGCGTCGGCGCATGGGGGACCTCGATGCCGCCGAAGACTCTTTCGTGAGGGCGTACGAATACGGGCATCCGGCCCAGCCGGGTCTCGCCCTGCTCAAGATGGACCAGGGTGAGCTGGACGAGGCGATGAAGTCGATCTCGGGAGCACTGGAGACGGTTTCGGAAGATGCGACATCTCCGGATGTGTTGACGCGCGGACATCTCCTCCCGGCGCAGGTCGAGATCGCCATCGCATCCGCAGATCACGAGACAGCCGCCACTGCGGTGGCGGAGCTGGAAGAGATCGCCAAGATCTACGATGCCTCTACCTGGGAGGCGACCGCCCTCACCTGTCGTGGTGCGCTGCAACTTGCCCAGGAGGAATTCGAGGAAGCCCTGGTATCGCTCAACAGGGCGTGGAGGCTCTGGCAGGAGATCGAGCTCCCCTACGAGACCGCCCGCGCCCGTGAGCTCATGGGCCGAGCCCGTCTCGCCACCGGAGATGAGTCGGGAGCGAGCCTCGAGTTCCGGGCGGTCCAGTCGGTCTACCAGCAGCTGGGGGCGAGAACCGACCTCGAGCGGCTGGAACGGTGGGCAGGCATCTCCGGGAGTGACCGGACATCCGGCGAACGTCTGACCAAGGCGCTCATGTTTACCGACATTGTGACCTCGACCGACCTGATCGGGCTGATCGGCGACGAGGCCTGGGAGCGTCTCCTCGCCTGGCACGATCGGGAGCTACGCCATGCGTTCGATCAGCACGGGGGCGAGGAGGTGCGGCACACCGGCGACGGGTTCTTCGTCGCCTTCGAGTCTCCACGGGACGCCATCGACTGCGCGGTGACCGTCCAGCGGAGGCTGTTGGACCACCGGCTCGAGCACGGTTTCTCACCCACGGTGCGCATCGGGATCCACATCGCCGAGGCCACGCGCCAGCGCGACGACTACTCCGGGGTCGGGGTCCATGTCGCCGCCCGCATCGGCGACCTCGGCGGAGGTGAGCAGATCGTCGTCTCCTCGGATCTGCTCCAGGCGGCCGGTGCCGTCCCTTACTCGACCTCCCACTCCCGGGAGGTGGAGCTCAAAGGAGTCACCGAGCCGGTCCTGGTCCACAACGTCGACTGGCGCACTTGACCCACCATTCCGTTCTGTGCGGACTTTCTTTCGGAAACCGCAAGTTTCTACTCACAGAACGGGATTCGGGTCCCCGCTCTCAGCTCTGGAGGCGCTCCATGCGGCCGACGAACTCGGGCGGCAAGCGGCGGGGGCGGCCGTCGAGATCGGTGAAGGCCGCGGTGACCAGGACCCGGGCCACCTCCTCATCGCCGCGCAGCATTGTCTGACGCCAGGTCGACTTGACCCGCCCGACGTCATCGACCCAGGTGTGGATGGTGAGCTCCTGGCCGTAGCGCGCCGCAGCCAGGAACCGTGCCGAGATCTCGACCACTACGAACTGCCAGCCCTTTTCCTTGAGCACGTCGAGGCCCCACCCCATTGCGTTCAGGTATTCGATGCGTGCGGTCTCGAAGTAGGCAAAGTAGTTGGTGTGGTTGACGTGGTCGTATGGATCCAACTCGTAGAAGCGCACCTTCACCGTGGTGGTGTAGACGTCGCGATCGGTGGGCAGCTCGACCGCCAAGCTCTCTCCTCTGGACGGGGACGGCCAACGCTACCCTCGCCGTCATGAAGGCCTGGCAGCTCGAAGACACCAACGGGATCGACTCTTACGCCCTCAACGACGTGCCCGAGCCCGAGCCAGGGCCCGGCGAGGTGCGAGTCGACGTAAGGTACTCCGGAATCAACCACCTCGACATCTGGACCTCGCTGGGCCTGCCCGCACCCAAGATCCTCCCTCACACCTCCGGGGCCGATGCCGCCGGAGTGATCGACGCCATTGGTGACGGCGTCGCCGGGTTCGAGGTCGGCGATGAGGTGATCGTCGACCCGTCGATCTCGTGTGGACAGTGCGACGCATGTCTCAACGACGACATCGTCTATTGCTCCGAGTTCGCGATCCTTGGGGAGCATCTCCCCGGGACCTTCGCCGAGAAGGTGGTGGTGCCGAAGATCAACGTGCTGCCCAAGCCCTCGGCGGTCGACTGGGAAGTCGCCGGATCCTTTGGCCTGGCTAGCACCACTGCCCTGCGCATGCTGGAGAAGGGCCGGCTGGCGAGGGGAGAGACCGTTCTGGTCGTGGGTGTCGGCGGCGGGGTGTCGGCGTCGGCGATGTCGCTCGCTCTCGCCCTCGGCGCCGAGGTCTATGTCACCTCCCGTTCCAGGGAGAAGATCGATTGGGCGGTGGACAACGGCGCCGGCGCCGGGTTCGACTCGACCGAGGAGTTCGGCAAGGAGATGTCGGACCTCGGCGGGGCCGACCTCGTCATCGAGAACGTGGGCCCGGCGACTCTCAAACAGTCGATGCGGGCCGCCAAGCCCGGTGGGCGGATCGCAATCTGCGGCGGTACGTCGGGCGCCAAGTTCG
Organism: uncultured Acidimicrobiaceae bacterium; assembly: GCA_964558575.1. GTDB lineage: Bacteria > Actinomycetota > Acidimicrobiia > Spongiisociales > ZC4RG35 > JANQRA01. The sequence goes on along the minus strand of CAZLEQ010000023.1, from coordinate 17,827 downwards.
AGCTGACCCTTCCTGTTCTCTGGTTCAAGCAGCTGGAGTTGATCGGGTCCTCCATGGGCAATCACGCCCAGTTCGCCCGGGCGCTCAACTGGATCCGGATCGGGAAGGCCTCCTCTCCAGTTGCGAGGGTGTTCCCCTTCGACGAGCTGCCCGCAGCCATGCGTTTTCTCGAGTCCGGCGAGCAGATCGGAAAAGTGGTCCTCAGCCAGACCTGAGGTAGCGCCCGGGGGAGGGCGTGACCGGGTCCGGTACGGCCCGGGCAACCACTCGACCGGTCACGGCGCGTCCCGTATCAGAACCGGTCGATGACCGTCACTCCCACCCCGGCCGAGTCTCCCATCCGCTCGAGCACCGCCGACGCCCCATCGAGGGCAACAGTGTCTGTCACCACCCGCGAGAGCTCCACGGCAGCCGAGGAGATCAGCTCGAAGACCCGTGGGTAGTCGGTGGCAGGCATCCCCCGAACACCGAGTATCTCCAGTTCCCCCATGATCACCGGCTCCATCGGGATCGGTGGAGCCGCGTGCTCCTCGAACATCAGCCCCACCTGAACATGACGTCCGTGCTTTCGTAACGAGCGGATTGAGTCGATGGAGGTGCCCGCGGTGCCCACCGCGTCGATCGACACCCCGGCTCCACCACCGGTCAGGGAGCGAACCTGGTCGACCGTGTCGAGCGCGCCTGCATCCACGGCCACGTCGGCGCCCAACCCGACGGCCATCTCCAACGAGACCGGATCGATGTCCACCGCCACCACCCTGGCTCCCAGAGCCTTCCCGATCATCACCGCGGACAGGCCGACCCCGCCGCACCCGAAGACAGCCAGCCACTCGTCGGCAGCGAGATGGGCCCGGTCGACCACGGCGCGGAACGCCGTGATGAAGCGGCATCCCAGGGAGGCAGCATGAACGGGGTCGATGTTGTCGGGTAGCGGAACCAAGTTGAGGTCGGCGTGGGCAATGGCAACACGCTCGGCAAAGGAGCCCCAAGCACTGAATCCGGGGGTGAACGGCTGGTCGCAGGTGTTGAGATGACCCTCCCGGCACGAGCGGCACACTCCGCAGCCGATCGAAAAGGGAACGATCACCCGATCGCCCCTGCTCCACCGTTGCACATCGGGTCCGAGCTGATCCACGGTCCCGACCATCTCGTGACCGGGGACATGGGGGAGCCCGGGAAGGTCCTCGTGACCCATCCACGAGTGCCAGTCGCTCATGCATATCCCGGTGGCCTCCACCCGCAGTACGACTCCGTCGATCGGGGCAGTGGGATCAGGCACCTCGGAGACGACGAGAGGACGTCGGAAATGGGTGATGAGGGCGGCGCGCAAGAGACGGGGAGAGTACCCCTTGACCCCCGGACGGGCAGCCGGAACACTGAGTGGGCGTTCATTAGAGAGGTCTCGCGTGGCTTGGACGACAACCGACATCCCCGATCAGAGTGGACGGGTCGCACTGATCACCGGAGCCAACGGAGGACTCGGGCTCGAGAGCACCCGAGCCCTCGCCTCCAAGGGAGCCCTTGTGATCATGGCCTCACGCAACCAGGAGAAGGCGGTAGCAGCCAAAGCATCGCTGCGTGCCGAACAACCCGGGACCTCAGTGGAGGTCCGAGCCCTCGACCTCGCTTCCCTCGACTCGGTCGCCGCCCTCGCGGAGTCCGTGGCCAAGGACTTCGACCGGCTCGATCTGCTGATCAACAACGCCGGCGTGATGGGTATCCCCGAGGGTCGAACCGAGGACGGTTTCGAGATGCAACTCGGTGTCAACCACCTCGGCCACTTCGCTCTCACTTCACATCTGCTTCCCATGTTGGTGAGCACGCCGCGATCCCGGGTGGTGAGCGTCACCTCGACGGCGCGCCATTTTGGCCGGCCGATCGATCCCCAGAACCCCCACCTGAGCGGCAGCTACGACGAATGGCGTGCCTACGGACAATCGAAGCTGGCCAACCTTCACTTCGCCCTCGGGCTCGACCAGCGTTTCCGCTCTGCCGGCGCCGCGACGGCGAGCCTCGTGGCCCATCCCGGTCTCTCCGGCACCGACCTCCAGTCGAACAGCGTTCGCGCCACCGGCGGCGGGAGGAGCCAGCGTTTTTGGGAGTGGCTGGCGCACAACACCGGGATGTCGCCGCAGCGAGCGGTCCTCCCCCAGTTGCGCGCCGCCACCGATCCACAGGCGCGAGGCGGACAGCTCTACGCGCCCAGGTTCATGAACAACGGGGCCGCGGTGCGCCGACCCCTGATCGGTCGTTCCCGCAACCAGCTGTCGATCGACACCCTGTTCGTGGTCTCGGAACGGGAGACCGGGGTTCCACTCCACGTCCCCACGGCGATGGCGAAGGGCCGATGACGACCACAGAGATCGACCGCCCTTCTCTGGTGCGACCGGCAGTGGTCGAGCTCGTCACCGACCGGCACTGTGTCGGCCCACGATGCATACAAGTCGCGGGAGATCGAGGGACGGGCTGTCATGGCTCGCAACGAGAGGAAGCCCTGAGTCAGAGCTCGCGGAGCGCCGAGCTGGTCCGCTCCAGAGCCTCCTTGGCATCGGCGAAGAACATGAGCGTGTTGTCCTCATAGAAGAGGGGATTGTCGATCCCGGCGAATCCGGGCGACAGGCTCCTCTTCACCACGATGACAGTGGCAGCGCGGTCGACGTTGAGGATCGGCATCCCGTAGATCGGCGAGCCCGGGTCGTCCCTCGCCGAGGGGTTGACCACATCGTTGGCGCCGAGGATCAGGACCACGTCGGTCTGCGGGAACTGAGGGTCGGCCTGCTCGAGGTCGAGCAGCTGCTCATAGGGGACATCGGCCTCGGCGAGGAGCACGTTCATGTGGCCCGGCATCCGACCAGCCACCGGGTGGATGGCGTAGTGGACCTTCGCGCCCCGTTCCTCGAGTTGGTCGGCCAGCTTGCGCACCGCATGCTGAGCCTGAGCCACGGCCAAGCCGTATCCGGGGACGATCATCACCGAGTCGGCATACCCGAGCGTTATCGCCGCGTCCTCCGCAGTTGCCCGCTTCACGGGCTTATCCGTGGCCTCGGCACTCGCTACGGCACCCTCGGTGCCGAACCCGGCGAAGAGCACGTTCACCAACGAGCGATTCATGGCCTCGGTCATCTGGAAGGTCAGGATCAGGCCGGCGGCACCGACCAAGGCCCCGCCGATGATCAACGGGTTCGACGCGATGACGAACCCGGCAGCCGCCGCCGCCATGCCCGAGAAAGAGTTGAGGAGTGAGATGACCACCGGCATGTCGGCCCCCCCGATCGGCATCACCACCATGACTCCCAACACGAGGGACAGTGCGCCGACCACCCAGTACCCGAGCGGTTCGCCGGCCGCCCCCGCCCACACGGCGGAGACGAGAAGCCCGGCGACGATGAGCCCGTTGACGATCTGCTGGCCGCCGAAGGTGAGGGGACGACCGGGAAGCAGGCCTTGTAGCTTGCCGAAGGCGACGAAGCTGCCGGTGAACGTCAGCGATCCGATGAGAATCGAGATCAGGATGGTCACCACCGTTTCGACGGGGAGACCGGCGAAATCGGCCTCCACCACCTCGGTGGAGGCGACCAGTGCCGAGGCTATCCCCCCGAAGCCGTTGAAGATGGCGACCATCTGTGGCATCGCCGTCATCTGCACTCTTAGGGCCGCCAACGCGCCCAGCACCGCACCGACGGCGAGACCGGCCGCGACCACCACCCAGTTGAGGATGCCCGCCGTGACCAGAGTGATGACTATCGCGGCCAGCATCCCCACGGCGGCGATCCGGTTTCCGGAGCGCGCGGTGTTGGGTGCGCTCAGACGCTTGAGGCCGACGATGAAGGCTACCGCAGCGGCGAGATACAGGATCGCGGTCACGAGGAGGGCTCCCGTTCCCGTTGCGATCGACTCTTGAACATCTCCAGCATGCGATCGGTGACGAGGAATCCACCCACCACATTGACTGTTGCGGTCACCACCGCCAGGAAACCGAGAACCTGGGCCAGGGTGGCATCACCGACGCCGGCGGCAGTGACCGCCCCGACGATGGTGATCCCGGAGATGGCGTTGGCTCCCGACATCAACGGAGTGTGCAGAGTCGGGGGAACCTTGCTGATGACCTCGAAACCGACGAAAGCGGCGAGGACGAACACGGTGATCCCGACTATCAGCGCGCTCACTGCCCCTCCTCGATCCCCAATGCCTTGCGGACCTCGGGATGCCTGACCTCACCGTCGTGAGTGATGCACGCGCCGGAGACGATCTCGTCCTCGAAGTCGAGGCTGAGGGCTCCATCGTCGTCGACGAGCCGATCGAGGAGTGCCACCAGATTGCGGGCATACATCTGGCTGGCGTCGTGAGCAACCTTCGACGGGAGGTCGGTGGGCCCGATGATCTTGACCCCGTTGTGCTCGACGGTCTCGCCGGGCCGGGTCAACTCACAGTTGCCACCGGCAGAGGCGGCCACGTCGACGATCACCGATCCCGGGCGCATCCTCTCCACCATCGAGACCGGTATGAGTGAGGGAGCCGGCCGTCCCGGGATCTGTGCGGTGGTGATGACGACGTCGGAATCGGCAACTACTGACGCCAGCGCCTCCTGCTGCCGGCGCTTGGTCTCCTCTGACACCTCTTTGGCGTATCCGGACTCCTCCGCTGCCTCCTCCTCCACCGGAGCAGCCACGAAGCGGGCTCCCAGACTCTCGATCTGCTCTTTGACCTCCGGACGGATGTCATAGGCCGATACCGAGGCTCCGAGCCGCCGGCTGGTCGCTATCGCCTGCAGCCCGGCTACCCCGGCACCGAGCACGAGCAACTTCACCGGTGGGATGGTCCCGGCGGCGGTGGTCAGCATCGGGAAGAACCTGGGGGTCTCTATGGCGGCGATCAGCACGGCGAAGTATCCGGCGGCCGTGGCTTGGGACGATAGGGCGTCCATGCTCTGGGCCAGGGTGATGCGGGGAATCGACTCCATGGCGAAGGCGGTGATGCGGCGCTCGGTCAGCACTGTGACCAGCTCGTCGAGTTGGAACGGGTCGAGGAACCCGATGAGGACCGAACCTTCCGGCACGCGGCCCACCCGCTCGGAGGTGGGAGGGCCGACCACCAGGGTCACCTCGGCGTTCGGATAGGGATCATCGGTCACCTCGGCACCGGCGTCGACGTATGCCTGATCGGCGAAGCCTGCGGGCCCACCCGCCCCCGACTCCACCACGATCTGGTGGCGCTGCTCCATGAGGCGCAGCGCTACCTGGGGAGTCATCGCTACCCGTCGTTCACCTGGCCCTTCGGCGGGAACCGCAATTCGCATCGAGTCTTGACGGTAACCGCTCAGTCGGTTTCGGTCAGGTCGACTCCCGATTCCAGCGCGGCCAGAGCGTTGCGCAGCGCCTCGCGTGCCAGGGCTGCTGACTCCGGGTCGAGACTATGCGGGTCGAAGGAGAGGTTGAACCCACCCATCTCGGCCAGGATCCGCTCGCCGGTCTTGATATCTGAGAACTCCCCTACCACCTCGTAGGTGCGCATCGGGTGGCTGATCCCCTTCAAACCTTGGTCACCAAGCGGTCGGCAATAGATCTCGTCCTTGACCAGGGTGTAGGTGGAGTGTGAGATCTGGATCTGGTCGGATCTCGCCGTCGACTCGAGGCGGGAGGCCGTGTTCACCGCGGTGCCGACGATGGTGTAGTCGAGCCGATCCTCGGATCCGAAGTTCCCCACCGTGCAGTACCCGGTGTTGATCCCCATCCGGGCATGGATCGGGTCGGGGCCCACCCTGTCCTCCCACGTGGCGCGCAACTCTTCGATACGCGACCGCATCCTCAAAGCCATGCGCACACAGGCCAGGGCATCTGCCTTGCGTCCCCGGCTGTCGGGGTCTCCGAAGAAGATCATGATCCCGTCGCCGATGAACTTGTCGATGGTGCCTCCGCACTCATCGGCGATCTTGGCCATCTCACTGAGGTACGAGTTGAGGATCTCGCTGATCTCCTCGGCCTCGAGCCGGTCGGTGAGATCGGTGAATCCTTCTATGTCGGAGAAGAAGACGGTGAGCTCCTTGCGGTACGACTCGAGCCGCACTTCGGTGCGCCCCTCGAATATCGAGTCGTAGACCTGGCGCGATAGATATTTGGCCAGCTTCGCCGATAGTGCCTCCAACTGCTCGTTCTTCTCGTTCAGCGACTTGTTGGCCAGATGCAGGGATTGCTCCGCCACCTTCCGCTCGGTGATGTCACGAATGATGCCGCTGTAGAAGCGTTCGCCATCTATCTCCCAGGTGGCCAATGAGAGCTCGATGGGGAACTCTCGGCCGTCGCGATCGAGCCCGGCGAGCTCGACGGTCTTGCCGATGACATGGTGCTCGCCGCCCCCGCCGACCCGCTCCAACCCGTCGGCGTGTTGGGCCCGGTAGCGGTCGGGGATGATCACGTCGAGTGTCTCGCCCATCATCTCCTGGGAGCTGTAGCCGAACATCTCGGTGGCACCGTGATTCCACAGCATCACGTGGCCCGAGGCGTCGATCGACACGACGGCGTCGGTAGCAGTGTCGAGGATGGCGTCGAGACGCTGCTCCGAGAGGGTGAGGGCATGGGTCATTGCGCTCCTCTCGGTGATGTCTCGGATTATCCCGGAGAAGTATCGTTTGTCGTTCTCGATCCAGGTGGCGAGCGAGAGCTCGATGGGAAACTCGGACCCTTCCTTGTGAAGGCCGGACACCTCCACCGTGTGACCGATGATCCTGGTCTCACCGGTGGCCACGACCCTGGCCAGCCCCTCCTCATGGGCGTCACGGAACCGCTGCGGCACGATCACGGCGAGCCGTTGACCGATCACCTCGTCCTCACGGTGACCGAACATCTTCTCGGCGGCGGGATTCCAGGCGATGATCTCTCCGCTCTCGTCAGCGGTGATCATGGCGTCGGCGGCTGATCGGAAGATCGCGTCGACAATCCCCTCAGGGGTCATCCCGTTGCCCAATGTCACCGGCGAAGTCTATGCCGACCATCCGGGGGAGGGAATGTCCACTGGCCCTCGCAGGTAGCTGTCACCGGGGCCCTCCGAGCCGGCTCATCGGCAGGCGACGACCACAATCGCGGGATCGTGGAGACCTTCATCACCTCCTATGTCATCTTCGCCGCGCTGGCGCTGGTTCTCTCCAGCCCTGCCACCTACGTCGCCTGGCGCAAGAACCGGATGGCCACGATGCGCAGTTTCATGATCGGGGCCTTCGCCACCGCCCTTCCGTGTGCGATCCTGGAAGTGGTGTCCGAGCGCCAGATGGCTCAATGCCTGGCGGCCGGCATCAGCGAATGCCTCGACATCGGCCGGGCGGGGCTCCAGTTCCTATTCGTCGGCGTGTTCGCCGTCGCAGCCTGGTTCAACGCCTTTTTCATGTGGCGTGACTGATGCCCGTTTCTAACCTCACTCGCAACATGGCCTACTCCAGCACACCCTCAGACCGGCGGGGCGACCGGGAGCGGATGGGTGGCGTCGGAGCGGTGCTCTCCGAGGAGATGACACGGGCCGATGAGGCGGGAGCGGTCGACCACACGGTGATTCTCGTCGAGGGTGCCAGCGATCGGAGGGCCCTCACCACCCTCGCCCGCCGGCAGGGCCGCGACCTGGCGTCCGAAGGGGTGACGATCGTGGCCACGGCAGGAGTCACCAACCTGGGGAGGTTCCTACACATCCTCGGCCCACACGGACACGACGCGAAACTGGCCGGCCTCTGCGATCACCCCGAGGTGGGCGAGCTCCGGGACGCTCTGGCCCTTGGTGGGCTGACTGCTCCGACCGGACGTGACGTCGACCTCGAGGCACTCGGCTTCTTCGTGTGCGTGCGCGATCTCGAAGATGAGCTGGTCCGGGCGCTCGGAACCGATGCGATGATCGACCTGATCGAGTCACAAGGGCAGCTGCGCGGTTTCCGCAGCTTTCAGAACCAACCGGCTCAGCGTCAAAAGACCGTCCATGCACAGCTATGGAGATGGTTGGGCAACCACAAGATCCGCTACGCGCCTCTCATGGTCGGGGCGCTCGATCTCGCCGCAGTGCCCCGACCCTTGTCAGGGGTTCTCGATCAGCTCTGAGGCCGGCTGCGATCCGAAGCGATAGATTGACCCATCGTGAACGACGAGATCCTCACCTGGCTGCTCGACGCCGACCCTGCGGTCCGGTGGCAGGTGATGCGCGACCTAGAGGCGGCGCCCGCCGACGCGGTGGCCGCGGAGCGCTCCCGTGTCGCTCGGGAGGGCTGGGGGGCGAGACTGCTCCACCTCCAAGCCGACGACGGCAATTGGGGCGGAGGGGCCTACACACCGAAATGGATCTCTACCACCTACACGCTGCTCCTACTCCGACACCTCGGAATCGACCCCGCCGACGAGCGGGTGCGCCGCTCCGTCGAACTGGTCCGGGATCGGGTCGTCATGGGGGGAAAGAAGTTCCCCTTCTTCGATTACCGCATGGAGACGTGCGTCACCGCCATGGCCCTCGCCCTGGGCTCGTACTTCCTCGGGAGAACCAAGCGCCTCCCTCAACCCGAGTACCTCCTCGAGGTGCAACGCGAGGACGGGGGCTGGAACTGCGAGGTTTCCTCTGACCGCTCGTCGTTCCACACCACGATCTCCGTCCTGGAAGCTCTGCTCGAGTACGAGCGGGCATTCGGAGGAGATTCCGCGTCGGCGGCCGCCAGACAGCGAGCTCACGAGTATCTGCTGGCGCGGCGGCTGATGTACTCCCTGTCCACCGGAGAGTTGGTCAACGAGAGGTGGCTGCTGATGTCGTTCCCGCCCCGCTGGTTCTACGACGTGCTGCGCGGACTCGACTATCTGCGGGACGCCGAAGTCCAACCGGATCACCGTTGTGACGAGGCCATCGAGGTGGTCACCTCGAAGCGTCGAAGAGACGGCACCTTTCCGCTGCAAGGCCGCCATCCGGGCAAGGTCCACTTCGAGATGGAGGATGGGTCAGGCAAGCCGAGCCGATGGAACACTCTGCGAGCGCTCCGAGTCCTCGGCTGGCACGAGAGGTGACGATCAGGTGATCGCCAGCCTCATGCGAGTGTCGGTCAGCTCCGGGTTCGAGGGCAACGGCTGGGCCTCCCCGGTGGGAACGAACCCGGACTTCTCGTAGAGGCGAACCGCCGGGAGGTTCGACTCGACCACCCACAGCTTCACCTCGTCGGCTCCGACCTCGCGGCTCCACTCGACGACCGCATCGACCAGGCCCCGGCCGAGCCCCGAACCCCGGACTTCGGGTGCCACCCACATCCCGTAGAGGTTCCGAGTCGCAGGCTCATCTCCACGAGCGAAAGCTCCGACCATCCCGGTGAAACCGCCATCGCCCTCGATGACGAAGATGATCTCGTCATCGCCCGAGGCGGCGCCGGCGGCGATGTCCTCCCAGATCGGTTCGTCACGTGACGAGGCCTGGTCATGGGAGGCGGCGAAGGCGTCGGGGTCGGTGCGCAGGGCGCGCAGCCTCACTTCACGGAGGAGCTTCCCCTCACCGGGGCGGATGCGTCTGATTGTCGGGGTCAAATGATCCTCCCTGCGTGTTCGAACAACGGCTCCCGGGCGACGATCCGCCCCGGGCCGAGTCGTGAGAGATCGAGGCTGGGGGCTCGCCCCACGATCATCTCGGCCAGGTGACGGCCAATGGCATGGCACTGCTGGAAACCATGCCCGCTGAAACCGGTGGCCAGGAAAAGCCCTCCGATCTCCGGCCACTCGCCAACGATGGAGTTGGCATCGAGTCGATTCTGGGCGTAGAGCCCGGCCCATGATCGGAGCACCTCGAGATGGTCGAAGGCCTCCACTTTCGAGATCAGCTCGGGCCATATCACGTCGTAGAAGCGCGATCGTGGTGCCGGGGTGAAATCGAAGCCAACGGGGTCTTCGTCGGTGGACCAGGCCATGAAGAAGGTGCCATCGCTCTCCGGGATGACATAGACCCCGGAAGGAAGGAAGAAGCTGGGAAACCGGTCACCGCGGGGAACGTCACCCGCAACTACGTACACCGTGCGCATCACCGGTTCGACCGGTATGTGCACTCCGACAGTGGCCAGTAGCGGCGTCGACCACGCTCCGGCGCAGACGACCACCGTGTCGGCAGGTCGAAGCGTGCCGTCGGCCAGCCGCACGCCGGTGATCCGATCGCCGGAGACAATGATCCCGCCCACGGTGGACTCCTCCGAGGAGACGCCTTTGGCGATGGCCTGGCGTCGATAGCCCTCGACCACCGCGTGGGGGTCGACGGAGCCGTCATCGGACCCGAAAGTCCCCCCGATCAGGTGGTCTGAGGCCAGGGCCGGATGACGGCGGGCGATCTCGTCTATGTCGAGCCACTCGGAGCTGCAGCCCAGTCGCTGCTGGGTGGCCAGCCCGGCCAGGGCTTGGTCTTTGCCGTCGTCGTCGATCAGGAAGAGATTGCCCTGCTTCCTCATCTTCGGATCGGGGGCGAAGTCGCCAACAGCCATCTCCTCCGGGAAACGCTCCAGGCATTCCATCGCAAACTGAGACATGACGATGTTCTCCTCGAGGTTGAACTGGATTCGGACGTTGCCGTCGGAGAGCATCGTCGACGAGTTGCGCAGCGTCAGGTCGCGTTCGAGCACCGTCGCCTCGAGGTGGGGGTCGAGCTTGCGGAGGTGATGTGCGGTGGCCCAGCCCGTGGCTGCTCCACCAACGATGAGAACGTCGGTCATCGGAGCACGAGGGTAACGAGGACGACCCGAGGGCGATAGGTCACGCGCCAGTCCGACGTGACCCACCGATGACCTTGGCCTCAGTCCGCCTCCTCGGTACCGGAGAGCGGAGGGTCGAACACACACACCAGACGCATCACGGTGTTCGCGGTGATTACGTGGGGCTCGCCTATGCCGGCCGAGTAGATGCTGCCCGGGCTCACTTTCTCGATGCGACCCGCGGTCAGGTCCTCGATGGTGCCCTCCCCCTCGACACAGAACACGGTCTCGCGATGGTCCCGGTACTCGAACTGGAGCCGGGCACCGGCTTCGAGAATCGTGACATGGAAGGAGTACTTGAGCCCGTCGCCAGCGACGACCAGTCGCCGGCTCCTCCATCCCGGGCCGTAGACGTCGCATTCGGTTCCGGAAATCTGGTCGAGATGGCGGATCAGCATCGGCTGACTGTATCCAACTGCGATGGCGGTCTGCGGTCCCAGCTGAGACCGCAGACGCTGCCCGCCTGGGGTTCGAGATCAGGGACTCAGCACCACCGGATACTCCCGGATGTCGATGCGTGACCCGTCCTGGGCCGAGTTGGCCCAGACGATGAGGGCACCGACCTGCTCACGTTGGACGTCATAGTCGATGGTGAAGTCGAAGCCGCCCCAGCCAGTGCCGTTGTTGGTCATGGCGATGCCTTCTTCGATGATCAGCCCGTCTGCGTCGGTGAGCGCATACTGGAAGGAGGCCTCGAACACGGCTGCGAAACCGGTGACCCGCAACGGATTGCCTCCCCGACCCCCGTGTAGCGGTGACTCGACGGAGATGGCGGCGGCGAACTCGAGGTAGTCCCAGATCCCCACCGGCCGACTGACCAGACTCCCGTCACCGGTTTGGATGACAACGGGCTCTCCCTCCTGGCGGAAGAGGACCTCGGCGACACTGTCGAACCGGGAGAGCGTGAAGACCACCTGGGCCACCCGCAGCGCTACCGCGGCCGAGTCATCGGTGGCATCGAACTCGGCGGACAGGTCGACGGTGGCGATGTCCTGGTCGATGGAGAGCCCGAGCAGTCGCACCCCGGCAGGTATAGACGTCGAAATCGAAGGGACACTCTGACGCTCGGCAGTGGTGGGACCGGCCAGGAGCTGCGTCATTGCGGCCCGGGCCACCGCAACGGTCCGATCGACCTCACGAGACATCGGGAACAGGAACGGACCGCTGCGGTTGGGACGACCCTCCTCGTCGATGTAGAAGTAGGGCGCCACCACCATCGTCCGGGTCGTAGTCGTGGTCGTGGTGCGGCTCATCGACGTGGTCGTGACCGGTTCGGCGGCGGTTGTCGTGGCCTCGGGCAGGGCGGTGGTGGTCACAGGGGCGGCGGTGGTGATAGGCAGCGGCGCGGTGGTGGAGATCGTCGGGGAAAGGGTGGTGATGTCCGGCGGTTCCTCCGGGTTGGCAGTGCTGGGGCCACAGGCCACCAAGGCCAGTGTCGCCAGGACGGTGACGATGCGGCGCATCGTGATTCCTTTCTCGTCTACATGACTCCGCAGCCCTTAGACGTAGGACGACCACGGTTTGGGTGACATCTAGATCTGAGACGACGCCGGCCTTGCGCTCGCTCCCTCCACCGCCCAGCGGGCCGGCTCAGCTGTATGACACCTCGTAGAGGCGAACGGGCTCGGCGAACCCCTTGAGAGCAATGGCGCCGCAATCGACGAACTCGATCTTCTTGCCTATCGAGAGCTCCTTGACCGCGCTCGAGACCAGAATCTGGCCCGCTTCGGCATGACCGCAGATCCGCGATGCCAAGCTCACCGAGGCGCCGAACATGTCGTCGCTTTGATCCACCGGCTCACCGGCGCTGATACCGATCCGCACTCCAGCTCCGTCGACCGGAGCCTCTTCGCTCGCAAACTCCTGCTGGATTCGGATCGCGCTGTTCACTGCCCTGCTCACGAAAGTGAAGGAGGACATGATCCCGTCGCCGGTGTGTTTGACCTCACGACCCCCTTCGTCGTCCAACGCAGCGCGCACGATGCGATCGTGGAATTCGATGAGCTTCAGAGCCCGGTCGTCACCAAGACGCGAGCTGATGTCGGTGGATCCCTCGAGATCGGTGAAGAGGATTGCGCGCAAACCGGAGTCGATCGCCGAGTCGGGTCCGTCGGTGCGGGCTTCGTAGGGGACGTGACGCTCCCAGTCGCCCATGAACTGGCTCACCGTGGGACGATTGACCTCGATCATCTTGTGGGGAACCAACCCGTGGGATGCCTTGTGCACCTCGACGGCCTCGGCCTCAGACGGAGCCTCGACCAGGCAGAAGGCGTGACCCTCCGGTGAGTTGAACCAGTAGGTGAGAAACTGGACGCCGTAGTCGTCCTGGATGTCGAGATCGCGCTGGTGGGCGGCTCTGATGTCACCCTCGGTGACATCTCCGAGGTCTTCGTGGACGTCCATGTAGATCGGCATCCCTCCATCCTAAGGAATCGCCCAGTCGGCCCGAACCGACGGGACGGGCTCTCAGGTGGCGAGCGAACCTCCGAAGATCTGCCACGCCAGCACGCTCTTGGCGACGAGACTCAACACCAGGTAGCCCTTCTCACCGAAGGCGTAGTCCCTCCATCGGCCCACACCCCGGTACTGCAGCCACTGATTGAGCCCGAAGCTGAAGAAGAAGAGGAACTGGGCCACCACGATCCCGTAGACGAACCCGGGGACCGTCTCGGCACCCACCACGTTGACGGCTATCGCCGCCCAAGGGGCGATGCCTGCCAGCGTGCCAAACCAGAACGGCTTCATGGTGGTCTCGACGCGTCCCGGGGGGTTCATCGTTTCCTGGACCCAGCCGAACAGGATCATCGCCACGTTGGCCCCGGCGATGGCGATGAGCGCATCCACTCCGGTGATCCCCGAATACATGCTGATGAGGATGACCATCAGCGTGGCGCTGAACGAGTATTCCACCCAACGGAAACGGTTGATCCCCCGTCTGAGGTCGCGCTCGTATACCGCCCGCCCCACGGTCCCGATGACGAAGTGGTCGACCGCCGCCAGAACGAGGAACAGGGCCGTGGCCCATCCGATGGGAACCTCGAAGAGAGAGGCGGGTGCCGACTGCGGTGTTCCCGGTGGGCCGTCGGGGAAAGTCGAGGTGACCGAGATGGCGAAGTCCCCGGCGAGGACGACGACCAACACGGCCTGGGCGAGATGGAGGATCGACAGACCGAGATTCCAGTTGCGCAGACTTCTCAGCCGGTCGCTGGTCACTCCGGTGGCATGAGGTTCGGCTGGATCGTTGGTCATGGCTCCTCGGCTGATCTGGATTCTGACCTGTCGAGTCCGGAGCTGCTCGTCATCTCGGATTGATCGAGGCGATCACAGAAGCGTAGTTGTGCTTTATTTGCCTGCCTCGATTCTGGAGGTCGTGTGACTCACTCATTCTTGGATCGGATCGCGGCACGCGTCCGCCTCATCAAGAATCTGGAGGTCATCGAGGACACGAAGGCGGTCGTCCGTGCGATGACCGTCGTGTTGTGGGGCGGCATCGTCCAGGTGCTCTTGGCCGGAGCGATCCTGCTCTTCTTCGCGGAACCCATCGTTGCCCACGCCGGGCTGGGGGGATATGCCTACTCGGGAGGTTCGCTCTTCTTCGGGATCACGCTCACGGCGGCTGTTGCACTCCTCCTCGGGAAACGCGCCGTCCTCATCGCAAGTTTCACCTATGGAGCGGCCGCGGTGGTGTTCGGATTCCTCGAGGAAACCTTGAGGGCAAGCCGGCCGGCACCTGACCCGACGCTGACCACATTCCTCTTCGTGTTCACTCTGATCTCGAATCTCGCAGTGGTGCCGCCCCTCATGGTGTATCTCATGGGGAAGGTTCGGGCGGAAAGGGGCCGTGCCGAGTCGCTTCTGTCGAACATGTTGCCGGCCGAGGTAGCTGCGGAGTTGAAACGGGAAGGCTCGACCACTCCGAGACGGTTCGACAGCATGTCGGTGTTGTTCGCCGACATCGTCGGGTTCACCCCGCTCTCGTCTGAGATGACGCCCCGAGGACGTTGTCGACAGCCTGAACACGGTCTTCACTCACTTCGATGGGCCCGCCGACAAGCATGGAGTGGAGAAGATCCGCACCATCGGCGACAGCTACATGGCTGCCGCCGGGGTGCCGGTCAGCCGTGACGATCATGCCCAGGCGCTGGCCGCCATGGCCCTGGACATCCTCGACTACGCCGGCGAGAGCGTCTTCGACTTTCGCATCGGCATCAACTCCGGCCCGGCGGTGGCGGGAGTGATCGGAACCCACAAGTTCCGACGTCTGGGGAGACACCGTGAACACCGCCTACCGGATGGAGTCCCACGGGGAGACCGGACGGGAAGCAGATCTCAAACACCACCAACACGTTGATCCGTGGCTCCTTCCCCACCACGCCGAGAGGACCCGTCGAGATCAGGGGCAAGGGCGTTCTGCACACCTGGTTTCTCGACGGTCCGGCCGTACGTCCCGCATGAACGCGCCACCGACGGAGGGACACTGCTATCTCGAGGGCTGGGTAGGAGGTCGGCGCGTTTGCCATTCTCGCGGTTTCGCGCTGCGCTGAACCTGCGCGTGGGTCCTGGGCTTCCTGGTAGCCAGGGGGGCCGGATAGCGTGCTGTCGAATGGGTTGGCTCGAGGGTTCTTTCCGCGCGTTGTGTGCGCCCGGACAAGTCTGCGGGCCGATCGCCACGAGAAAGAGGTCCCGCGATCGCGGGACCTCTTTCCAGTTGGGGCTCGCGCGTTGCGCAGGTTCGCTGAGTACAGGTACTCGCGGGATGCTCTCCAGCTTCGACGAGGAGGTATGTCAGCCGCTACCCGCCCAATCCAAGACACGCATGGCCCGCAGTGTGTTCCAGCGGCTGGGGAAGCCATCAGGGCCTTCCATTTCGAAGGGCGTCGGACCTTGGTGGGTGTTCTCCAGCGGCCATCGGCCCGCGGCATCTCGCTTCCCTACCACCAGATCGATCGCCTCGGCGCCCCGATCGTCGAGGGCCGCGCCGGTCGATCGGAAGTAGTCCAGACCGCGGAGCACGTCGTAGTACCAGCGGGTCGGGAACGAGAACATCGTGAATCTCGGTTCGATGATCTGTCTGGTCGAGCGAGCACGGAACAGACCTCGTTCGAGGAGGTACTCCTCGCCCCTCGATCGAGCGGCCAGCACCTCCTCCGATGGTCCCTTGGCGCGTTCCCACCCCAGCAGCCCCTCGAGCACACAGATCGTCGTGTGGAACGATGACACCGTCGCCCCGTACTCGGTCCAGCAGTTCCAGCCCCCGTCGTCGAGCTGGCCGCTCAGGAGGCGGCCGGCGATTCCGTCGACGGGCTCGCCGAAGTAGGCGCCGATCGCAAGCGCGATTCCGTTGATGCATGGCTCGGTCTCGCCCTCGAAATAGAGGGCGTCGTTAGCGTCCCACCGGACGTTCTCGCGAACGAGCGACACCGCCCGTTTTGCCTCAGGACCCTCGGGGTCGAGACCGAAGTCACACAGGAGTTGAAGGGAGAAGTGTGTCGCCGTCCACGCGTCGAAGAAGGGCTTTGACTCATCGACCCAACCCGGTCGATAGGTTCCGCCGTCCCATCTGCCGTCGGTGTCTTGCAGCGCGAGTAGCTGTGCGCCCCAGCCCTCGACGCCGACACGTGCACGCTCGGCAATCACGACATCCATTGGCTCGCCAGTCAGGTCGCGCATCACCTGCCAACGAATTGCTGGATCGGAATCCAACAGCCACTCACTGACTGTCATCGGCTCACACATCCTCTCTCGATGCCACCTCGGGTCATTGTGCCCGTTCGATGTGCGTCTCGTCGACAGCCTCATCCGCAAGACCGACGTCGCCCAGCGTCGAGTGCGAGCCCACGCCGAACCTGTGGACGCCAGTCCTCCCTCTCCGGCATCGGTGTTCAGAATGGGCGGCTTGCCAGCCCCAGATAGATTGCGCGGATGCGCGAGGAGCATCGGGTCGGGATTCGATATCTGCAAGCGGTGACGACTCTGCTGCAGCGGGTGCGCGCTACACACCCGACGGCGGGGGTGTTCGAGGCTGCAGACTTTCAGTGGTGGTGGCGGACACCCCGCTCCACCGACGTTCTTCCTCAACTCTTCTGGTTCGACGACGTCGGTCGACCGGAGGCGGCGGTGATCGCAACCGATTGGGGCGATGCGATCGGCCTCGATCCGATTGTCATGCCAGAGACAGGTAGTGATTGGATTGCGCACCTCGTCGAACGTGGCCTTGCTAATGCCAACCAGGCAGGGTTCGATGCGGTCGAGTTCGTGATCGATCGCGCAGATGACGTCGTGGCCGATGTGCTCGCGGGGCACGGATTCACGAACATGGAGGACGAGGCGGTCGACTCATGGCTCGCCGCCGACGCTCGACCGGCGACCAGCACGCTCCACTCGGACTATCGACTCGCGAGTCGTCTCGACACGCTTTCAGCTCCCCATCACATGACAGCTCGAAACGGGCCCGACGTCGAGGAGCGCCTTCGCCAGACATCGCTCTATCGAGCCGACCTCGACCTCGTCGTTCTCGATGGTGACGGCAGAGGTGCGGCGTACGGGCTGTTCTGGTTCGACCCCGAAACTGGCACCGGTCTCGTCGAGCCGATGCGCACCGAGGACGACCACCAGCGCCGAGGGCTAGCGCGCCACGTGCTGACCGCTGGAATCAACTTGCTGGTCGACGCGGGCGCAGATCGCGTCAAGATCGCTTATCGGCAGGACAATCCAGCAGCACGCAGGCTGTACACCGACGTCGGTTTCAAGCCCGTCAAGCAATGCGCGGTCGTATCCCGTACCAGCTAGCGCAATCGCCGTCTCCCGGGGCCCGGGGTTAACCGCACGGGATCACCCACTATCAGGCACCTCGGCGCGCGGCTCACATTGACAGATTCCCCTGGCTCATCACCGATATCGGGTCGTCCAGGTCTCAAACGTAGGCGGACCGGAAACCTTCAGGGTCGAACGACAGCCACGGGGATCCCACTCCTATCTTGAGCAGTACGGTGACACCGATATACTTCCACGGTCAGCCCGGACTCTCGGGCCAGCTCCAGGGCGCGTAGAACAGTCTGGAGTGTTCGCCGGCCTGTCAAGCCGGAGGTCGCGGGTTCA